>DATASU010000182.1:0-1576 GCA_036269095.1 Solirubrobacteraceae bacterium
CAGGGCCGTGATCCTTCGCGCGTTCATTGCTCGCGAGCTTCGCGACCAGCAGCTACGCTCGCAACTCGCTCCGCGATCCGACGGCACGGCCTGGCCCACTTCTCACGAGCACGGGTGGGTCTGTTCTCGCGAGCGTTGAAGCGGTCATGACGCGCTCGGCGAACAGGTTGCCGCGATCGCTCTGGGTCCCGAAGCTGCGCTTGCGCCACAGCACGAACGCGCGGAGCTCCCGCTCAGCGTGGTTGTTGGTCGGCTCGACGCCGTTGACGTCGACGAACGTCCATAGCGCGACGCGGTGCTCGAGGATGTTGGCACACGAGCCGGCGAGGTGGTCGATGTCGGACGCGACGGCGCGCTTGAGCACGGCCTCGACCTGCGCGCGCACTGGGGCCATCCACGCGCGGAACGTCGCGCGGTCGAGCTTGCCTGCTTTGTAGTCATGCCAGTAGTCGAACAGCAGGCCCGTGTAGTCGAGGAGCTGTCGGCCGAACTCGGCGCTCGGTCCGGCGCGCTCGGAGAACGCCACGAACTTGCGCAGCAGATGCGCCCAGCAAATCTGGCGGCGATCCATCGCCCAGAACGACAGCGCCGTGGCGCGGTCGCTCACCAAGATGCCGCGCAACGCCCCGTACAGCGGCGCCAGGGTCGCGCGCGAGCCGTCGGCGACGATCTTGAACACCGTTGCTGCCGCCGACGCGATGGTCCACAGCGCGAGCACCGCGCCGGCCTTGAGCCAGGTCGTGCCGTCGGTGTGCTTGACTGGTGCGCCCTCGACGCGCTGCCACGCCTCGGCGACCGCGGGCTCGACAGCGTCGGACACGCGCGCCTCCACCGCGCTGACTGCGCCGAGTGAGATCGGGACGCCGACGAGATCCGATAGCAGCTTGGCCGCGCGGCGCCGGCTCACGTGATAGACGCCGGTGAGTAGCGCGACCATGCCCATCAGACGCGGGCCGAACGGCGACGCCGGGATCTCCCGCTCGTCGTAGGCCGCGCGGGTCTTGTGGCTGCAACGCGGACAGCTCACCTCATGCCGCCGGGTCTCCTTGATGTATGGCCGGAGCGGCGGCACCTCGATCCACTGGTACCGCTTCGCGCCCGCGTCCGGGTGCTCGGGGAGCGCCGCCCAGCAGTTTTCGCACTCGGCCGGATAGAGGTCGATGACGTCGTCGACCTTGTCCGCGGCGACGAGCTCGCGGCGCGATCCGCGGTGACCGCGCTGGCCACCCCGCGGGCGATCGCTCTTGGGCCGCTGGCCGCCGCCTTTGCCAGCGGCGCCCGGCGGATCGCTCGACGGCGGCAAGTGCGAGTTTCGCGAATTCTGGCCCAGCCGCTCGGTCAGCTCCGCCACCCGCTGCGTCAGCGCCGTGAGTTGCTCGAGTAGCTGACCGATCTGCTGCTCGAGCCGCTGGCTGCGCGCTACCTCATCCGCATGCGCGGATTCCAGCTCGGCGATGCGGCGTTGCGCGTCCAACACCCAACGTAGATCACGTTTCCGTGCGGACTGCGATCACCGCCGATCACGAACTCACAACCGATCGAGATGATCCAGGTTTCCGAGCCCCTGAACGGTTAC
>DATASU010000183.1:0-13689 GCA_036269095.1 Solirubrobacteraceae bacterium
CCGCTCGGACTCCGATCTGCACACGTTCGGGTTCGAGTTCAAGCCCTGGCGCAGTGAGAACGCGATCGCCGACGGCGCCGAGATCCTCGAGTACATCCGTGAGGCCGCCGGCGAGAACGGGATCGAGGATCACATCCGCACCAACCACCGCGTCACCTCGCTGTCGTGGTCGTCGGCTGACGCCTGCTGGTTCGCGACCGTCGAGCGGACCGGTGCGCTGCCGCTGCGCATGAGCGCGGACTGGGTGTTCGCCAGCACCGGCTACTACCGTTACGACGCCGGATATCTGCCCGAGCTCCCGGGGCTGCAGAACTTCAGCGGACGGGTCGTACATCCGCAGAAGTGGCCGCAGAACCTCGATTACGCGGGCAAGCGCGTGCTCGTGATCGGCAGCGGCGCGACCGCGGTCACGCTCGTGCCGGCGCTGGCCGACAAGGCTGCGCACGTGACGATGTTGCAGCGCTCGCCGAGCTACGTCATGTCGCTCCCGCGCAAGGACCCGATCGCCAACATGCTCCAGCGCCGGCTCGGCCCGGAGCGCGGCTACGCGTGGTCGCGGCGCAAGAACATCCTGCTGCAGACCGGGCTCTACAAGTTCTGCCAGCGGTTCCCCACGCAGGCACGCAAGCTGATCCGCAAGCTGACGATCAAGCAGCTGCCCGACGGTTATCCCGTCGACCTGCACTTCAAGCCCCGCTACGACCCGTGGGATCAGCGCCTGTGCTTCGTTCCCAGCGGTGATCTGTTCCGCTCGATCCGTGAGGGCAGGGCAACGGTCGTCACCGATCGGATCGAGACGTTCACTGAGAAGGGCGTGCGCGTCTCTTCGGGGGAGGAGCTCGAGGCGGACCTGATCATCACCGCCACCGGTCTGCGGCTGCAGGCGTTCGGGGCGATCGACATGGACATCGACGGTCGGCCGGTCGACATCAGCAAGAAGGTCGCGTTCCGCGGCATGATGCTCGACGGCCTGCCGAACCTCGCGTTCCTGATCGGCTACACGAACGCCTCCTGGACGCTCAAGGTCGGACTCGTGTGTGAGCACTTCTGCAGGCTGCTGGCGCACATGGACGAGCTCGGAGCCGACACCTGCGTGGTTGAGCTCCCCTACCCGAACATGCCGACGCGGCCGCTGCTCGACTTCAAGGCCGGCTACGTCCAGCGGGCGCTGAACGAGTTGCCACGCCAGGGGATGCATTCACCCTGGGAGCTGGCGATGAGCTTCAAGACCGACGCTCGGGTGTTGCGTGACGGCCCGGTCGAGGACCGCAACCTGCACTTCTCGCGCGTGCGCGAGCTCGACCCGTCCGATCAGGTTCTGACGGCGACGAGCCTGATCGTCTGACCGCGCTTGAGCGTGAAGCTCAGCGTCGCGGGACGGCTCAGCGAGCGAGCCGTGGTCGCCGATACCACCTGACCGCCCGCGAGCACGTAGGCCCACACCTGCGCGGCCGCGCCGGTCCGGCGGCGGACGACGAGTGTCAGCTTGCCGGCGATCCGCTGCGCGACGCGCACCTGCGCCAGCGCGATACCGGTCGAGCCCCTGACGACCATCGCGGAGGCGACGCGCGCGCTGCTGCGGATCCCGATGCTGCCCGCCGTGCGCGCGCTCACAGGTCCGACCCAGCGTGTGCTGGCGGTGTTGGTCTCGGTGTTGCCGGCGATCCGGGCCACGGTCGTGACGACCTTGATGTAGTGCCCGTAGTCGGCCTTCCGCGGTGTGTAGGTCTTGGCGCCGTGCGTGTTGATCAGCGTGCAGGTGCGGGCGCAGCGGTAGAAGCGCACCGTGGTCGTGGCGGTCGCCGCGCCCGTCGCTGACCCCGTCGCGGTTGTTGCCGGCGTGCCGGCCGTCGGCGTGCTCGTCGTCGTGGATGCGGTCGCTGTCGTGGCCGTCGTCGTCGGCGTGGTGCTCGTGGTCGTCGTGGTCTGGCTCGTGCTGTCGGGCTCGGCCACGGGGCCGATCACCGCGGAGGTCACGGTGGTGCTGCCGGTCGTGTTGCTCGTGGTCGACGCAAAGCGCAGGTACTGACCGTCGTCGGCGGAGGTCAGCGCGTAGGTCTGCGCGGTGCCGACCGTCGTCCATGGCCCGTCGCTGCTCGATGCCTCCTGCCAGGCATAGCTCGGCGCGGCGTTGCAGCTCGCGTCGTTCCAGTCCGCGCTGCCGGACAGCGTCGTGCCGTCCTCGGCGACGCCACTGATCGCCGGCGTCGAGGCGGTCGTCGGTGCGGACTCGGTGGCCGCCGTCGTGAACGACCCCTGATAGCCGGTCTCGCTGCCGCTGGTGTTCGTGGCGACCAGGTCGTAGTCGTAGGTGGTGCTCGGCGTCAGCGACCCACAGATCGTGCTCGAGACCGACTGCAGCGTGCTGCCGGCCACAGCCGCCGGTGTGGTGCCGGCGGCCGACGAGGCCGGCTGATCGCTTGGCCAGTACTGCCAGTCGTAGCTGGTCGACTCGCCGTTCGGATACAGGCCGCCGGAGAGCGTCACATCGGTGGCGTTGGCGCCCGAGCTGCCGGCGCCGCCGAGCCCGGGACCGCCGCTGGTGAGATCGCCGCTGATCGAGCCGTTGCCGGTGGGACCGTCCCACCCGCTGGCGGCATTGCAGATCAGGAACGAGCCCGAGGGGCAGCTGCCATCGGCCCCGGAGACGATGTCGTTGAGCAGCGGAGCGTCGCTGTAGGTCCAGGCCGGCGTCGTATCGGAGACGCCGGTCAGCGCCTCGAGCGCGGCCGTCAGTGGCGTCGCCAGACTGGTGCCACCGATGATGCACATGTGGCTCGAGTTGTCGCAGCCCTCATCACCGGACTGTGAGTCGTAGATCTCGAGCCCGGTCTGCGGATCGGCGTCGGCGGAGATGTCGTTGTAGGCACGACCGTCGCAATCGGTCGTGACGTCCTGATAGACGGGAATGGCCTGTGACGTGTCGCAGCCCGACTCGGTCGCGCAGGTGGCGTCGCCCGAGCAGGTCTCAACCGACCACGTCGATTCGCCGAAGCCGCGGGTGGCGGCGGGGCTGGCGGCGAGTGAGGTCCCGCCGACGGCGGTCACATCCGGGAGCGCGGCGGGGTAGCTGACGTTCGAGCCCTGGTAGGAGTCGTCGCCGGAGGCGGCGAGGATCGCCGCGGAGCTGATCGACGAGTATGGAGAGCTGTAGGCGGAGGCGTCCGGGGCGACATCGGCCCCCCAGCTCAGTGAGATCTGGTTGGCGCCGAGCGCGGCCGCCTCGGACACGGCGGTCTCGAGATCGGCGCGGCCGCGGTCATCGTCGCTCCTGGCCTCGACCATGATGATCTTGCACAGCGGACACAGTGACGAGACGGCATCGATGTCGAGTGACTCCTCGATATTCCAAGAACCGGTCTCATCGTTGGTGTTGGTCGGCAGGTTCGAGGTCGAGCCGCTCTGACTGACGACTTCGAAGCACGAGGTGGTTACCGTGCCGCCGCAGGTCGGCAGTGACTGCAGACCGTTGGCGCTGCGGAACTGCTCCATGTCGCTGTAGGCGGTGGAGTCACCGTAAGCATCGACGATCGCGACCGTGTCACTCGCCCCGCGGTTGGCCGAGAGCCAGGTTGTGTCGTAGGCCCACTGCAGGTAGCCGGCGGTGTACTCCTGCGGTGCCGTGCCGGCCGCGTCCGCCTGCCGCGCGCTTGCGGAGGCAGCGTGGGGCGCGCGCAGCAGCGACGCCGACCGCCCGCTGCTCCTGACCGTCAGCACGCGCGCGTAACAGCGGAAGCGCCCGGCCGGGGCCGAGCCGCACGCCGCACGCGTCGTCAGTTGTGACGCGCTGTGGCCGGTCGCCTTCAGCAGATCGCCGGAGATCGCAGCGGCCGTGGCCGGCTGACTCGCGCGGATCGCAGACCTGCTGCGTGCGCTCGTCGCGGCCTGGGCGCGCGCGGTCAGACCGCTCAGCATGACGAGCGTCGCGATCAACACCGGTGCGAGGCGGTGGGCAGAGATTCGGTGACTGAGGGACATCTGCTGGTGAGCCGCTGCCGACGATACGACAGCCCTGCCCTTGTATCGGACGTTCGTCTCGCTTATCGGACTGGTTCTTACAACTCTTTTAACGCCTCGCGTCGGCAAAAGGTGCGTGACAACCCGCCCCGAATACAGGAGATGTCGAAAGTCGTGCAGATGACAGGCAGGTCAGCAGACGATCAAGTTTGTGCTCGTAAAGCCGATGACGAATGCAACAGTCAATAGCCGGGCTACGAAGATCGCAGACCGGGGGCCCGCGTGTCGGGCGATCTGCGCAGCATTTGAGCTATGAGCCACGTACAGCAAATAGCCCAGGAGTGGAAGGTGTCGAACGGCTCCGAGGTCTTCATCGGGCGCCAGCCCATCTTTGACCGTGGACATGGTGTGGTCGGTTACGAGATCCTCTTCCGCGCGGAGGATCACGGCGATGCCCGCGTGCTGGACGCGGAGGCCGCAACCGCGACTGTCGTGCTCAATGCGCTGACCGAGATCGGCCTCGAGCGCATCGTCGGCCCGTACATCGCCTGGATCAACCTTTCGCGCGAGTCCGTGCTCAGCGGGATCGGCAAGATGCTGCCGCCGGCCGCTGCCGGCTTCGAGATCCTCGAGGGCCAGAGGATCGATGATGAGCTGATCGCCGGCGTGCGCGATCTCAAGGAGCAGGGCTACCGGATCGCGCTCGACGACTTCGAGTTCTCGCCCGACTACGTGCCGCTGCTCGAGTTCGTGGACATCGTCAAGCTCGACTATCTCGCGCTCGGCCGCGAGCGCTTCTCGGCCGAGGTCGAGAGCCTCAAGCCCTACCCGGTGCAGGTGCTCGCCGAGAAGGTCGAGACCAAGGACGAGCATCAGTACTGCACAGCGCTCGGTTGCGACCTCTTCCAGGGCTTCTTCTACCAGAAGCCCGAACTGTTGCGGCGGCGCAGGATCGAGCTGACGGCCGGCTCGATGTTGCAGGTGATCTCGGCGCTGCAGAACTCGCAGCTCCAGTTCGATGAGCTCGAGCCGCTGATCGCGCACGACCTGCCGCTCAGCCTGCGTCTGCTGCGCTACATCAACTCGGCGTTCTTCTCATTGCGCTACGAGGTCACCTCGGTGCGCCAGGCGCTGGTGATGCTCGGTATGGAGAACGTGCGTCGCTGGGCGACGCTGACCGTGATGGGCAGCATCGAGGGCAAGACCCCCGAACTGACCTCAACCGCGTTGATCCGTGCGCGCTTCTGCGAACTGGCGGGGCTCGCGTCGGGGATGGATGGCGCCGGTCTGTTCACGCTCGGGATGTTCTCGCTGATCGACGCGATGCTCGACGTGTCGCTCGAGGAAGTCACCGAGGAACTGCCGTTCCCCAACGAGATGCGCGTCGCGCTGCTGCGTCACGCCGGCCCGATGGGGCGCATCCTCGACGCCGCCACCTCGCTCGAGGCCGGTTATTTCGGCGACGCGAAGCTGCTCGTCGCCAACGCGGGCGACCTCTACGTGCAGTCGTTGCTCTGGGCGCAGGAGGCGTCTGGCGCGCTGTTCGAGTCGATCGCCGCCTGAACCCAACCCTCCGGGGGTATGCTCAGCCCAGGGACGCGAGTCCGGTGAAGGGAGAGCAATGTCCAAGCATGATGACCACGGCGACGATCTTCCGAGTCGCGTAACCGGTCCTCAGCACCACGCGGCCGGTGTACCGGCGGTGGTCAATGCGATGCGCCACGCGCTCACGCAGATGGGCCCGTCGCGCACCTACAAGACGCTCACCGAGCTCAACCAGCATGAGGGCTTCGACTGTCCCGGATGTGCATGGCCCGACCCCGAGGGCCACCGTCACCTGGCCGAGTTCTGCGAGAACGGCGCCAAGGCCGTGGCCGAGGAGGCGACCACTCGTCGCGCCGACGCGGACGTCTTCACCACGCACAGCATCGCCGAGCTCGACGCCCACTCCGATTACTTCATCGGCAAGCTCGGGCGGCTGACCGAGCCGATGCATCTGGCTCCCGGTGACGACCGCTACCGCCCGGTCTCCTGGGATGCCGCCTACGACATCATCGCCGATCACATGCGCGGCCTCGACTCACCCGACGAGGCGATCTTCTATACGTCGGGACGTACCAGCAACGAGGCCGCCTTCGTCTACCAGGCGTTCGTGCGCGCCTGCGGCACCAACAACCTGCCCGATTGCTCGAACATGTGCCACGAGTCGAGCGGCTCCGCGCTCGGTCAGACGATCGGCATCGGCAAGGGCAGTGTCACGCTCGAGGACATCCACCAGGCCGACCTGCTCGTGATCGTCGGTCAGAACCCCGGCACCAACCACCCGCGCATGCTGACCGCGCTCGAGGTCGCCAAGTCGCGCGGCGCGAAGATCGTCTCGATCAACCCGCTGCCCGAGGCCGGTCTCACGCGCTTCAACAATCCGCAGACACCGCGGGGAATGCTCGGCCTCGGTCGCGAGCTCTCCGACCTGCACCTGCCGATCCGCGTCAACGGTGACCTCGCCTTCTTCCAGGCGGTCAACCGCCGGCTGATCGAGCGCGACGCGATCGACCACGAGTTCATCGCCGGCTACTGCGACGGCTTCGAGCAGATGAGTGAGCACCTGCGCGCGCTCGACGACGATGAGGTGCGCCGCGCCACCGGGCTGAGCGACGCCGAGATCGAGCAGTTCACGCAGATGGCGGTCGCCTCCGAGCGCACGATCGTGTGCTGGGCGATGGGCCTGACCCAGCACAAGAACTCGGTACCGACGATCAGGGAGGTCGTCAACTTCGCGCTGCTGCGCGGCAACATCGGTCGTGCCGGCGCCGGCCTCTGCCCGGTTCGCGGCCACTCCAACGTGCAGGGCGACCGCACGATGGGCATCTTCGAGAAGCCGCCGGTTGCGTTGCTCGACAACCTCGATCGCGCGCTCGGCTTCCCGGTCCCGCGCGAGCACGGCTTCGACGTCGTCGACGCGATCCGCGCGATGCGCGACGCGCGCGCGCACGTGTTCTTCGCGATGGGCGGCAACTTCCTGTCCGCGGCTCCCGACACCGAGACAACTGCCCAGGCGCTGCGCAACTGCCGCCTGACCGTGCACGTCGCTACCAAGCCCAACCGCTCGCACCTGGTGCACGGTGAGGAGGCGCTGCTGCTGCCGACGCTCGGGCGCACCGAGCGCGACCTGCAGCCGGGCGGCGAGCAGTTCGTGACGGTCGAGGACTCGATGAGCGCGGTGCACGCCTCGCGCGGGACGCTCGAGCCGGCCTCCGCGAATCTGCGCTCGGAGATCCGCATTGTCTGCGAGCTCGCGGAACGGGTGGTCGGCGACCGGGGCAACCTCAGGTGGTCCGCGCTGGCCGACGACTACGGCCGCATCCGTGAGCTGATCGCCGACGCGATCCCGGGCTTCGAGCGATTCAACGAGCGCATCGCCGAGGGCTTCACGCTGCCGCACCCGCCGCGCGACGGGCGCACCTTCAAGACCGCGACCGGCAAGGCACGGATGACGGCCAACCTGTTGAACGTGCTCGACGTCCCCGAGGGTGCGCTGCTGCTGCAGACGATGCGCTCGCACGATCAGTACAACACCACGATCTACGGGCTCAACGACCGCTACCGCGGGATCCACGCGGGGCGGCGCGTGGTCCTCGTCAATCCCGATGACATGCCCGGGCTGGGCATCGCCGACGGTGACGTCGTCGACCTCGTCGGGATCGCCGACGACGGTGTCGAGCGTCGCGTCAGCCGCTTCCGCGTCGTCTCGTATCCGACGACCAGCGGCTGCGCCGCCGCCTACTACCCGGAGACGAACCCGCTGGTGCCGCTCGACAGCCAGGCCGATGAGAGCGGCACCCCCGCCTCCAAGTCGGTGTTCATCCGCCTGGTGCCGCACCGGGCAGAGACCCGCGAGCCGGCGCTGGCCGCCGGTGGTGCGGCGGGCGCCTGAGACCTAGGGCGCCGATGCGCACGCGCCGGACTGTTGCCATCACGCTCGCGGTCATCTGTGCCGGCGCCGGCGGTCCGGCATTGGCGGCCGTCGCCGGCCGCTCAAACGGCGCGCGCGTCGCCCTGACCGAGACGGCGCCGCTCAACACCGTGCCGGTCACGCTGACGCAGACAGCGCCGACGCCGACCACCACCACGACCGATGCCACCACCACGTCGAGCACCACGACGACGACTCCGCCGCCACAGTTCGTCGTCTGCCTCGCCTCGGCGCGCCGCGTGATCGCCAGGCGCCTGGGGGTGAAGACCACGAGCATCAGCGACCGCCAGTTCCTGGCCACCAACGGCATGCCGCAGTGCAACTACCTGATCGCCCACGCGCACCGTGGCGGTCCGCCGGGCAAAGTGTCCCTGACCGTCAACGTCGACAACGGGCCGCAGGCGCACTGGCGGTTGATGCGCAAGGTCGTCGAGGCGGAACAGATCTTCGGTCCGGTGCCGAAGGGCTTCAGGCCGCCGATCGGCATCCACGGCCTCGGTGACAACGCGTCGTGGTTCCCGGCGCTCGATCAGCTGATGGCCAACAACCTCAGGGCCAGATACCTGCTGACGGTTGGCGTCATCTGGCACGGAACCACCCAGGCCCAGAAGATCGCGATCACGCGCGCCGTCACCCTGTTCTACCGGCATATCCGCCGGCTGCCCGCCTGAGCGTGTCCGCGGGCTCTACTTCGCCATCCTCGCGAGCTTGCCGAGGCCGAGCGTCACCCGCGTGTAGCTGACCGGAAAGCTGCGCACGATCAGGTCGACGACCTTGGCGTCGTTGCCGACCAGCACGCGCGGCTTGTCGCGCTCGACGGCGTCGATGATGATGCGCGCGGCCTCGGCCGCCGGCATCCGCAGCAGCTTGTCGTTGTAGGCCTGCACGCGCCGGCGCTCGTGCTCGGAGACCTCGTAGCCGAGCGCCTCGGCGTGCTCCAGGCCGGCCGTCGCGATGTTGGTCTTGACGCCGCCGGGGTGCACGACCGTGACCTTGACGGGCAGCCTGTCGCGCAGCATCTCGATCCGCAGCGCTTCGGTGAAGCCACGCACACCGAACTTGGTCGCGCAGTAGGCGCTCAGCTCATCCTGGGCCATGTAGCCGTTGAGGCTCGAGATGTTCGTGACGTGCCCGTCGCCGGAGGCGATCAGCTGCGGCAGGAACACCTTGGTGCCGTGGATCACGCCGAACAGGTTGACGCCGATGACCTTGTCGTAGACCGCGAAGCTGGCGTCGAGCACGGTCTTGCCCGAGGCGATCCCGGCGTTGTTGTAGATCTGGTGCACGACCCCGAACTCGCCGGCGACGGTTTCGGCATAGGCGATGAACGCCTCGCGGTCGGCGACGTCGAGGTGCTGCTCGTGCACCGCGACGCTCGGCGCCTGCGCCTCGATCAGCCGTGCGGTCTCGGCCAGGCCTTCGTCGTTGACGTCGGAGACCGCCACGCCGCGGGCGCCGCGGCGCGCGAGCTCGAGCGCGAGCTCGCGCCCGATGCCCGAACCGGCGCCGGTGACGACACAGACCTTGCTGATGACCTTGCTCATCGAACGTCCTCCCGCTACGCGGCCAGTTCCGCCGGCACCTGCACCGCATTGGTGGATTTGGACCCGCCCATCCCACCGATGCGACGGTCACGCAGTATCACAGTGGCGCCCTCGCGCGGGCTGGTCGTGATGCTGCGGCGCACCGTGCGCTCGCCCGCCGGCTGCTCGGGCTCGAGCGCGAAGCGGCGCAGCACCTCGCTGACGACGATCTTCATCTCCTGGATCGCGAAGGCCGCGCCGAGGCAGCGCCGGCGGCCGCCGCCGAACGGGATCCAGGTGTAGGTGCCGGGGCTGTTCTCGAGGAAGCGCTCGGGCCTGAACGCGAACGGCTCAGGATAGACCTCGGGGTCGTGGTGGAGCATGTACGGCGCCGGGATCAGCGCGACCCCGGCGGGGTAGTCGAAGCCGCCGATGGTCGCGGGCTTGCGCAGGTAGCGCGGCTCGACCTGGGGGAGGACGGGGCGCAGGCGCAGGCTCTCGTTGATCGTCGCGGTCAGGTAGGCGTCGCCGGCGCCGGCCTCGATCTCGTCGCTCAGACGCGCCGCGGCGCGGCGGTCGCGGGCGAGGTGCATGAACGTCCAGGCCAGCTGCGAGGCGGTCGTCTCATGCCCGGCCACGAGTGCCGTCATCAGCTCGTCGTGGATCTCCTGGTCGCTCATCGGTGACTCGTCCTCGTGTCGGGCGGCGAGCATCATCGCCAGCACGTCACGGGCCTCGCGATCGGCGCTGCCGCGCTCGAATGCGGCGCGACGCTCGCGGATCTCGTCGAAGATCAGCGTGCGCGAGCGCGCACGCAGGCGCTTGAACTCGCGCATCGTCGGCACCCAGCCGAGGTAGCGGTCGGCGACCGGCAGGATGATCGATAGCGGGCGGTCGGCGAGTGCCAGGATTCCCGCCACCGCCTCACGCAGGTCGTCGAGCCGCTGCCCCTTCTCCATGCCGAACACCGCACGCA
Source organism: Solirubrobacteraceae bacterium (assembly GCA_036269095.1). Taxonomy (GTDB): domain Bacteria; phylum Actinomycetota; class Thermoleophilia; order Solirubrobacterales; family Solirubrobacteraceae; genus Palsa-465. The sequence goes on from DATASU010000183.1 coordinate 10,430, forward strand.
GGATCACCTCGAGCGTCAGCGCCTGCAGGTGCTCGTGGAGCGCGACCGGTGTGTCGGTCGGCCAGGTGTCGAGCTCGGCGTCGGTCAGCTCGCGCATCAGGTCGACGAGCAGCTTCATGCGGTCGCCGTGGAACGCCGGCAGCAGCAGCCGCCGGTGCTCGAGGTGCAGGTCCTCGTCGAGCAGGATCAGCGAGTAGCGGCCGAGGATCGGCTCGAGGATCCGCGCACCCTGACCGGGATGGGCGACGTCGGGCGCCAGCTTGAAGATCTCCTTGACCTCGTCGGGGTCGGAGATCATCACCAGCGGCGGCTGGAATGGGATGTTGACGGTGACGCGGCGGCCGTAGCGGCGCATCAGCGCGACCATCGACATGCCGGGGCGCAGCCAGGTCCCGAGCAGCTGCAGCGCCGGCGGCAACGACGGGCCCGGGGGCAGCTGTCTCAGAAGCTCACGCTTTGACGGTCTGGGTTGCATCGTTTCCTACCTCCAGAATCGGTTGCGGGCGCCGGCGCCGGGCGATCATCGGCACTCCGGTGAGCGGTCTCAGCGTGACCGTCGGTTCCAGCGCGATCGGGCCGCTGGTGGCGCGGTCAAACTCGTAGCGCTGGATCATCATCGCCCCCAGCACCGCCGCGTTCAGCAGCGCGAAGCCCTGGCCGATGCAGGCGCGGCGGCCGCCGCCGAAGGGCATGTAGGAGAGTCGCGGACGGTGCTTGTCGGCGTCGTCGAGCCAGCGCTCGAGCCGGTACTCGATCGGATCCGGGAAGACGCGCGGGTCGTGGTGCATCGACCAGATCGAGATCATGATGCGTGAGCCACGCTTGATCCGGAATTCCCCGATCTGGTCCTCCTCCGCCGCGAAGCGGGGGACGGCCCAGACGGGCGGATAGATGCGCATCGCCTCGAGGAAGGCGGCCTGCAGCAGCGGCAATTGCTCGACGCTGTCAGCGGTCGGGCGCCGGCCCTGCAGGACCCGGTCGACCTCGTCATAGACCCGCGCACGCACCGCGGGGTTCTCCGCGAGCAGCAGGAACATCCAGGTGAGGCCGTGGGCGGTGGTCTCGTGGCCGGCGGCGATGAAGGTCTTGACCTCGTCGATCACCTGGCGCGTCGAGAGCGTGGTGCCGGTCTCCTCGTCGACCGTCTCCATCAGCAACCGCACGAGGTCGTCGTAGTCACGCTGGCCGTGCTCGATGCGGTCCTCGACGATCGGCGCGATCAGGCTGTCGACGGTCGCGCCCGCGTGCCTGAGCCGGCGCCAGCGCTTGGGGACCGTCAGCTGGGCCGCACGCACGGCGCCGAGCCGCCGCCACTCCTGGCCGACGAGCACGCCGGGATGGCCGCTCAGCTCACCGATCTCGTCGAGCGCCGCCGCCAGCGCCTGCTCGAGCGGCGCCGCGCGCTCGCCGAAGTCGTGGGTCACGAGCGCGCGTCCGACGGTGTCGAGCCCGACCTGCAGGATCTCTTTGTCGATGTCGATCCGCTGGTCGGCGGGCCAGCTCGTCTCCCAGCGGTCGAGTGCGGCTGCCGCGGCGTTGGTCATGTGGTTCGCGTAGGCGCCGAGGTGGCGCTTGGCGAACAGCGGCTGCACCATCCGCCGCGACTTGCGCCAGACCTCGCCCTCGCTGGTGACGAGGCCGAGCCCGAGCACCGTGCGCAGCAGCTTGAAGTTCTCGGCCTTGGGATAGCGATCCTGCGCGCCGACGAGAATGTGACGCGCGGCCTCGGCGCTGCGGAACACGATCATCCGCCGCGGCCCGAGCCGCACCATCGCGACGTCGCCGTACTCGTCGGTGAGCGCATCGAAGCTGCCGAGCACGTCGCGCTGGATCTGGCCGAGCCAGTGGGGGGTCTCGCGCAGCGGCGGCCCCGGCGGTTCGGGTGCGTGGATCGCGGGCGTCATGCCGCTGCCGCCGGGAGCGGCTCGTCGATCGTCACCGGCGCGGTGCGCTCGAGCGCAGGGCTCCTGTCGAAGCGCAGCGCCGGGTCCTCGACCGGTCCGTCACGTAGCACCGCACGGTCGACGTTCGGGTTCATCGCGAGCTGCCACGGGGCCCGCGCGCCCTGCCGCGGGAAGTCGCCGACCGCGCGCGTGACGTAGCCCGCCGAGAAGTCGAGCAGCGGGCGCGTGGCGGCAAGCGCCGGCGGGTCGGGGATGGGGGTGACCTGGTCATAGCCGTGCGCGTCCATGTAGCTGAGCAGCCGCATGAAGTGCTCGCAGACGAGTCCGACCTTGAGCGTCCAGGAGGCGTTGGTGTAGCCGACCAGGAAGGCGAAGTTCGGCACCCCGGAGAGCATCATGCCCTTGTACGCAAGCGTGCTCGGCAACTCGACCGCGTGGCCGTCGACCGCGAAGCTGATGCCGCCGAGCGGCAGCAGCCGCAGGCCGGTGGCGGTGATCACGATGTCGGCCTCGAGCTCGCGACCGGAGCCGAGCCGGATGGCGCCGGCGCTGAAGCCGGCGATCGTGTCGGTGACGATCTCGGCGCTGCCGTTGCGGATCGCCCTGAACAGGTCGCCGCCGGGAACGATGCAGACGCGCTGATCCCAGGGGTCGTAGCGCGGGCGGAAGTGCTCGTCGACGGGATAGCCCTCGGGCAGCTGCCTGATCGTCAGCCGGCGGATCAGCCTGCGCGCCGGCTTGGGGAAACGCCGGCAGAAGCTGTAGAAGGCTGTCTGCAGCGCGATGTTCTTGCGGCGCGTGAGCGCGTATCCGCGCTCGGGACCGAACACGCGGCCGGCGAGCTTGGCGAGCGGGTCCTGCTGCGGCAGCGACATGATGTAGCTCGGCGAGCGCTGCAGCATCGTGATCTGTGCGGTGCGCCGCGCCATCGCCGGGATCAACGTCACCGCGGTCGCGCCACTGCCGATCACGACGACGCGCTTGCCGTCGTAATCGAGGTCCTGCGGCCATTGCTGCGGATGCACGACCTCGCCCTCGAAGCCGGCGAGGCCCGGAAGCTCGGGGGTGTAGCCGGCGTCGTAGTGGTAGTAGCCGGTGCCCGCGAACAGGAAGCTGCAGATGATCTGGCTGCGCTCGCCGGCGTCGGTGTCTTCGACATCGACGCTCCAGCGGGCGGCGTCGCTCGACCAGCTCGCGGCGACGATTCGGCGGCCCGTGCGGATGTGATCCTCGATCCCGTTCTCGCCGGCGGCCTCACGGATGTACTCGAGGATCTCGGCGCCGTCGGCGATCGCGTTCTCACTGCGCCAGGGCTTGAACTCGAACCCGAACGTGTGCAGATCGGAGTCCGAGCGG
>DATASU010000184.1:0-5747 GCA_036269095.1 Solirubrobacteraceae bacterium
GAAGGAATTCGGGCCAACCATCCTGTGGCCAATCCGCATCAGCATCGACTTCGACGAAGTCGAGTGGGTGATCGAACGGTGTTACGGGCCCCAGGGCGAGTGGCGCGAGATCCACCGTATCGCTGGCCAGCTGGACACTGACTTCACGGAGGTGATCGGCGCCGATCCTGAAGCGCCTCTGACAGGCCAGCAGATGTGCGAGTTCATCGCCGCTGAGTTCAAGCGGCAGACCGGCGAAGAGATAGATCCGAAGGCGATCTGGGAGGCATCTCCGACAGGCGAGCTGGCTCACGTCTTCGAGCTCTATGCAATCGCCAAATGCCAGTCGGATCTCTCAGTTCTGCGGAGGCTCGCAAGCTGATGCCCGACCCTCGTGAACAGGCCATGGCGGCCGCTCGGGTCACCTACCGACGAGAGTTCAACGTCAACGACCTGCTGGACTCCGGACCAATTGGCACAGCGGCATGGCAGTCCATCGAGGCAGTGGTCGACAGCGCCCTGGATGCTTATGCGGCCGCTGAGGCCGAGCGCGCTGAGACCACACCCGACTACCAGTACGCACACCAAGTGTCGCTCGGCTTATTGCGGCCGGCAAAGACCGCGGCGCTCGATGCTCGCGATCTACTCGCTTCGATTGAAGACTCTCGGGCTGAGCAGCTCAAAGAAGCCGTCCGCTTGATCGCGGTCGTAGAGCAATCGCTTGGGGAGGAGGCTTCATGAGCGAGACAATCGTTTGGGGCGTCAATGCCAAGGTTGACGGCGTGCCCCTTGGCGACGGATATGGCGTTCGCTTTCACTTCGGACCCGAGCCGGAGCGAATCATTGGGATGGGCGCTCCGATTGCGATCGGTGGGCCACGGCCAATCACGGTCTGGATCACGAAGTGGATCAACGGCGGCTATCGGGACTACAAACAGATCCCGGCGGATGTTGTAGTTACAGGTTGGACTGAGACCGGGGATGCGTTTGAGTTCAGCGATTACATGCTGAAAATTACGTCGGTCAAGGAACAGCCCGATGGCTGACTTCGACGAGATCATCGAACGGCTCGGCCTCGAGCTATATCCGTGGCAGCGCGAGATCGTGGAGCGGCTGTTGGCCGGCGAGCAGCTCGTCATCCAGCACCCATACCGCGCTGGCCGCCGCCGTGCATTCGAGCTTGCGCTGGAAGCGATCGCAGCCGGAAAGAGGTTCGAACAGCAGCAGCAAGCACTTCGCGCGGCTGCGAGCTTCTCACCGCGCACGAGGGCGGAGCTCATCGCGGAGATCCTGAAGAACACCCAGCCGCCCGAAGTGCTTTTCGGTCCCTACGACTGTCCCTTGCCGCCGGAGCGCCCGCAAATATGGGCGCCTATGAGCGATCGGACGGGTTTTCAAGACCGGTGCATTCAACCGCTCTGCCATCCCTCCGGGGCGTGGACGCCGCAGGCTAGCAGCAGAAAACGGAGGCTCGGCGGGTCGCGCTCATGACGCTGTCGCCAACCCCGCCGCGGCCGTACGACCGCGACCCGGCATCGCTTTCAGCACGCCGATCGCGGCGGCGATCGCCGCGGCGGCTCCGCACAGCAGCGCGACATTGAGCCCGGCGACGAACGCCGTGTGGGCGTGTGCGGCCACCGTGCCGCCGACATTCTGTGCGACGCCGAGCGAGGTGCGTGCACGAGCCACGAGCTCCGCAGGAGCACCCGGGACGGTCAGGTTGCTGCTGTAGACCGCGTCGAGCACGCTGCCGATCACGGCGACGCCGAGGGCGCCGCCAAGCTCGCGGGACAGATCGTTGAGCGCCGAGCCGACACCCTGCTGATTCATCGGGAGTGCATCGGTGATGCCGCTCGTGGCAGGCGTCATCGCGGCACCCATCCCGGTTCCGAGCACCACCAGACCGCCGGCGAACAGCAGGTAGGAGCTGTGCGTCGAGACCTGCGAGAGGATCGTCATCGCCGCGGCGATCAGCATCAGGCCGGTGGCACACGTCGCCCGCGCGCCGAACCGACCCACGAGCCGCGGCGCCAAGCGGCTGACCGTCACCATCGTCGCCGCCATCGGCAGCACGCTGACGGCAGCGAGGATCGGGGAGTCGCCGCGCACGATCTGCAGGTACTGCAGCACGATGAACGTGAATCCGAAGAACGTGAAGAACTGCACGAAGATCGACGCGCTACCGGCCGAGAGCTGCGCCCGCCGGAACAGTCGTGGGTCGAGCATCGGCTGCTCCTGGCGCGCCTCCCAGACGATGAAGGCTGCCAGCAGCGCCAACGCCACGGCAAAGCCGCCGAGCGTTCTCGCGGCCAGCCAGCCGCTGTCGGGCGCCTCGATCACGGTGAAGATCAGCACGACCAGCGAGAAGAACGAGACCAGCGCCCCGACCGGATCGAGCGGCGTGGGGTCGGGGTCGGCGGACTCCGGCACGAACCGCAGGGTGCCGAGCAGCGAAACGGCGGCGAGCACCACGTTGAGCCCAAACACCGCCTGCCAGGAGAAGAAATGCAGCAGCGTGCCCGCTGCCAGCAGCCCGATCACGGCCGCGGCTCCCGCGACGCCGGCCCAGATGCTGACGGCCTTGGCACGCTGATCGCCGGGGACCGTGCTCGTGATCGTGGAAAGCGTCGCGGGCATCACCAACGACGCGCCGATGCCGAGAACGCCACGCAGTGCGATCAGCTCGGTGGTCGAGTGTGCGGTCATCGCAACCGCTGAGCCGACCCCGAAGATCGTGAGCCCCGCGATCAGTGCGCGCCGGCGGCCGTAGCGGTCGCCGAGCAGCAGCAGCGCGGCGAACAGCAGCGAGTAGGCGTCGATGATCCAGGACAGGTCGGTCTGGCTTGCGTGCGTGCTCCTGGCGATGTCCGGCAGTGCCACGTTGAGCGACGCCATCGCCGAGACGACGGTTGCCAGCGCGAGGCAGACGACGATCACGACATTGCCGTGTCCGCGCGTCTCAGCTGAGGCAGATTGGGATGCGAGCGGTGTTGTGTTCATGCGTTGTCCCGGGTCGGAAGAGCTAATTCATCAGTGATGAGGAAGATCATGCACGACCTTGGAGTAAAATTCAACAGTGATGAAGAAAAATTTGTCGAGGGGTAGGCCCGCCGGCAAGACCGATGCGAAGGATCGGATCCACGAGGCCGCCCGCGAGCAGTTCCTGGAGCGCGGTTACCACGACGTCTCGATGCGTTCGATCGCGGCCGCGGCCGGTGTTGATGCCGCGCTCGTGAGCTACTACTTCGGTTCCAAGCAGGGGGTGTTCGCGGCGGCGCTGCAGCTGCCCACCAATCCGGCGACGATCGTCGCGGAAGAGCTTGGCGACCTCGACAACTTTGCGCAGCGCGTGCTGACGCGTGTCTTTGCCGTCTGGGACAACCCGCGGAGCGGCCAGCCGCTTGCCGCGGCGGCGAGCCTCGCGGTTTCCGACCTGAGCTTTCGCCGGGTGCTCTCCGAGGCCGTGACGCGTGAGCTGATCTCGCCGATCGCCGCGCGGCTCGAGGGCCCCGACGCCGAACCACGCGCCGCCGCCTTCGCAGCGGCCGTCTCGGGCATCATCTTCAGCCGCTACCTGCTGGCCGTCGAGCCGACGGCGTCAATTGACGCGGCACAGCTGGTGGGCCAGCTGGCGCCCGCGCTTCAGCGGCTGATCACGCCGTAAATCTCGACGGCGGCCGGTCCTCACGCGCTGGCGTGCTTGCCGCGTGCCGCACCCGGGCCGGGCTTCAATTCGATCTCGCCGCGACCGGGCCGCTCGCCGCAGCGCTCGCAGTGCAGATCCGCTCCGACGTTGCCGCCGCAACCGGCGTGAAGGGTCAGTCTCGGCGGGCCGCCGGGGGTGGGGTAGTGGCGGTCTCCCCATTTCATGAGCACGATCAGCGCCGGCGCCAGCTCGCGCCCCTTGTCGGTCAGCACGTACTTTGGCCGGCCCGGGCGCTCGGGGTCGGGGACGCGCTCGAGCACATCCTCATCGCAGAGTCGCTTGAGCCGGCTGGTGAGAACGTTCGACGCGACGCCGAGGTTCGCCTGGAACTCGTCGAATCGGGTCAGGCCGACCAGTGCGTCACGCAGGATCAGCAACGTCCAGCGTTCGCCGACGACCTCGAGTGAGCGCGCGATCGAGCAGACCTGGTCGGGGTAGTCGCGCTGCAGCATGGCCTCAGCATAGCCAGCTTGCTTGACAAAAGCTAGATCCTCCCGCTAGCTTGACTTGCGTCATGCAAGTTAGCTTCAAGCCTGGGAGGCGCGAATGGGAACTCTGCCCATCTATCTGTGGGTCGTGACGTACGCAACGATCGCGGCGATGGCCGCGGCGACGGCCTACGTTCTGTATCGGGGAGCGGTCGACGTCGGTCTCGGCCCGCGGCGCGCCGCGGCGATCGGCATCGGCGCCGTCGTCGTGCTCGGCGGTTGGCTGGCGGGCACCAGCGTGATCGCCGGTCAGGGCGGCTACCACACCCGCCTCGGTCACGGAGTCCCGTGGCTGCCGGTGGCGGTGCTCGGGTTCCTCGGCTCGCTGATGCTGCTGGCGCGCCTGCCAGCAGTGGCCGGCGCGCTGAACGCGCCCGGCACGCTGTCGCGGCTGATGCTGCCGCACGCGTTCCGCATCGAGGGCGCCGTCTTCATCATCGCGATGCTGCTCGGAAAGCTCCCGGCATTGTTCGCGGTGCCGGCGGGCGTGGGCGACATCGCGGTCGGAATCGCCACCCCATGGATCACGCGCAAGCTCGCCGAGGGGACCGGGGCGCGAGCCGCGCTCTGGTACAACGCCCTCGGCGCCTTCGACCTGATCAACGCCCTCGCCCTTGGCGGATTGACGGCCTACAAGGTCATATCGGTGAGCCCGTCGGCGTCGCTCAACAGCCAGTTGCCGCTTGCGATCGTCCCGACGTTCGGAGTGCCCTTGCTGTTCGCGCTGCACCTCAGATCACTGCTGGCGTTGCGAAACCAGAGCGCGGTGAGTCGCTCCCAGCAGCTCAGGCCCGCGCCGGTCGCGGCGTAACGGGGCCTCCGGCGATGAGCGACATCAGCCGGGCGACGGGATTTGAGCTCGTCGACGACGGACAGGCGATCGGCGGAAACTTTCGCGAGGCGACCGCGCGCAACCACGCGTTCGCCGCCGCGGGCAGTCACCGGGGCGCCGTCGTCTTCCCCAGCCTGCGCCTGTTCGTGATCACGTGTCTTGACCCGCGCACCGATCCTGCGCACTTCCTCGGGCTCGGGCTCGGCGACGCCATGGTGCTTCGCAACGCCGGCGGATTGGTCACCCCCGAGGTGATCAACAACGTGGCCTACATCAGCCAACTCGCCGAGCTGGCTGTGCCCGACGGGCCGCTGTTCGAGGTCGCCCTGATCCACCACACGCAGTGTGGGACCGGGGCGCTTGCCGACGACGGCTTCCGCCGGCGCTACGCCGAGCGGATCGGTGGCGACGAGGCGCGGCTGCGGGCCGACGCGATCATCGCCCCCGCGGTCACGGTCGTTGACCATCTCGGCCGTCTGCGTGACGCGCCGGCGATATCCAAGCGCGTGACGTTTTCGGCGCACGTCTATGACGTGGTCAGCGGCCTCGTCGAGACCGTGATTCCCGCGGGGACAACGGCCGAATGACACTGCCGAACGTTGCGCGGCGAGTGATCCGTGCCTATCGTGCCCAACTCACCAAAGAGGACCTTGCGCGTATCGAGACACAGTTCAGTGCGCTCGATCGCCGACTCGGGGTCGCTCGATCCAAGCTGGTCCGGAAGCACGATCCGCTCGAGGAA
>DATASU010000185.1:0-37491 GCA_036269095.1 Solirubrobacteraceae bacterium
CCGAACTTCAGACAAACGCGGGATGAGTTCCCGCTCGCAGGTACGGCGCCGGCGAAAAGCCGGCGTGCAATCACAAATCAGGAGGTGGTGAGCCACCGCTCAGCGACGGCCCGCGATGCGCTGCGGGCGAGCGAGTAGGACGTAGTTGTCGTTCGCTGGGCGCGGTCAAATCTATGCAGTTCCTCAAGCTCCGAGCGCTCGTGGCGCTCCTCACGGCCGCCGTTTCACCGGCAGCCCACATGGCCAGGCATGTCGCACCGAAACACCGGCATGCCGTACCACGACACAGGCATCACCACCGGGCGCGACACCGCGCCCTGCTCAAACTGCCCAGGGACTACGCGCAGTGGTCACGGGTTGCCGGCTGCGAAGCCGGCGGTTGGCGCGTCCTCGGCTCTGACTATCCCGACAGCCTCGGGATCAGTCGCGCCAACTTCGTCGCATTCGGCGGCACCCCGCAGCAGCCGGGAGCGGTCTCGCGCCGAGGCATGATCATGCAGATCCACGTCGCCGACAGACTGATCGCGCGCTACCGCGTATCGGTCCCCGACCAGTACGGCTGCGCCGCATGGTGACACCCGCGGCCGCGGCCGCCGCCGGCCGCGGGTAGCTAACGCGGCCTGGCGTCGAAACGGCGGCGGTCGCGCTTGGTCGGGCGACCGCCGAGATCGACCGGCCCGCCGAGACGACGCAGCTCGGACTGGCGCTCGCGCTCGGCGATACTCTCCTCGGTCTCTTCGTAGAGCTTCGCCGCCTCCGGAGCCGACACGCGGCGCTCGGCCGCGCCGCGGACGATCACGGTGCGCCGGATCGGTCCGACGGTCAGCTCGAGCCGGTCATCCTCGACCAGCTCACGGCTCGGCTTGACGGCGATCCCGTTGACGTGGACGCGGCCGCCCTTGACGGCCTCGGTCGCCTGCGAACGCGTCTTCAGCAGTCGCGCGGTCCAGAGCCACTTATCGACGCGCATCATCCACCGGCGAGCACTGGCTTGTAGCCCTCCGCCTCCAGCACCTGGACGACGACGTCACGGTGGTCGCCCTGGATCTCGATCACGCCATCCTTCACCGATCCGCCGACGCCGCAGCGCTTCTTGAGTGTGCCTGCGAGTCGCTTGAGCCCGGCATCGTCGACCGGCACCCCGGACACTGTCGTCACTGCCTTGCCGCGGCGCCCGGCTACCTCACGACGCACCTTGACGCGGTCACCGTCGGCACGACGCTCCCTGAGCCCGAGGTCGGGCGCCTTGCGCAGGTCGCCGTCGAGTGTCGAATAGACGATCCGGGCGTCGCGCTTCATCGCTTCACCGTATCGCCTACTTCCCGTCGTCGAACACCCCGATCGGGGTCTTCCCGTCCGACTTGTACACGGTGATGATGCGGTCGGGGCGGCTGTCCCAGGTCGCCGCCTGCGACGGGTTGGTGGCTAGCGGACTCTGCAGCTGGCCGGCGTAGGCATATCCCTGGCGACCGTTGGTCGCGATCACGTCGACAAGGTCGGGGCTGCCGTTCTGATTGGCCACCCCATAGGTCTGACCACTCGCATTCGTCTGCCACGGACTGACGGTCGCCGACACGTAGGTTGCCGTTGCCCGCCAGCGCTGGCCGGTAGCGGCGGTGATGACGGTGCTGTCCTGCCCAGCTGTCAGCGGAAGCGTCGCGCTCGTGACGTCCGAGGGCCCCGCCGCATCCTGGCAGTCCGTGCTGGATCCATCTGCGAATGTGAACGCTCCGCCTGTGAGGCACCAGAACTCGAGGTGGATCGCGTTCGCGCCGGCCGGCTGGGCTCCTAGGCTGATCGTCTGGGTGCCGCTTCCGGTCACGGTCACGGGCGCGGCGAGCGGAGTGAGGACCGGGCCCCCGGGCGGCCAGAGCGACAGCAGACCGGTGCCGGCCGCCACGCCGCCGCCCGCCGCGATCACGGCTGCGACCAGCCCGACTCTGAGCCCCATCGTGCGAGGCCACCTGAAGCGCCGCCGGCGGCCGGCGCTCGTATCGACACGCTCGACCAACAGGCCGCGAAGCGCGGCCGCGAACTCCGGATCCAATTCAGCCCGCATAGCCCTCCCCTTCGATCAAAAGTCGTTCGCTCTGGCTCAACTGCTCGCGCAGATGCCGGCGAGCCCGATGCAGGCGCGCGCGGGCGGCCTCGGTGCTCAACGCCAGGCAGGCCGCCGCCTCACCCACCGAGTACCCCTCGAGCGCCACCAGCGCGAGCAGCTGGGCGTCCACGGGTCGCAACGACCGCATCGCGTCCCGCACCCGCGGATCGGCTCCCAGCGCGCTCTCAGCGATGTCCTGCTGCTCCCCGACGCGCGGGAGCCGCTCGAGCAGGCGTTGGTACCGTCGCCGCGAGCGCGCGGCGTTCAGGCCGACGTTCGTGGTCGTCGCCAGCAGCCACGGCAACACCGACCCGTCGACGAGACGGACACGCCGGCGCAGACGCCAGAGCTCGAGAAACGCGGCGGCGATCACGTCCTCGGCGTCCTGACGCGTGGCCGCCAGCCGGCAGGCGTGGCCGAACACGCGCTCGCGGTGGCGGTCGAACAGCTCCCCGAACGCGTCGCCGTCACCGGCAAGGCTCTGCTGCCAGAGCGACGAATCGGACTCGGCTCTCGGGCGGCCGGAGATCCGGTCTGGCAGCGGCTGCACACCAACTAGTGTCCGCATCGGGCTCAAACGGTGCAAAGCGCGCCGCGATGCGGCCTCGCTGGCCGCGGACTCCGACGCGGCCTCCACCCGATCTCCACCCGAGCTCAACCCACGAATCAAGCCGTGGGGCGATGTGCATCGAGCTGCCGGCCCATAGCGTCCGTAGGCGTCAAGCAACCCGCTTTGGAGGCTTCTGAAATGTCAGTCCTGACGGTCCTCGCCGCAATCGGAATCATCGTCTACGTGACCGGGCGGCAGGTGGTCGGCAGCTCGGTCACGGGCAAGCGGCTGGTGGTTCTGCCCGCGGCGCTGACGGTGATCGGGTTCCTCGACATCAGTGGCAGCAAGACGCACGTGAACGCGACGGACGTGGTGCTGCTCGGACTCAGCGCGGTGATCGCAATCGGCGTCGGGCTCAGCCTCGGCGCGATGACGCGCCTCGAGCGTCGCGACGGCCACCTGTGGGCGCAGCTCCCGAAGCGCGGCCTGTGGCTGTGGGGCGGACTGGTCGTCAGCCGGATCGTTATCACGGGGATCGGTGAGCTGTCGGGTGCGCACCTGGTCGCCGGGTCCAGCGCGATCCTGCTGGTGCTTGGCCTGAACCGCGCGGCGCAGGCGCTGGTGATCGCTCCCCGCGCGATCTCAGCCGGCATCCCGTTCGCGCCCGAGAAGGACGGCAGTGTCTTCGGCGCCAGCTGGTTCCCGCACTCGAACGGCCACCAGGGCTGATCGACAGCCCCGTCGTAGTGGTACGGCGGCCGAGTTGATCGTCGTCAGGGGTGCCACTGCCCCATCAGCGACGGATCGGCGGCCCGCGCCGCGCTCCCCATCATCAGGAGCGCGGCTACGGCCGCGATCGCGATCGCGAAGCCCCGGCCCAGCATCCAGGTCAGCCCCCCTGTCCCAGTTGCCCGCACGCAAACTGATCCTGCGGGTTCACGCCCGCGCTTGCATCAGGGTCAACCCCGAACTTTGGTTTAAGCGTCGTTTAGGATTCAGGACCTGAGGACGGACCCGACATCGGGAGCACTGCTCGAACGCGAACCGGAGATTCACGCGCTCACGGAGGCACTTGGCCGGCTCCGCGATGGCGGTGGCCAGGTCGTTGTGATCGAAGGTAGCCCCGGGGCGGGCAAGAGCTCCCTGCTGAGTGAGGCCGTGACCACGGCGCAGGCTGCGGACATCGCGGTGCTGCGAGCCCGCGGCGGGGAGCTCGAGCGCGAGCAGCCCTACGGCCTGCTGCGTCAGTTGTTCGAGCCGCCTCTGCGCCGCATCGATCAGCCGGCACGCGACGAGCTGCTGGCGGGCGCCGCGGCCCCCGCCGCGCAGGTGCTCGGCCTCGGCGAACCGACCCGAACGCTCGCCGATGGATTCACCGCGGCGCACGCGATCTTCTGGTTGGTGGCCGGGCTCTGTGCGCGCGGACCGCTGCTGATCGTCGTCGACGACGCCCATTGGGGCGATGCCTCCTCGCTGCAGGTGCTCGAGCACCTCGCGCGCCGGATCGATGAGCTCGGCGCCGCGTTACTGGTGGCGTTCCGGCCGGCGGAGCCGGCGGCGCCCGCCGCGCTGCTCGATGCGTTGCGTCAGGGCCCGGGCGCGCTGCGCCTGCAGCCCGAGCCGTTGAGCGCCGACGCCGTGGCCGCGTTGCTCGCGGTGATCTGGCCCGACGTCGCGGCCGGAGTGCCCGAGGCGTGCCACGAGGCCTCGGGCGGGAATCCGCTGCTGCTCACCGAGCTGCTGCGCGCGCTGCCCGAAGCCGAGCCCCCGACGCGGGCGACGGTGATCTCGGCATCGGTCGCAAGCCTCGAGGAGCGCGTGCTTCGCCGCGCCGGGCAGGTCGCGCCGGAAGCCGCGGCGCTGACCAGGGCGATGGCGATTCTCGGCGATGGCGCGCGGCTGCCGATCGCGGCCGAGCTCGCCGGCATCGATCGCACGACGGCGGGCACGCTCGCGCACGGATTGCGCCGCATCGAGGTGCTCAGCAGCGAGGATCCGCTGACGTTCGTGCATCCACTCGTGCGCCGGTCCGTCTACGACGGGATCCCGCTCGGCGAGCGCCATCGCCTGCACACCCGCGCCGCCGAGCTGCTGCTCGCCGCCGGCGCCACGCCCGAGGTCGCGGTTGCCCACCTGACGCTGCTGCCAGCGGCCGGCTCCAGTCACGTCGCCATCACCCATCTCCGCGCTGCCGAGGCGGCGCTGCTGCGCGCGGCGCCCGCGGAGGCAACCGCATGGCTCGAGCGCGCGCTTGCCGAGAATGCCCCGGAACCGAGCCAGGCGACACTGCGGGCACGACTCGGCCTCGCCCGCGCGACCCTGCGCGACCCCGGCTGCATCGCCGACCTGCGTGAGGCCTACGACACCCTCGACGACCCCGAGCTGCGCCGGTTGGTGGCAGTCGAGCTCGGTTACACGCTCGCGCTCTCGGGCTCATGGGAGCGCGCTGCCGAGCTGATCGACCGTGCCGGACGCGACCTCGCCGACGACCCCGAGGCGGTCACCGACATCGCCGCGATGCGTGCCTCACTCGAGCTGCACGACGCGCGCCGCATCGCCAGCTTCGACCAGAACCGCCGGCAGTTCGAGCGGATCGCGCGTGAGGGCGACAACTGGGGAGCGAACGCGACGGCGGCGATCATCGCCAACGAGGCGGCCTACCGCGGGCGGATCGAGGTGGCGCGGGCCGAGCTGAAGCTCGCCCAGCGGGGCGAGCGACTCCTCAAGGAACGGGGCGGTGGCGGCTGGGCGATGCCGATGTTGCTGTCGCTGCCGATCATCATCGACGAGCTCGAGCAGGCCGAGCAGCTGATCGCCGAGGCCGAGCGCGCGGCACGCGGCTCGGGTTCGACGCTCGGGCGGCTGATGACGGTCACCGGCAGCGCCTGGCTGCGGGCGCGGCGCGGTGACCTGATCGGCGCCGAGGCCGACCTCGCGACACTGCTCGCGCTCGGGCAGGAGGCGGGGATGGCGATGCTGATCGCGAACATCGCGCTCTATCTGGTGGATGTACTGCTCGAGCGTGCGGACGCCGCGCCCGCTGGCGCGGCTATCGAGAACACACCCGTTCCCCCCGAGTTCCTGCCCACCTGGTCGGGCGCGATGCTGATCGAAGCGCGCGGCCGGCTGCGTCTCGCGCGCGGTGAGCGAGCCGCGGCGATCGAGGACCTGCGGGAAGCCGGGCGCACCGCTGGCGCGCTCGGCTTCGGCCCGGTCATCTCGGGCTGGCGCTGTGCGCTGGCGCTCGCGCTGGCCGGCGAGGATCCCGGGGAGGCGCTGGCGCTGGCCGAGCAGGACCTGGGACTCGCGCGCGACTCGGGGCTCGCACGCCCGATCGGGATCGCGTTGCGGACAGTCGGGATCGTGCAGGCGCGAGCCGACACCGCGATCGAGTCGCTGCGTGAGTCGGTGGCGGTGCTCGAGCGCGGTCCGAGCCGTCTGGAGCACGCTCGCTCACTGGTCGCGCTGGGCGGCGCCCTGCGGCGCGGCAACCAGCCACGCGAGGCGCGCTCGATGCTGAGCGCGGGGCTCGACCTGGCGATCATCTGCGGGGCCGAGCGGCTGACCGAAGACGCCCAGCAGGAGCTGCTGGCGGCCGGTGGCAGGCGTCGCAAGCGCGAGCAGCAGGGGATCGAGTCGCTGACGGCGAGCGAGTTGCGCGTCGCGAAGCTCGCCTGCGACGGTCTCAGCAACGTCGAGATCGCGCAGAACCTGTTCGTCTCGGTCAAGACGGTCGAGACCCACCTGGCCCACGTCTACGGGAAGTTCGGACTCGCCGGCAGCGGCTCGCGCTGGCGGTTGGCGGCACTGCTGGATCAGCCGGCATGAGCGAGCCCGGGCAAGCGGCGGGCCGCGCTTGGCGCGGGCGCTAAGCGATCAACTTAGAATCCTCGGCCGTGACGGCTGACGCGCCACTGCGCTGGGGGATCCTTGGAACGGGCGGGATCGCGGACACGTTCGCGACCGATCTGGCGTTGACCGGATCGGGCGTCGTCGCGGCGGTCGGATCGCGCAGCCAGGAGTCTGCGGACCGCTTCGCCGCAAAGCACCGCGTCGAGCGTGCGCATCCGAGCTACGACTCGCTGGTCGCCGATCCGGAGATAGATGTCGTCTACGTCGCCACTCCGCATCCGATGCATCGCGATAACGCGATCCTGGCGCTCGAGGCCGGCAAGCCGGTGCTCGTCGAGAAGCCGTTCACGATGAACGCCGCCGAGGCTCGGGAAGTCGTCGACGTCGCCCGCGACAGGCAGCTGTTCGCGATGGAGGCGATGTGGACGCGGTTCCTGCCGCACATCGCGGTGATCAGAGATTGGCTATCGCAGGGCGCGCTCGGTGAGATCGTCACGGTCAGTGCTGATCACGGCCAGTGGTTTGCCGAGGATCCGGAGTTCCGGCTGTTCGCGCCGGCACTCGGTGGCGGAGCGCTGTTGGATCTCGGCATCTATCCGGTGTCGTTTGCCTCGATGGTCCTCGGGACACCCGATCGGATCGTCTCGATCGGCGATCCGGCGTTCACCGGGGTCGACGCGCAGATATCGATGCTGTTCGGGTACGAGCGCGGTGCGCAGGCGGTGCTGACCTGCACGCTCAGGGCCAAGAGCCCAACGACCGCCTCGATCGTCGGTACCGAGGCACGGATTGAGATCGACGGCGACTTCTACGCGCCGGCCACGGTCAGATTGATCCCCAGAGTCGGCGAGCCGACGCTGGTCAGCTCCGAGCATCAGGGCCGCGGCCTGCGCCATCAGGCCGACGAGGTCGCGCGTCGCCTCGCGGCAAATGAGCTCGAGAGTCCGTTGATGAGCCTCGACGAGTCGGTCTCGATCATGGAGACGATGGACAGCGTGTTGGCCCAGTTCGCGGCGCGTTGATGACCGACGCGCCGCAGGAGCTGATCGGCGTGTTCGTGCGAGATCAGGCCTCGGCCTGAGCAATCAGTCGCGAGCCGCGAGGCGCCGCTGGTGGCGGATGCCCATCAGGTATTCGCCGAGCCGCGTCGCATCTCGCGCCGAGCCCGGTTCGAACGCGACGCCGACCGCGTCGTCGACCCGTCGCACGATTTCCGCCTGGGCGGTGACCGGCCGCGGATCGTCGCCGAACATCAGCTCGAGCTTGAAGCGATGAAGCTCTTCGAACGCCGCGTGGTGGCGGAGCAAGGCGCCGCGTTCGCTGACATCCACGGTGTATGTCCACTCCGTGGGCGAGTCGGCATCTTCCAGGCGGATGATCCGCGCGCGAGTCACGAGCTTGACGCGCTCGCCTCCCCGCCGCTCGGGCACCTCGACTCCGTCGGTGACCGCCACGTCGAGGTATGGCGGGCGCGCACGGATGCTGACGCGCAGGCCGACGGGCGTCCGAAACTCATCGAACACGACGTATCCGGGAGAGCCGACGACCAACGCCCCAACCGCCTTGGGAGGTAGCTCGTCGCGATACGCGAGCCGGCTGATCGGGCCCTGAATCTCGAGCACCCGGCACTCGATCGATTCGGGCACCTCATCAATGCTCAAAGTGACTGTCTGGTCGACGCGAAGACGGGACACATTCCCTCATCGGCAGCGAACGCCCAACCCAACAGCCTCGCAATCCGGGAGCCGCGCAGAACTGTCGCTGCCCGGTTCCGATTCTGTGGGAGACCGAGCCGGCACACGGGAGTGTTCGCAAACCAATTGAAGGGGCGTCTGATGCACCGTCTGGACCGGGATCCGAAGTGCACGCGCGTCACTGCGATGGCTGTGACGGTGGTCGCCGTCGTCTGTCTGATTGCGCTGCCTGGTGCCGCCGGCGCGCAGGCGGCGATGATCAAGAAGTGCCCGTCGGCCGGATCGCTGAAGTCCGGGGCCGGCACCGCGCTCACAATCCAGAGCAAGGCGGCAGGCCAGGATGTGCTGTGTCACTGGAACGGCACGCCCACGACCACGGTCACGATCGTCGTCGGCAAGCGCGAGGTCACGGTGATGGGCAACTTCCCCGCCAAGAACGTGCTGGCCGTCGCCAAGCAGGTGAGCTGAGGGACACTCGGTGCGCAGCGGCCGTCGGACCCGCGGATATGATCCGCGCCGCAAGCGGCAATCAAACTCAGGGGGGAGTTTCGGGCATGTCATATCCAGTCACTTTCGAGATGGACTACGTCAAGCGGCGCAGTCGCCTGAGCACGTTCTTCCGGTACGTACTCGTATGGCCGCACCTGCTGTTCGCGTTCTTCTACTCAATCGCCTTCTACGTCGTGTGGATCATCTCCTGGTTCGCGCTGTTGTTCACAGGACGGTGGCCCGAATCGCTGTACAACTTCACGGGCGGCTTCCTGCGCTACATCACGCGCGTGACCTCGTACCTCTACCTCGGAGTCGACCGCTACCCGCCGTTCAGCGGTGGCGATGACGCCGGCTATCCGGTGCGGGTGCACGTCGCGCCGCCGTCGCCGAAGTACAGCCGCCTCAAGGTCCTGTTTCGCATGATCTACGCGATCCTCGCGATGGTCATCCGCTACGCGATGAGCATCATCATCGGGTTCGTCGCGTTTCTGTCGTGGGTGACGATCGTGATCACCGGCCGCCAGCCCGAGTCCCTGCAGAGTGCGCTCAATTTCTCGCTCGCGTACACGACTCGAGCCGACGCGCTGCTGTTCCTGCTCACCGAGACCTACCCACCGTTCGACGCGCAGAGCTGAGGCCGCCGCGACGCTCAGCCTCTGTTCATCGACCGAGGAGGTCCCAGCGGTTCCCGCAGACGTCAAGGAAGATCGCGACCTGCCCGTAGGCCTCGCCGCGAGGTGGCGAGACGAACTCCACTCCGGCCCGCCGCATGCGCTCGTATGCGGCGCCGAAGTCGTCGACCCGCAGGAATAGCCCGACGCGACCGGCGAACTGCTCACCGACGGCCTGCGACTGGCGTTCACCGGTGGCCCGCGCGAGCAGGATGCCGCTGCGGGCATTCGGTGGCCTGACCACGACCCAGCGTTTGGGCTGACCGTCATTCGAGCTCGTTGCCGGCGAATCCTCGACGAGATCGAAGCCGAGCTTGTCGACGAAGAACGAGATCGCCGTGTCGTAGTCGTCGACGATCAGCGAGATCTGCTCGAGGTACATACCCGCTCAGGCCCCGCGAGACTCGGCGACGCGTCGCATCCAGTACCTGAACCAATCGGCGCCGTAAGGCACGTAGACACGCGTCGACACGCCGCGGTCGACGAGCCGATCGAGCACGTCACGTCTCACTCCCAGCAGGTGTTCGATCGTGAGCGAAGGATCGGCGTGCAACAGCGCCTCGCGCAAGCGGCCGTCATGGGTCGCCGCCGACCAGGGGACTCCGCGCTTGGCGAGCCCAAGACCGAGTTCAAGAAACGCGATGTCCGTTGGCTCACCGTAGGGCAACGCTCCGGCTCGCTCCACGTATGCGCCCTTGACCAGGCGCACGTGCACCCCGGCGTCGACCAGCGCTTCCAGATCAGCGGTCGACCTCAGCAGGTTGGCCTGCAGCGTGGCGCCGATGCGGCCGGCGAGGCCACGCTCGGCGACCTCGCGCACACAGCGCAGGATCGTGTCGGTCTCGCCCGCCTGCTCGGCGCCGATCTGGATGCGCCGTCCGGCCGGCAGCATTTCCGCGATGCGGGCCAGACGCGTGACGGCTGCCGCAGGGTCGGCCATCAGCGCGAGATGCGAGAGGTCGACGGACAGCCATACGTCGGCGGGCGGTGACGGCAGCGCCGCGGCGAGCGCGGCGTACTCGCTGACGACGCGGTCGGCCACGCCGGGGTCATGTACGCGTTCGCCGAAGAGATCGATGCTGACGCCGTGCCCCTGCGCAAGCAGGCGCTCGGTGACCGCCAGCGCGTCGCCCGCTGAGCGACCCGCGACGTAGCGCGAAGCAGCGCGCCAGGCGGCGTTCTCGCCTCCCGGGACACTCCTCACCGCCCGCTCGAACCGATCGCTCGTGGCGAGTGCAAACAGTCCGGTGCGCGAGAGTCCCATCGCACAATCGTCTCAGCTGGCCCACGCGGGTGGGGCCTGCCGGGGTCCCGCGCCACGCAAACCGGAACAATCGAGCGATGGCCGCCTACGCCAAGCCACGGCAATCGCTGCACCGCACGCCCCGGCTACCGGTCCACACGCTCGTGCTCGGGAGCATCAGCTCCGTGCAGGTCGGGGCCGCGTGGGCGACGACGATCTTCCATCAGGTCGGTGCGAGCGGTGCGTGTCTGCTGCGGCTCGCGTCGGCGAGCGTGATCCTGGTGGCCTTCGGGCGTCCCAACCTGCGCGCGTTCTCACGGCGGCAGTGGCTCGCCGCGTGCGCCCTCGGTCTGGTGCTCGCCGCGATGAACCTGACCTTCTACCACGCGATCAGCAAGATCCCGCTCGGCACCGCGGTGACGATCGAGTTCATCGGCCCGTTGCTCGTCGCACTCGCCGGCTCGCGGCGCGTGCGGGACCTGGTGTGGGCTGTGCTCGCCGCCGGGGGCATCGTCGCGCTCTGCAACGGATTCGCGAGCGGCACGAGCACCACAGGTCTGATCCTCGCCGCTGTGGCCGGCGTCTGCTGGGCCGCCTACATCCTGCTCCAGGCGCAGCTCGGCCGGGCCTTCAGCGACAGCTCAGGTCTGGCTGTCGCGATGTGCCTCGCGGCGCTGGTCGTGCTCCCGCTCGGTGTCGGCTCCGGTGCCGGGAAGCTCGTTGTGCCGGGGACACTCGGCGTCGGCGTCGCGGTCGGCATGTTGAGCTCGGCGATCCCCTACTCGCTCGAGCTCAAGGCGCTGCGCAGGCTCTCGACGGCAACCTTTGGCGTGCTGATGAGCCTCGAACCGGCCGTTGCGGCGCTGGCCGGCGCGGTCGTGATCGGGCAGACGATCTCGCTCCGCGACGGCCTCGGCATCGGGCTCGTGTGCATCGCTTCGCTGGGCGCGTCGCTCACCTCGAGAACGCCGCCCGAGCCGCTCAACATCGCCGCTTAGGGCCGCCGGCTCCAGCCTGCCCGCAGCGCTGCCGCAAAGCGCTCGGCGGAGCCCGGAATCAGGTCGAGGTACAACATCGGCTCGATCGCCTCCAGCTCGATCAGCACCGGCGAGCCATCGGGTCCGGGCACCATGTCGATGCGCACGAACAGCGGCTCACCGAAGCGGCCGGAGATCTCCTGATGGACCCGCTGAGCGAGCTCGAGCTGCTCGGGAGTGGCGGTCCCGGGAACCACCAGATCGGGCTCGAGCATGATCGCCGCCGGGGCGTGCGCGGCGGTTGCGAGCGGAGCGACGCCCGCGTCGCGGAGCACCGGCCGCTTGTGCAGCACGTGTGAGATCTCTCCGCCGAAGAAGACCACCGCCCGCTCGCCGTCGCGGTCGACCCCCGCAAGGTAGGGCTGCATCAGCGCGGCGCGACCCGTGAGGTGGATCCGCTCGAGCAGCGCGGCCGCCTCGCCGGCGGCCTCGGGCATGAAGCGACCGGTGTCACGAGCGCCCGCCGAGATATTCGGCTTGATCACGATCTCGGTGTCGTAACCGGGCATCGGATCGCCGGGCTCGAGCAGCGTCGTCGGGACGGTTGGAGCGTCGAGCGAGGTGAGGTAGCGCTTGTCTGCGTTGAAGCGGAGCAGCTCGGGCGTGTTGCGCAGGCGCTCGCCGCCGACGGCATCGGCCCAGGCCAGGAACGCCTCGACGCGGCTCGTGTAGTCCCACACCGACCGCACCACGACGCGGTCGTAGGCGCGCCAGTCGACGCTCTCGTCCTCCCACACCAGAAACTCGGCAGCGACCAGCTCGGCGGCGCGCTGATCGTCCTCGATCCCCTCGGGGTGCGCCGCGCAGGTGACAAAGGCGACTCTCGTCATCCGGCCGGTCCCGGGATGTGGTGCGTCTTGGGCGCTCGATTCACAGGTAACCGGAAAGTAGCGATCTAATCGGCTCGGCCAAGCTCGGCCGCAGGTAGGCGCCGCGGATCACGGTCCAGGCGCGGATGCGGAAGTCGCTCAGCCCGGCGGCGACAAACGCGGCGATGCGGCGCTCGAGCAGCTCGCGATCATCGAACCGGTTGCCGATCGGGTTCCAGAGAAACGCGGGAACGTCATATTCGCGGTCACCCAGGTACGGCTTCGGGTCGATCGCCAGGTAGCGCTCGCCCTGGAGCAGGACGTTGTGGTGGTGAAAGTCGCCGTGCACCACCCACTCGGCCGAGGGCGCGATCTCGGCGAGCAGCTCGAGCGCCAACCCGACGAGCGCGCTCTGATCCTGCGCGGCGCGTGCGAGCCACCGCTGAACCGCGGGCAGCACGGGACGAAACGGCTCCTGCGCCGGACGCCAGAGGCGCCCCGCCAGGTCCACCGCCGTCGCGGTCGCCTGCGCCTCGGGCAGCGCCGCCAGGTCGGTTCCCGGGAGCGCGCGCTCGAGCTGCAGCGCCCGGCCGAGCCGGGCCTTGAGCCGCACGGCGCCGTCGCCGGCCCACAGCTCGAGCGCCTCGGGCTCGTGCAGTGACTCGTCGTCTCCCTCCCACGCGACCTTGACGACGGCCGAGCCCGTGGGTGCCACGAACGACACGGCCGCCAGCGGGAATTCCGGCTCGAGCTCAAGGCCCCAGCGCGTGGCGGCGGCTCGCGCCGTCGCGCGCGCCGCAGTCAGATCGATGCCGCTCAGCGGTTCGCCTTCCACACGCGCCACAGCCTATGACCCCGGGCGGAACGCGCGCGGCGCCGCCTGGATTCAGGACGGCTCGCGGTAACGAGCGGCGGCCAGCGCCGCCGCAAGCAGCCAGAGCAGCTCGATCCCGAGGAATGCCTTCTCGTAGAGACCACCGAGCGAGTGGCGCCGAAGGTGGGTGTGTCCCAGCAGCAGCAGCGGGATCACCGCGCCCCAGGCGAGCACCATCAGCGGCGTCACGACCTGGCTCCAGCGCGGCAGCGCACGCAGCCCGCGGCTGACGATGACCGCTCCGACCACAACGCAGAAGAAGGCCACGAACGCGAGCACCAGATGAACGTCGCCGTGCCAGCGTGCGGGCGTCCCGGCCGGATCGTCGGGGAAGAACGCGAGCAGCGCCGAGCAGAGCGCCCAGGCCGTCAGCAGCCTCAGGCCGAGCCGCAGTCGCGAACTCAGATCGTGCCCACCGATCGCGAGTCTCAGTGCTCGCACGGCCGCGAGGCTGAGCACGCCGCGCAGCAGAAAATTCAGATCCATCAGCCAGTCCCAGCTTCCGAGGCTGCCGTAATCGCTCTCGGCGCTGTGCAGGATCGAGAACTGCGGCCGCAGGAACACGAGTGCCGTGTCGATCATGGCGTAGACGGCGAGACCGGCGAGCACGATCCGTGCGCATGCCGCAAGCCCCGGCAGCGGCACGCGCCCGCCGGCCGCGTGCCGCGCCTCACCACCGGTTCGCGAGTTCACCGCTTCGTTCAATTCGAGACCTGAATCGGGTGTCATGACTCCTCCAGAAAATTAGGCCACCCGGTTGCCTGTTACCCTATCCGCGGAGTGCCCAGCGAGTCAAGTTCCGTTTACCGCTTCGGCGACCTGCTCGCGCTTGCCCGCGAATACTGGGTCCGCGATATGACCGATGAGCTCGCTCAGGCCGGCTTTCCGGACTACCGCCGCAGCGACGCCGCACTGGTCCGCCTGTTGCTGCGCGGGCCCAAACCGGTCGTTCGCATCGGCGAGGCACTGCGCATCAGTCGTCAGGCCGCGCGCAAGCTGGTGCGCGGCCTCGAGCGTCGCGGCTACGCGCAGACCGCGACCTCCACGACCGACGCGCGACGGCTCGAGGTCAGCCTCACGCCGCGCGGCGAGGATTTCGCCCACGCCGTCGTTGCGACCATCACCCGGCTCAACCGCCGCATGGCCGAGCGTGTCGACCCGCAGCAGCTGCTGGCCGCCGACGCGGTACTGCGCGCTTCACTGCCCGACGAGCATGCGCGCGCCCTGGCCGAGCGGCTGATTCCGACTCCGCGAGCCGAGGACCTCGGTGGCTGAGATGCGGTCCGGGGTGGGCGGCTTGTAGCTTACGGCGGTGCCTTCCGAGCGGCCCGAGCCAACAGCCGAGCGCCATGACGTCGTCGTGGTCGGCGGCGGCAGCGCCGGCATCGGCGCCGCGATCGGGGCCGCGCAGGCCGGCGCGAGCGTGCATCTGATCGAGCGCTATCCGTTCCTCGGCGGCGCCGCGATCGCGAGTTCGGTCCTGAGCTACTGCGGCTTCTTCGACCAGCGCCGCGAGCTCGTGGTCGGCGGTGTCGGTGGCGAGCTGCTCGCGCGGTTGCGCAGCGGCGGCGCCTACGAGGAGATCACGTTCAAGTGGTCCGGTAACACGGTCGTGTTGATCGATCCCGAGTTCACGAAGCGGGCGCTCGACGCGATGATCACCGATGCCGGAGTTTCGCTGGGCCTGCACAGCTACCTCGCCGCGGCGCGCTGCAGCGGTAGGCGGATCACAGAGATCGTCGCGATCACCGCGGGCGTTGAGCGCCGCGTCGGTGGGGCGGTGTTCGTAGACGCCAGCGGTGACGGCAACCTCGCGCAGGCGGCGGGCGCAAGCCTGGTCGTATTGCCGGCGGCCGAACGCCAGGCCGCGACGCTCAGCATGCGGATCGGCGGTGTCGAGCCCGACGCACCGATCTCCTCGGAGTTGATGCGCCAGGCCGTCGCCGCACATAACGCGGCCAACGAGCGCCAGCTCGGGCGCGACCACGGCCCCGCCGCGCGGCTGCCGCTCACCGGCGAGGTGACGATGCAGATCGTCGATCAGTGCGTCGACGCACTCGACGCCCATGACCTGACCCGCGCCGAGACCGCGGCGCGCGTCCAGGCGTGGGACTACCTCAACGCGTTCCGGAATTCGATGCCCGGGTGGCAGGATGCCTACCTGGTCGCGACGGGCCCCCAGATCGGCGTGCGTGAGACCCGTCACCTCGTCGGCCGCTACGAGGTGACGGCTGACGACGTGCTGTCGGCACGACGCCGCCCCGAGGACGGGATCGCCCGCTGCGGCTGGCCGCTCGAGGCCCACCACGGGATCGGCTCGACCAGGTACACGCCGATCGAGGGCAGGGCCTTCTACGACATTCCACTCGACGCGCTGCGATCAATCGATCGCGACAACCTCTGGGCGGCGGGACGACTGGTCAGCAGCGACAGCGACGCCTACTGCTCGCTGCGCGTGATGGGCACCGCGTTTGCGACCGGACAGGCCGCGGGTGTTGCCGCGGCACTGCAGGCGCAGCTCGGCAGCGCGCCGCCGGCGGCGTCGGTTCGCCGCGAGCTCGAGCGCCAGGGCGCGCTGGTCTAGGGTCCTGATTCAGCTACGCGGCCCGACGGCCGCGAGGCTCACGGACAGACGCCGAGGTCGCGCGCGACGGTGCTTGGCACCGTCTTGATCGGGCAGACGAAGCTACTACCGGCGGCAACCACCGACCAGACCTTGCCACTACCGTGCTCGACGATGATGCCCTGCGCGGCGACCGCCGCGCAGGCCCGGGTCAGCCGCGCCGGCCATGACAGCGCCGCGTAGGTCTTGTTGACCGTCGAAATCGTGACCACCAGGCATGTCTTCTGACGGCTGCTGACCTCGCCCTGATGCACCGCCGCTGTGAGGATCGCGTTGCGCTGTGCGCCGCTCGCGGCCACGTGCCCGAGCGCAGTTGCCGGAACAAAAAGTCCGGCGGCGAGTAGCGCTATGCAGACACGAATCCGAATCATGAGCTCAAAGCTACCTAAGTTTTACGACAACCGGCGGGCAATTTCACCCGGATACACAGGGAAATATCGGCTGATTTCGTCCAAAGTAAACCTCCCGAGGATCGAAGTCGCGGGTTCGCGCTCGAGCAGGAACTCGAACGAGCGCTCGACAAGCGTCTCCGGCGCGACCACCGGCAACCCGTGCTCGGCCTCAAAATTCCCTGGAATTTCAACAAAATGCGTGGTCTCGGAGCCGCCATCCCGGACCCGCACGCGGAACTCACGCGGCCCGATCGGTTCCACCAAGATCACGGCCATGGGCGCCAATTTAACGCTGCCGGCGTCCAGACCCGGTCCGGACGGCCTACTCGCGGCTTGTCAATCGGGACTGACGTACCCGGCGAGCAACGCGCCCTGGCCGTGCCCGGTGTCGGCGCGCAGCTGGTCCGTGCCCGTTTCGACCACGGAGAAGCCGGTGCGGTCGCCGTCCCCGTTGATCACGTCCGGCCCGCGCCGGCCGGCCGGATCGCCGGTGACGATCGCCACGTGCGCGGCCGAGTCCGACATCCCCAGGCGCAGGCCGTAGACCGCGACATCTCCGGGCTGCGCGCGATAGCCACTCGCCGCCGAATGCCAGGTCCCGTGGTAGACCGCCCACGTGTAGAAGCTCGCAGCGCCGGCGTTGAGATCGCCCGCGTTGAAGCCGTAGCTGAACGGCACGCCCGCCTGCCGCCAGGCCCAGGCGGCAAAGTCCGCACACCATTGCTCGGAGGTCTCGGCGCCCGGGCAGCCCTGCGAGCCGACGCCCCAATAGGCGCTGAACTTGTTGCAGTACGAATTTGACGGGTCGGTCGTGTAGCCGAGCTGGCTGTTCGCGACCGAGACGATCCGCTGCCGTGCGCTCAGCCCGGCAAGGCTCGAATGATCCGGGACCGCGAACGTGGCTGTGGTCGCCGAGCTCCCGTCGATGATCACCACCAGCGCGACGAGCGCAATCGCAGCAGGAGCGAGCAGACGCCAGCGACGGCGCGCGCGACGGGAGTGGCGGGAACTGCGGGAATGGCGAGCGCGGGCCGGGGGCGAGCTGCCGTGGTGGCGCGGCGCTGGCCGCGGCCGCCGCGCGTCGCGCTGCGAGTTGGCGCGCCGCAGATCGGTCGTCTCCTGTCGCAGCTCGAGCAACTCGGGTACGTCGCGACGCCTGCGCTCGGGCGCGCGGCGCCCGGGAGGGTTGCTCGATGTCCGGTGTTCAGTCATTGTCGTCGCTGGGTTTCGGCCGGTCACGACGACCGGCACGGCATCCGGGACAAACTGTGGCGTAGGAACGGACGATCCGCTATCCGGTCACAGCCGGACCGGTATCCGGTATTCCCCTGATGATGGTGCTGATGAGAAATCGTTCGAGGTGGTCTGACGCACAGCTGCTGGCGGCGATCGCGGCGTGCGATGAACGCGCGTTCAGCGTCTTCTATCGGCGACACCTGGCGACGGTCGTGGGGTGGTGTGTACGCAGAACCCGGGACCCCGACCTCGCGGCCGATCTGACGGCCGAGGTGTTTGCCGCGGTGCTGGTCTCGGCAGCCCGCTACCGACCGGCCGGTGACGCGGCGACGGGCTGGCTGATCGGCATCGCCCGCAACATCCTCGGCCACAGTCTGCGCAGTGGCCAGGTCGATGCCCGCGCCCGGGCACGGCTGGGCGCCGGGACGCTGGTCGTCGAGGACGATGACATCGACCTGGTACTCGAGCTGGCCGCGAGCGCCGACGGCGCGGCCGGACAGCTGCTGACGGAGCTCCCGCCCGACGAGCAGGCCGCCGTGCGCGCGCGTGTGATCGAAGAGCGCGACTACGCCGAGATCGCAAGCGAGCTCGGATGCTCGGAGCTGGTCGTACGCAAGCGCGTCAGCCGTGGGCTGTCACGACTGAGAGCGGCGCTGGCGACGCGATGAACGACTTCTTCACCCAGCTCGAGACCGAGCTCGGCACGCTCACCCGCGACGGCATGCATCTCGGCGACCCCGGCGCACGTGGGCGCCGGCGTCTGACCGTGCTGATCCGGCGCAGCATCGTGATCGTCGTGCTGGCGATCGCCCTGGCGGCGTCGCTGGACAGCGAATTCCCGGCGACCGCGCGCGGGTACGCACCGGCGCTGATCGCGGCCGCACAGCCCGCATGACCGATCCGCCGGCGCCGGGCGAAGGCGAGGGGAAGCGCCCAAGCTCGCCATTGCGCAACGTCGCCGAGCTGGTGCTGACGGTCGTCGTCGCGATCGGCGTGGCACTGCTGGTCCAGGCGCTGCTGGTCAAGCCCTACAAGATCCCGAGCGGCTCGATGATCCCGACGCTGCAGATCCATCAGCGGATCCTCGTCAACCGGCTGGACACGCACCCGGGCCTTGGGGCGATCGTGGTGTTTCATCCACCGGCCGGCGCGGACGTCGGCCCGGAGGGCACCTGCGGCAGCCGCGAGCAGGGCCTCGGTCACCCGCAGGCGTGCGATCGCGACTACGGCGGGACTTCTTCAGAGACCTACGTCAAGCGCCTTGTCGGCCTGCCCGGCGACCACCTGCGGATCGTCAACGGCGAGGTCTTCCGCGACGGCGTGCGGGAGCGTGGCAGCTACATCCAGCCGTGCTCGACAGGCTCCACCTACTGCAGCTTCCCGACGACGATCACCGTGCCCGCGGGCTACTACTACATGATGGGTGACAACCGCGGCGTCTCGGACGACAGCCGTTTCTGGGGACCGGTCCCGCAGTCCGCGATCATCGGCACCGCGTTCTTCACGTACTGGCCGATCGATCGCATCGGCACGCTCTGAGCGTCAGGACCAGTCGATCGCCGCGACCAGCTCGCGCAATCGCTGACCTCTGGCCGGATTCAGCGATTGCACCGAGGAGATGCGCCCGAGCAGATGCGCTCGGAAGTCCTCGACGTGGCCGCGGCTCTGGCTGACCGGACCCACTGCGTGCGGCGTTGTGGAGGATCGCCCTGAGCTCGTCATAGTCAGTCCGGCGCACGTTCGGGTGGGCGTTGACGACGACGCCAAAGACTGACGCCACAGGCTGTCTGACGGGAGGCCGCGCGCCCGAAGGCGTGCCGACCTGACTCGGTGCGGCGGCGTTGCCGGCGGCACCCTACCGCTCCGCTCAGCCGGCGAGCGACCCGTCGGCCGGCAGCGCGTCGAGCCAGCCCTGCTCCGGGTCCTGCCTCGCGGTCACGTCGGCGATCACCGCGGTCACGTTGTCGCGGCTGCCCGAGGCCAGTGCCGCGTCGACGATCTGGCGCACCGCGTCGTCGGCGTCGTCGAGCTCGAGCAGCGCGGCGATCTCCTCGTCGGCGAGGTAGTCGCTGACGCCGTCGGAGCAGAGCAGCAGCCGATCCCCGGCCTGGGCATCGACCGCCCTCAGAACCAACAGCTTCTGCTTGCCGCCGTCGAGCACGCTGAGCACGACCGAACGCTGCGGGTGGGCGCGGGCCTCACCCTCGGTGATGTCTCCCTGGTCGATCAGCTCCTGCACCAGGCTGTCATCGCGGGTCAGCTGCGATAGCCGCCCGCCGCGGAACAGATAGGTGCGCGAATCGCCGACGTTGGCGATCAGGTAGCGCCCGTCATTGGCCATCGCGACGGCCGTCAGTGTCGTCGCCATACCGGCGTGGCGCGGCTCGGCGAAGGTCCCGAACGAGATCAGGTCGTTGGCGTCGGCAATCGCGTCCGCGAGCTCGGTCTCGAGCGCGTTGACGAGGCGACGCTTGTCGAGCGAGGCCAGCTTCATGATCGCCGCACGACTTGCGCGTTCACCCGCGGCGGCGCCGCCGACGCCGTCGGCGACGGCCACCAGGCGCGGTGAGGCGAACGCGGCGTCCTCGTTGTTGCCGCGCAGACCGACCTCGCTGAGCACCGCCGGCTGCAGGATCAGGGCAGGCATCTCAAAAACACGTTAGCCGTCTGCCGCGGCGACGGGGGCCTGGTTGCAGCCGGGGAGGCACGGGTAAGCCAAGATGACCGGGGCATTAAGCTCCACTCAAGACGCCGTATGGCAGACAGACTCGAGTCCAGACCCACGGACGCGCAGCGCGCGATCGAGCAGCAGGCCTCGGAGGACGAGTCCGGGCGGCGCGACGGCCGCGATCCCTTCTACCCCGACGACAGCACGTCGCCTTCGGGCCTGCGCCAGCTGATCCGCGATCACCGGCGCGCGCTGCTGGCGCTGCTCGTGATCGGCGTGGTGATCATCTTCATCTTCGCCGTGCTGCCGCAGCTCGCGGGCTTCGGCAAGAGCCTGCACCAGTTGCGCGACGGCAACAAGCTGTGGCTGGCGGTTGGCGTCGGGCTCGAGTGTCTGTCGCTGTCCGGCTACATGTCGCTGTTCATGCTGCTGTTCTCGACCGGGAAGGTCCACATCGGCTGGCGCTCGAGCTACCAGATCACGATGGCGGGCGCGGTCGCCACCAAACTGCTCGCCGCCGGCGGTGCCGGTGGGATCGCGCTGACCGTCTGGGCGTTGCGCGCCGCGGGACTCGACGCCGAGACCGTCGCGCGGCGGATGACGAGCTTCGTGATCCTGCACTACCTGGTGTTCATGCTGGCGCTGGTGGTATTCGGCGGGGGTCTGGCGATCGGGTTGTTTCCCGGCCGCTCACCGGACGCCCTGACGGTGCTCCCCGCCGCGATCGGCGGCGGTCTGATTCTGCTGGTCGCCGGGATGGGCTTCTCGGCCGATCGTGCCGAGCGCTGGCTCTCGCGCCTGGCGCGGCGCCACCGCGGCCCCAGATCGCTGTTCGCCAAGCTGGCGACGCTGCCACGCACCCTTCATGGCGGCGTCATGACGAGCCTGAGCGTCCTGGCGAACCCCAAGCCTGGGCTGAGCGGAGCCGTCGTCTACTGGGCGTTCGACATCGCCACGCTGTGGGCCGGCTTCCGCGCCTTCGGCGCAACGGTGCCGCTGGCCGTGCTGGTGATCGGCTACTTCGTCGGCCAGCTCGCCAACGCGCTGCCGATCCCCGGCGGCATCGGCGGTGTCGAGGGCGGCATGATCGGTTCGTTCATCGCCTTCGGAGTGAACGGCAGCACCGCCGTGCTGGCGGTGCTCGCCTACCGCATCATCTCGTTCTGGCTGCCGGTGCTGCCCGGCTCGGTCGCCTACCTGCAGTTGCGCGCCACCGTCAACCGCTGGCGCGAGCAGGATCAGGCCGGCTCGCCCGCGGGCGACGGCCCGGCATCGCCCGGCGGCACGGCCTCCGCCGGCGACTCGGCGCCGGCCTGACGGCCGGCCGCCGGCAGGCGCTGCTCGGCCTGCCGCGCCGCGCTGCGCAGCGTCTCGGCCTCGTGCAGCGAGGTCTCGGCCAGTTCGCCAAGACCGCGGGCGCGCAGCTGATGTGCCAGCGCCAGCCGTGCGTGCAGCTCGGCCCACGCCTCGTGGCTCTCGGCACGCGCGCGGTGCAGTGCGCCGGCGGAGCTGTCGCCGCGTGCGATCGCCGCACGCCGTGCCGCGCCGGCAAGCCGCAGTCGCTCGCGCACCCGCGCGCGCTCGAGTGCCGCCTGCGAGAGCGCGTCGTGCAATTCGCCGTCGCCGTCCCCGACCTCGCCGAGTGCGTCGGCCTCCCGCTCGAGCTGCTCGGCACGGGCCGTGTCGCCGCGGGCCCGCTGGTCCAGCGCCTCGGCCCGCAGATTGGCGACCGACGCGAGCCGCTCCTCGATCCCGGCGTGCAGGTAGGCGTCGCCATCGGCCTGCCCGAACTCATCCGTCCCGTTGACGCTCGCACGCAGCTCATGGGCACGCGCCCGATGCTCGGCGGCAGAGGCGCGCAGATCTTCAGCGTCGCGGCCGGGCTCGAGGCCCGACTGCTCGTCCCGAGCGCTCGCGGTCATGGCCACTCATTACCCACCTGCCCAGCCAGGACACCCCGGTGAGCGCGGCTGGCCGCGCCGGCAACTGGAAACGCCCGGCAAAGCGGTTGGGGCGCTAGGCGATGAATCCGCCGGACTGGTGGTCCCAGAGCCGCGCGTAGGTGCCACCGTGATCGAGCAGCTGCTGGTGCGTACCGGTGTCGGTGATCGCGCCGTCCTCAACCACGACGATGCGATCGAGCCGTGCGATCGTTGAGAGCCGGTGCGCGACGACGAGCGAGGTGCAATCGGCCATCAGCGACCACAGTGCCTCCTGCACGAGCCGTTCGGACTCGGAATCGAGCGCACTGGTCGCCTCGTCGAGGATCAGGATCGGTGCGCGCTTGAGCATCGCCTGGGCGATCGCGACGCGCTGGCGCTGCCCACCGGAGAGCTTGAGGCCGCGCTCGCCGACGACCGTGTCGTAGCCGTCGGGCAGATCGGCGACGAAGTCATGCACGTGCGCCGCGCGGCTGACCTCGATGATCTGCTCGAGGTCGGGCTCGCCGAGCTGCCCGAGCCAGATGTTGTCGGCGATCGTGCGGTGCAGCATCTGCGGATCCTGGGGGACGTAGGAGATCTGGCGACGCAGCGATTCCTGCGTGACGGTGCGGATCGACTGACCGTCGATGCGGATGTCACCGCCGGTGACGTCCATGAAGCGCAGCACCAGCCGTGTCAGCGTCGACTTGCCCCCGCCCGAGGGCCCGACGACGCCGACGTGCTCGCCCGGTGCGATCCGCAGGTCGAGCCTTTCGATCAGCGGCTGGGCCGACGCGTATGAGAAGTCGATGGCGTCAAACGCGATCTCGCCGCGCGGCACGCTCAGCGCCGGCGCGTCGGGCACGTCGATGACCTCGGGATCGGAGTTGATCAGCCCGACGAGCTTGGTGCCGCGACCGAGCGCGCGTGAGAGCGAGCGCACCGTCTGGAAGCTCTGGATGATCTGGTCGGCGACCTGCGCCGCGTAGAACAGGATCAGATAGACGATCCACGCGGACACATCGTGATGCAGTGCCAGGACGACGCCGATGAACAGTGCCGCCCAGTTCATCGTGTTGATGATTCCCGACATCCAGGTGCGCGTGACCGTGAAGGCGCGCCGTGCGCCGAGATCGGCCGAGACCGAGCCGTGGAGCTTCGCCGCGAGCGTCGCCCGCTCGAGCTCCTCGTCGCTCTGCGCCTTGACCGTCGAGATGTTGCGGATCACGTCGAAGGCGACACCCTCGGCCGCGGTGTGCGCGGCCGAGAACCGCACCGAGGCCTCGGTCACCGGCTTTGACCTCAGCACCACCAGCCACACGAACAGGCTCGTGCAGACCCCGATCGTGAGCCCCACCGGCCATGCGACGATCAGCAGCACGACGATCGCGGCCAGCACCGCGACGACGATCCGCAGCATTCCCCAGGTGAGCTCGTCGATCGACTGCATCAGCGCCCACGAGAAGGTCGAGAGCGTCGAGGAGACCTCGCCCGAGGGGTGATCGATGTGCCAGCGGTAGCTGAGCTCGAGCAGCCGGTCGAAGGCCACCGCGACCGAGTTCGCAAACGCCTTCGTGCAACCCTCCCACTCGAGCCAGCCGGCGAGCCGCCAGCAGACCATGCCGATGATCAACAGGATCGCGTAGAGGATCACGAGCGTCCCGAAGGTGTGCCAGAGCTGCGAGTGCGGCCCCAGCTTGATGATCCGCTCGAGCGCCTGCGCAAACACCAGCGGCGTCGCCACGCTGTC
The DNA here is from genome assembly GCA_036269095.1 of Solirubrobacteraceae bacterium. Taxonomy (GTDB): domain Bacteria; phylum Actinomycetota; class Thermoleophilia; order Solirubrobacterales; family Solirubrobacteraceae; genus Palsa-465. The sequence goes on from DATASU010000185.1 coordinate 23,915, forward strand.
GACCAGGACGCCCAGGATCACGCAGATCCAACTGCTGATCAGCAGCCTGGCGTATGGCCGCGAGACCTCGACGCAGAAGCGCAGGGTCTCGCGATTGCTCGCCTTGACCTCCATCGGATTCGCGGCCCGCGAAGCAGTCAATTACAGACCCAGCCGCCCGCACACGACCGGCGCGCCGGGGGCGACGTCTGTGCTCAGGCGCGGCAACAACTCGGCCCAGCCGCGGTGCAGCGCGACCGCCTCGCGCACGAGCGCGACACCGCGGTCGACGTCGCCGGAGAGCACGGTGCCGAGGCCCGACCAGAACAGCAGCTCGTGGTTACCGGGAGCGAGCTCGGCCGCCTGCGCATAGTGCCGCGCGGCCTCGTCGTGGCGGCCCTCGTTGGTGAGCTCGTCGCCGATCCCGGCCTGCTCGTAGGCGCGGTGCAGATCAAACAGCCGGCGCAGCTCGATCAGCGGCTCGGGGTGATCCTCGACCCGCAGCGAGACCAGCGTCTCCCATGCCGCGCCCTCGGCGGGAACCACCAGCAGCGCCGCCGACTGGCGCCCGCGGATGTCACCGCCGGCCGCCTCGGCGGCGTCGAGCGCCGCGATCAGGCGGCTGGCCAGCGGGCCAGCAGCCGTGGTGAAGGCCTCGAGCATGCTTCCCCAGACGGTCGCGTTGGCCATGATGTTGGCCTGGCAGGAGACCTGCTCGCCGGTCATGTGGCCGGCGAAATCCATGCAGGCGCTGCCGGTATAGGCGGCCACGCCACCGCGCGCGTCGACGATCGCGAGCTGGCGACCGGCCGCGCCGGGGTCGGCGGCGGTCAGCCGCGCGAGCGCGTCGGAGGCGCTCGCTCCGGCGGCAAGCAGCTCGAGCGCGTCGGGGCCATAGTCGACCAGCACGTTGGCCTGAGTCGCAACCGCGCCGACACCCGGGCACGCCCACGGGACCTTCGGTCCGACACCGAACCAGTGGGATTGCACGGCCACGCCGAGCTCACCGGTCTGCTGATCACGGGCAACGATCGAGTAGGTCACGCCCTCCATCCTAGGGACGCGCCCCGGACGGATCGCCGGCGAGCGGCGAACCGCGGTCACGAGCGAATAACACCGCGTTCCCCGCTCGGCAACAATCGCACACGCCCGCTGCCCATAGCCTCCGCCGAGTTCATCCCAGCTCTAGGAGGAAGCATGGCAGTCAGTTCCCGACGCCCGCGCGGTCTGTCGAGACGGCGGAGCGCAGCGCTGGCCGTTGCCGTATCAGCGGTCGCCGCCGGGGCGCTCGTCGCCTCCAGCGCCATCGGCTTCTCGTTGCCCGGGTCGTTCAGCGGCTGGTCGGATCAGTCGTTCTCCGGGGTCTTCGACACTAGTGGCGGAAACGCCGTCGCTGCCGCGCACAGCTACACGACGGCGGCGACCGGCTCGCTGTCGGTGAACCCATCCGCTGGGCTCCTTGCCGGTGACCGGGGTGGGCCGCTACAGCTGACGGCCACGACGCAGCCACAGCATGGATCGCTGACCGTCCGGCCCGACGGCTCGTTCGAGTACATCCCGTACGCCGGCTTCACCGGCACCGACACGTTCAGCTACACCGTCAGCAACGCCGTGCACCTCTACACCGACCATCTGCCGATCCTCGGGACGTTCGGCGGGGTCAACCTGAACGCCGGCGGGTACGGGTCGTCGATGTATCCCGACCCCGGGCACCCAGGCTACTTCTATGGGCTCGAGGACCGTGGCCCGAACGTCACCGCGCCCGACGGGAACCTGGTCGTCCCGCTGACCAGCTACGACCCGTCGATCGGGCTGTTCCACTTTGTCGGCGACAACGCGATCCTGGTCCGCAAGATCCCGCTGACCGACGCGCAGGGCAACCCCTACTCGGGCCTGATCCCGGCGGACCGCGCCACCTCCGACGAGGGAGTGGCCGCGGATCTCACCGGCAACCTGCTGACCAACGACCCCAACGGCTACGACTCCGAGGGCCTGGTGGCGCTGCCCGACGGCAGCTTCTGGGTCTCCGACGAGTACGGCCCCTACATCACGCACTTCGATCAGTGGGGTCACGCCATCCAGCGACTGTCACCGCTCAACGGCACGCTGCCGGTCGAACTCCGCTACCGCGTCGCCAACCGCGGGCTCGAGGGCCTGACGGTAACTCCTGACGGCAAGGAGCTTGTGGCGCTGATGCAGTCCTCGCTGCAGGAGCCGGACATCAACGGCGCGAACGCCAAGAAGCTCGTGCCGCTGCGGCTGGTCACCTACAACCTCAAGACGCACGCGCTGCACGAGTACCTCTACCTGCTGCACAATCCCGCGACCAATGGCGGCGCGGTCAGCGAGCTGGCGGCGCTCAGTGACACGACCTTCCTGGTCGACGAGCGCGACGGCTGCTATCCCGGCGATCCCGGCCTGAACCCGCCGGCCGAGCCCGGAGCGGCACCGACCAGCTGCAGCACCTACGCGGGCGGCGCGTTCAAGCAGCTGTTCAAGATCGACATCTCGGGCGCGACCGACATCGGGCCGGCCGAGCACGTCAGCGACCCGGCGCCGAGCACGACCGTCACCTACAACGCCACCCAGAACTCGGGCGGCAACGCGCCGCTCGGGCTGCTGATCAACGGCAAGTCGATCGAGGACCTGGTGCTCGCCGACAACAAGGCGACCGCCACCCAGACCAGCGATGCACAGACGTTGCTCCAGAGCAACGGCATCGCGCCGGTCAGCTCGGCACCGTTCCTGGACATCAACGGGCTGCTCGGCTCGGTGAACGCGACCTACGGCTTCTACTCCCACGACAAGGTCGAGGGCGTGTCGGTGCTCGACGGCGGCAAGGAGCTGGTGATCAGCAACGACTCCGACTTCGGGATCGCCGGCGCCAACGACGTGAACGGCACCGACAAGAGCAGCGGCTACTCACTGGTCGCAAAGCTCAGCCCCGTGACCGGCCAGCAGGACAACGGCGAGTACCTCGCGATCGACATGAGCCGCGTGAGCACGTCGACGGTCGCCGGTGGCAGTGGCGACGCCGCGACCGGCGCCAGCACCACCGCGCCAGGCAGCACAGCCACGGGCACGGTCACGATCAAAGTGAAGTAGGTCCGGATCTGAGCCGGGGGTGGTCCCGCTGGACCACCCCCACTCACCCTCGATGCGGTCCGGCGGCGCTATAGCCCGGCGGCGCGCACGGCGGTGCCGTAGGCGCAGATCTCGGTCCAGGTCGCGCCGAGCTCGGAGGTGTCGAAGCGGAACGCGAGGATCGCGTTTGCGCCCTTGGCCTCGGCCTCCTCGATCATCCGCTGGGTCGCGTGCTCACGGCCCTCCGCGAGCATCTTGGTCATGCCCTTGAGCTCGCCGCCGACCAGCGACTTGAACGACGCTCCGATCTGAGAGCCGATGTTGCGCGAGCGGACGGTTAGCCCGAAGACCTCCCCGTAGACCTCTTCGATCTCGTGGCCGGGCAGCTCGTTCATTGTTGAGATCAGCATCTGTCTCCTCGGTGGTGCGACGCTGTAATTGGCGTGCTGATCCTATTTGCTCTTTGACGGATCGGCTCACACCGCAGCGTCCAGGAGCGTTAATAGGTTGATGAGTGCCGTAGCCGAGATCGAGACCGACGTTTCACACGACCGCGAGCGCGCGCAGATCGTTGCCGCGCTGGCGCTCACGTTGCTGATGTGGGCGTCGGCGTTCGTCGTGATCCGCACGGTCGGGCGCCACCTGTCACCGGGCCCGCTGGCGCTCACACGGATCGTGATCGGCAGCCTGGCGCTCGGACTCGCGATGTTGCTGCGTAGGCAGCGTGTGCCGAGCGGAGCCGCGCTGGCGCGCGCCGCGGTCGCCGGGGTGCTGTGGTTCGGCGCGTACATGCTGTCGCTCAACGCGGCCGAGCGCTGGGTCGATGCCGGCACCTCGTCGCTGCTGGTGAACACCGGGCCGCTGATCATCGCGGTGCTCGCCGGGTGGCTGCTGCACGAGGGCTTCTCACGCGCGCTGCTCGGCGGTTGCGCCGTGGCTCTGGTGGGCGCGGGCCTGATCGCGCTGAGCGTCTCCGGGCACGGTTCGCACGAGCTGCTGGGCGCCGCGCTCTGCATCGTCGCGGCGTTCTCCTACGCGCTGGCGATGGTCGTGCAGAAGCCGGCGCTGCGCGTCAGCGGCGCGCTGCCGATCACCTGGGCCGCGTGCACGACCGGTGCGCTGGTCCTGCTCGAGTTCGTTCCGCAGAGCGCGCACGAGCTCAGCCACGCGTCGCTGGGGACGCTGTTTGGCGTCCTCTACCTAGGCATCGGCCCGACCGCGACCGCATTCCTGCTGTGGGCGTTCGTGCTCTCGAAGATGGACGCGGGGCCACTGGGCGCGACGACCTACGTGGTGCCGCCGCTGGTCGTCGTGATCAGCTGGATCTGGCTGGGCCAGGTGCCGCCGGTGCTCGCGATCCCGGGCGGGCTGCTGTGCCTGGTCGGGGTCGCGATCGCGAGACGCCGCTGAGCTTCGGCCTGTCGCGAGCGGTGCGCGCCGGTGGGCGCTAGCCGAGCGGGTCGCAGCGCACCGCGAGCAGCGCCACGTCGTCCTCGAGCGGACCGTCGTTGAGCGCCTCGACCTGATCGAGCAGACGGTTCGGAACCGAGTCCCAGATCGCCGTCGGCGAGTCGGCGGCGAGCAGCTCGAGCAGACCGTCGATCCCGAGCCTGGTTCCGCGCGCGGCGACCTTGCCCTCGTAGATGCCGTCGGAATAGAGCAGCAGCGACCAGCGCTCGCCGAGGTCGATCTCGTACATCTCCCAGCGGGGCGGCAGGCCGATCCCGAGCGGTGGGCCGCCCGGGTGCTCGGTGAGCAGGCGCAGGCCCCCGTGCGGGGTGGCAACCAGTGGCGGCGGGTGGCCGGCCAGGCCGACCCAGGCGCGGCCGGTGCCGAGATCGACCTCGATGCTCGCGACCGTCGCGTAGACGTGGCCCGCGTGGCGTTCCTGGTTGGTGAGCCGGTCGAGCGTCTCCAACAGTGGCAGCTGCTCGACGCCCGCGAGGATCAGCGTGCGCCAGGCGATGCGCAACTGCACGCCCAGCGCGGCCTCGTCGGGGCCGTGCCCGCAGACGTCGCCGAGCACCATCTTCAGCCGGGTCGGCGAGCTCTGCACCACATCGAAGAAATCCCCGCCGAGCACCTGACGACGGTCACCGGGGCGATAGCCCGAGCGGACCCAGACGCGCGGGTCGTCGATGATCATGCGCGGCATCAGGCCGCGCTGGACGCGGGCGCTCTCGGCACTCTGGAAGCGCAGCAACGCGAGCTCGCGTGCGTAGCGTTCGGCGCGGCTGCGCTGCACCGAGTGACGGATCGCACGGGCGATCGCGTAGCCGTGACTCGCGCCTTTGGCGACATAGTCCTGAGCACCGGCGGTCAGCGCCTCACCGCCGCGGTCCTCATCGTCGTCGGCGACCATCACCACCAGCGGCAGATCCGGGTACAGCGCGCGGATCCGGTGAACACTGTCGATCCCGGCGTCGGCCGGGAGATCGATGTCGAGCAGTACGCAATCGACGTCGGGCCCGAGCCGTGCTTCGGCCTCGAGCATCGTCGCCACGCGCGAGACGCGCAGCTGCGGCCACGCCTCCGTGATCCGACGCACGATCGCGTCCGCGGCAGGCTCCTCCTGCTCGATCAGCAGCAGATGACTCGGATCTCCCGCAAGTTGCCGGGACGGCGTCGCGGGGTGGGAAACACTCACGAGCTCTCCAGTCGGTGGTTGCCGCCGCGACGGGTGTTGAGGCACTTTGTTTCGCGTCGCTGCGCCATCGCCGCGGTACTTTCCGACCGCTGGTGCGTTCAAACCCCCGAAAGGCTGTATGTCGGGGCGGCCCTATCGGCCATTGGTCGAGCGATTTTTTGTATAGGCGAACAGGCGTTGTAGGCTGGAGAGCAATGGCAGCTGGTCTCACTGTTGAACCGCAGCAAAACGGGGTGCTGGTCGTCGCCGGCGAGCTGTCGCTCGCCGAGGCGCCGATCCTCGAGCGGCATCTCGCTGACGTGCTCACGACCGCGACGTCAACCGTGGTTGTCGACCTCGGCGGCGTCGAGTTCATCGACTCGACCGGCCTCAGCGTGCTCGTGCGGGCACAGCAGCAGGCGACCGAGCGAGGCGTCGAGTTCGGCGTGCGCAACCCGCGGGCGCAAGCCCACCGGCTGCTCAGTTTGACTGGGCTCGAAGAGCGTCTGACGATCGCGGATCAGTCAGCGCCCAAATCTCAAGATTGACCTGGTTCTGCGGCTGCGGCGCGCTGGCCGCTCGCGTGAACCGCATCCGCACCTCGGTGCCGAGCTCTGAGCTCTCGAACTCGGCGCGATCGGCGAGTGAGTTGATCAGCGTCACACCCATCCCGAGGCCGCGGTTGCGGCCGGCTCCGGGGCGGATGCCGTTGCCCTGATCGCGCACCACCGCCTCGATCGAGTCGCCGCGGATGGCGAGCGAGAAGATCAGTGGTCCCGGGATCGACGGGTAAGCGTGCAGCACGACGTTGTTGCACGCTTCGCTGATCGCGCTGCGCAGGTCATCCACCAGCGCGGCGTCGAGGTTGGCGGCACGCGCCGCCTCGCGGATCATCGAGCGCACGAGGCCGACCGAGGCGGGAATGCTGACAAGCTCGAGCCGCAGCCGCATGTCCTTGTCAGTGCGAGCGCTCACCGGAACCTCATGCCTGCAGTGCGAACATCGCGTCGAGCGCCTCGCAGGCGGACATCACGTGGATGTGCGCGAGATGCATGTGGTCGAGCAGGCCGGTGATCGTCAGCGCGCGCTCGACGGTCCTGGTGGCCGCCGCGGTGGTATCGGCCAGCGCGCGTACGGAAGTCGCATCGCCGCGGTCCGAGCGAGCCCGCGCCTGAGCCAGAAGCTGCCTGCGGCGCGCCGGCTCGAGCCGGGCGCTCGCGTAGTAGCCGGCGATGCCGAGGTCGCCATAGAGCCCGTTCATGCTCAGTCCATCGGGATCGATGTAGGACTCGAGACTGTCCTCGAGCAGCGCCTGGCAGCGGAGCCGCGCCTCTTCGAGCAGCATGTAGGCAAGCTCCTCGGAGCTTGTGCTTTTTTCGACCAGCGTCTGCGTCTGCGTCACAGCCATGTCGCATGCCCCCAGGACAGCCTCGGCGGGTGGGATGTGAACGGGATATTTCCCCGCACCGCGGGCGGCCAAACGCCCTGCGGACCGCGTCATCGCGCTGACACCAGGCTTGCGGTCCCGACGGCACGCGAAGGGCCGCGGAGCAGGCGCTCCGCGGCCCTTGAAAAGACGTGCCGAAACGCTCAGGCGCGCGGCTGCGGATAGCCGCCGTTGCCAGCGCCCCGCTGCGTGCCGTCGCCGTAACCCGCACGGGTGCTGCGGTCCGCGTAGAAGGCCATCCACGCAAGCGAGATGACGAATCCGATGCCACCGACGATCAGCAAAATCAATCCGACGGTGTGAATGTTCACACCCGAGGTAGTTGCCGTAATCGCCCACCGGAGGATCGCTCCGACGGCGATCAGGATAAGTGAGCCACCAAGTCCCATCGTGTTCTCCAATCCCCCCGGTTGCAGGGGTTGAGTCTCCTGACTGTGCTGAGAACTGCCCGCCGGCCGTGAATCCGAACCCCCAAATCACCCGGTCGTGGCAGAACTGCTCACGCTGATTTTCAAACGCCCAACCCCCCGGCGGCGGGGTTTGAGAACGATGTCGCATGGCGCATCTCAGCGGCGGGTAGTCCGAAGCCTTGACCGGCCAGAAGCCGGCTCTTGACCGGCTCAGAAAGGCCGGGCGAAAAGGAGGATGGAATGGTTGCGCTACTCGTACTACTGCTGATCCTGGCCGTGTTCGGTGGGCTCGGCTTCGCCGCACACGTCCTTTGGTTCGTGCTGCTCGTCGCGGTCGCCCTATGGGTCCTCGGCTTCCTCGTCGGCGGGATCGAGGCCGGTGGCCGGCGCCGCTGGTACGGACGTTGGTGACAAGACAAACCGCGGCCGGCCCCGGGAGCCCCGGGGCCGGTTGGTGACGAGGCAGGACACGACACGCGATCGCGCCCGGCGGACCGGGCCCGATCGCGTGTCGTCTGTGCCGCCGGCGCGCGAGCGCGTCAGCGATCTGGCTCTGTCCGCCGCGGCCGAGCCGGCGCCGTGCCACAGTAGGCGCCGAAGTCGCGCTCGAACTGCGGCCACCAATCCTTCGGGAGGGGCCGCGCGAATGAGTGCCACCGCAGCCATTGGCGTGCGGGGAAACCGAATCGCCTCGCGCGCTCAGCCAGACGAACCCGGGGAGGTTGCTGGTGGTCACTGGGCATAGCGTGGAATTACCCGGCAGCTGGTCATCCCACGCCCGAGGACACGCCGGATGACCGAGCACGGTAGTCTCCTGTCTCCGTTGGAGCGCGATTTCGAAGTAGACGTAAGGGAGGAGCCTCGCGGGACTGTTGTCACAGTCTCGGGCGAGCTGGACGTGGCCTCGAGCCAGACGCTCGAGCACGCGCTCGGCAAGCTGAGTGAAGCGGCGACGGTGATCGTCGACCTGCGTGGTCTGACGTTCATCGACTCGACCGGCCTCGGTGTGCTCGTGCGCGCTCACCAACTCGCGAAGGAGCATCGGCGACGCTTCGGACTGGTGCGCGGCAACGGGCAGGTCAACCGGCTGCTGAGCCTCACCGGGCTCGACACCGAGCTGCTCGTGGGTGAGTCCACCGAGCAGTTGCTGGCCGGCGAGTAGCCCAGCCGCTGCTCGCACGCACGCCTGGCCCGGCAGAGGCTAGCCGGTGGCTTCGTGTCCGCGGTCGAGCACCAGCAGGTGCAGCAGCTTGCCGACATCCGAGTTCTCGAAGCTGAGCTCGTCGACAAGCTCCGCGAGCGCGGCCCGGCGCTGGCTGAGCTCGGCGGGGTCTCCGTGCCACCCATCTGGCGCGCCGTCTTCGCCCGGCTCGAACGCGACCACCGGGCCGGCCTCGAGCGTCAGCCGGTGCGACGAGCTCGAGATGCCGACGACCAGATGCCCATCGGCAGCGACCTCGGCAAAGCCGGCCATCGCGTCGTTGATCGCGTAGAGATCGGAGGCGCCGGTCATCGTGAAATGCGAGCTGGCGGCGGCCGCCCGCGCAACCCGCCCGACCAGGTGCCTGACCAGCGGCACCGGCTCACACCACATCACGACGTCCTCCTCGACCAGCGCGGCCGGACGCGAGGGCCATTGCTCGTCCCCTGGAAACCCGGCCTCGGTGTCGGTCGCGCCGCGGCGGAAGCGCATCCGCACCTCGGTGCCGCCGTCGGTCGGACTGTTGAATTCGGCCTGGTCGGCGAGTGCGCTGATCAGCGCGAGCCCGAGACCCATGTGGTCGGCGCCGCTCGACAGGCGGCGGATCCCCGTGCCGGTGTCACGCACCACGACATCGACGCGGTCGCCCGAGTTGCTCACGAGCACGCGCATCGGCCCCGGCTGCCCTTCGTAGGCGTGGATGACGACGTTGTTGCACGCCTCGCTGACGGCGGTCTTCAGGTCAGTGGAGAGCTCCTCGTCGAATCCGGCGGCCTCCGCGACGCCGGACAGCGCGGCTCGCACGACCGAAACGTGTTCCGGCCGATTTTCGAGCTCCAGCCGCACGCAAGAAGGTTGCTCAATCACGCCTACGCCCAAAGTACCGCAAGGTCCCACTGATCATAGATCCCACGCCCGTTGGCTTCCTCATTTCCGACCTCCCCGAAACGCACGAAAGGAGCACGCTTGACGCGCGCTCCTTTCATGACGAATACCGAAGATCGGGTCGCTGAGTATTACGCGGCGCTAGGCCCGCAGCGCGTGCTCGTCGTCGACCGCAGCTCCGAGCTGCCTGAGTGCCTTGCTCAGGATGCGCGAGATCTGCATCTGCGAGACGCCAACCTCGTCGGCGATCTCACTCTGAGTCTTGTCCTCGACGAAACGCAGCGCCAGCACGCGGCGGTCACGCTCTGACAGCCGCTTTGCCGCCGGGGCGATCGATGCCGTCAGCGTGACGAGATCGAAGCGCTCATCGAGCTCGCCGATCGAGTCGCCGAGCGTGCCGGCCTCGCCGTCGCCATCGTCATGCGGGGTATCGAACGACACGGCGTGATGAGCCGCCGAGGCCTCCGCGGCCTCCAGGACCTCCTGCACGCTGATCTCGAGAAACTCGGCCACCTCGTTGTAGGTGGGCTCGCGGCCGGTCTTGGCGGCCAGCTGCCGCTCGGCCTGCGCGACCTGCAATGCCAGCTCCTGGATTCCGCGCGGCATGTGAACCGCCCATCCGGAATCACGGAAGTAGCGCTTCAGCTCACCGAGGATCGTCGGCACCGCAAAGTGCTGGAAGCCGATGCCGCGGCTCGAGTCGTAGCGATCGATCGCCTTGACGAGTCCGAGGCTGGCGACCTGTTCGAGGTCGTCAAGCGGCTCGCGGGCACCGCGGTAGCGACGCGCCAGCTTGCGTGCAAGCGGCAGGTACTGTTTGACCAGCGCCTCACGTGCGTTCTGGTCCCTGTGCGTCTGCCAACGACGGAAAAGTTCCAGAGTCGGGACTTCTCGGTCGCCGAGGACGCGAGATTCGGTAACGCCAGAGTTCAGAGTCATGGCCGTTGGCATACCCAAAGCCTACCGCGCCCAAACATCGGTTTGGAACCCTCCGTGTCAAATCAATTTGACGCATCCGGCCGATCTGCCTGCGCCGGCGGCGATCGCGCCGACCGGACGGGTAGTCGTTTTGATCAAACGTCCGTCCAGAACGCCAACCGCGGCGGGGCGCCGGTGCCGGTCCCGCAGGAGGACAATCAGAGCCATGGAAATGCGTCAACTCGGAAAACATGGGCCGCAGGTCTCGGCGATCGGACTCGGCTGCATGCCGATGTCGGGAACCTATGGCAGCGTCAGCGACGCCGACGGCATCGCGACGATCCACCGCGCGCTCGACGTCGGCATCAACCTGCTGGACACCGCTGATGTCTACGGCGAGGGCCACAACGAACAGCTCGTCGGCCGCGCGATTCGCGACCGCCGCGACAGGGTCGTGCTCGCGACCAAGTTCGGCATCCTGCGACCGACGCCGGACGGCAGCGGCGGCTTCGACGGCCGGCGCGAATACGTCCGCGCCGCGTGCGAGCGCAGCCTCGAACGCCTCGGGGTCGATCACATCGACATCTATCAGCAGCACCGCGTCGATCCGCGGACACCGATCGAAGAGACGATCGGCGCGCTCAAGGAGCTGATCGACGAGGGCAAGATCCGTTACATCGGCTTGTCGGAGGCGCTCGCTCCCGATCTGCGCCGGGCCGCCGCCGTGCACCCGATCACCAGCCTGCAGAGCGAGTACTCGCTGCTCGAGCGCAGTGTCGAGGCGGAGATCCTCTCGACCTGTGAGGAGCTCGGGATCGGCTTCCTCCCGTTCTCACCGCTGCTACGCGGGCTGCTCGCGGGCAGCCTGACCGCCGACACCGAGCTCGAACCCGACGATTACCGCAGCGGAGACCGCTTCCCGCGCGTCGGCCCCGAGCACCGTGAGGCCAACGCCGGGCTCGCCCGGGTCGTCTCCAAGGTCGCCGCCGCGCGCGGCGCGAGCCCAAGCCAGGTGGCGCTCGCGTGGTTGCTGGCGCGCCGGCCGTGGATCGTTCCGATTCCCGGCACCAAGCGCTCGGCCTATGTCGAGGACAATGCCGGTGCGGCCGCGTTGCAACTGGCGGCGGAGGACATCGCGGCGCTCGACGCGCTCGCGGCGAGCGCACAGGGCGATCGCTACGGGACCGGTGCGGCGCTGCCGAACTGGGTATCTCCCCCGCTTGATCGCTGATGCGGCGCTACCGCCCCGACGTGAAGGAGGCTGAGGACGGATGAAGAGCTGGGATCTGAATGCCGTGTCATTGAGCCCACACACTCCGGAGATCCTGGAGAGCGGAAACGACGGGCGGGCGATCGTGCTCGAGATACCGGCGGGAGGAAGCCTGCGCGAGCACCAGGTTCACGAGCGTGCGTGGGTGGTCGTCGTCGCCGGCGAGGTTGCGATCTCCAGCGAGAACGGCGCGCCGGTCAGCGGCGGGCCCGGGCTGATGGTCCAGTTCGAGCCGCATGAGCGCCACAGCGTCGACGCGCTCTCGACCGCCCGGCTCATGTTGCTACTCACGCCGTGGCCCGGAGACGGACATCCGGGCGCGATGGACCTGGAGGACAAGCGGACCGTCAGGCAGCGCGCGGCAGAGCACCGCGCGGCGTGATTCGGACCCGCCCGCCCGGCCAGCGGGCCCGCCACCGGGCAGCCCAGCGGGGCTGCCCGGCAACCAACACCCGATCTTTTAGGACAGCACGAACTGCGAGACGAGGCGATCGAGCTCGTCCGCGGTGCCGGCAAGCTGCTGCGCGTTGGCGCTGATCTGCTGGGTCGACGCGCTCGACTCCTCGGTGCTCGCCGAGACCTCCTGAGTGGAGGCGCTCGACTGCTCGGCGACGGAGGCGACGGCCTCCATGCTGTCGCGGACCTGGTCGCTCGAGGCGGCGATCTGACGCACCGATGCGGCGATCTCCTCGACGCGCGAGGTCATGTCCTCGACGCTGTCACCGATGCGCAGGAACACGTCGCGGGTCCGCTCGACGGTCGCGACGCCGTCCTGGGTCTGGCTGACACCGACCTCAACGACCTCAACGGCCTTCGCGGTCTCGGCCTGGATCTGCTCGATCAGGCTGCCGATCGTGGCCGCGGCCTGCTGCGACTCCTCGGCGAGGTGGCGGACCTCCTCGGCGACGACCGCGAACCCGCGGCCCTGTTCGCCGGCACGAGCGGCCTCGATCGCGGCGTTGAGCGCGAGCAGGTTGGTCTGTGCAGCGATACCGGTGATCGTGCCGACGATGCCACCGATCTGATCGGACTTCTCGCCGAGCGAGCGGATCGCCTCGCTGACGCCGACGCTCGACTCGCGCACGGCCTGCATCGCGGCGGTGGCGCCGTCAGCGGCACCCACACCCTCGCGGGCAAGCTCGCGAGCCTCGGCGGCGGCACCGGCGGTCTCGTCGGCGCTCAGCGCCGACGCGCGGGAGGCACTGGCGAGCTCGTCGGTCACCCGACGCGCATCCTCGACCGAGCGAACCTGGTGCTCGGCGCCCTGGGCGACGGTCTCGATCGCGGTTGCGATCTCCCCGATCGCGCGGCCCTGCTCCTCGCTGGTCTGTGCCATCTCACCGGTTGCCGTCGTGAGCACGTCGGAGCTGCGCGAGATCTCGTCGAGCATCGCGACGATCTTGACGCGGGTGTCGTTGTAGCTGGCGATCGACTCGCGCACGCTGTTGAGCGTCGCGTTGAAGACCTCGGCCATCTGGCCGACCTGCTCGCCGTCGGCGGCGACGATCAGATCCTCGTCCATCGCCACCTCGACGCGCAGGTCGCCCGCGCTCATGCAGCGCAGCGCGTCGCGCAGGTTCGTCAGCGTGCCGGTCCGCAGCGACTCGAGTCGCAGGCTCAGGGGCGCAAGGCTCGAGTGGTCGCCGAGCTTCTCCTGAAGGTCCTCGCGGACGGCGTTGTAGGCGGAGACGGCGGACTCGACGCGGCCGAGCATGCTGTTGAACAGCTCAGCGAGCTCACCGATCGGCTCGCCGTCC
>DATASU010000186.1:0-1986 GCA_036269095.1 Solirubrobacteraceae bacterium
AGCACGACCTGAAGACCAAGGCTATCGGCGCGCTGCGTCGGCTGCAGAAACTGCCTGCCCTTGTCCGCGCATTCTTCGCTGACCCACACTTGCGCTACATCACCACGTGAACAGTCGACCTACTTTCGATCTCCTTGGTAATTCCCTGGCAATAGCCGGCGAAATCCAGCGGCCGGTTCCGAGTGACTTGTCACGCCCTGTTCGACAGCGCCCTGACCTGGGCATGCCGGCCGGCCATGACATGGCGAGAAATCCGACCAAGCCGAACCACCCGCGACAACGAAGCAGGGTGTGGGAAGCCATCGAGCTTCCCTGACAAGGGTGACCCGTCGAGCAGAGGCGGGCGCACTCGTGATCTCGCACGCTGCCCCAGCCTCCGGTGGCGCCTTCAGCGCAGTCGTTACGAGGATGGATGAGGGTGAGCAACAGGTGACGTCACCACGCAACCCGCGCCCGCGCCCGCACTCGCGTTCGCCGGATGCCAACGATCTGCTCGTCAGGGCGGCGAGCGGCGACCAGGACGCCTTCTGCGCGCTCTACGATCTCCTCGCCAACGTGATTTTTCACCGCTGCCTTGCGATCGTGCGCGACATCGCCCATGCCGAGGACGCCCTACAGGACACGTTCTTCGAGCTGTGGCGGACCGCGCCACGCTACGATCCGGCGCTGGGCAGCGCGCGGAACTGGGCACTGAAGATCGCCCACCACCGCTCCGTGGACAAGGTTCGCCGAATCCAGTCCATGACCGAGAGCGATATCCGAGACGCGGCCCGCCAAGGCGTCCGCCCGTTCGACGAGGTCGCCGAGGAGATCATCCTGCGCGCCGAACGCGAGCAGATCCGGGAGTTGCTCGGCGACCTCACCGAACGGCAGCGCCTCGTGATCGACCTCGTGTACTACCGGGGGCACAGTCTCGCGGAGACCGCGGCCCTGCTGGACATGCCGCTCGGCACGGTGAAGACGCGGGTCCGGGACGCGATGATCCGGCTCCGCTCGGCGATGTCGGCGAGCCTCGAAGATGCGCGGGCCAATCCCTGACCCGCGCGAGCGCGGCGGTGACACCTTCCTACCATCTGGGTACAGTGAGCGCAGGCGTGGCTCCGGACCCAGCCCCTGGCCGGCGTAGTGAGGAGCCCCCGATATGACCCAGCTCGCGATCGACACCCTCCCCGAGCCAGGGATCACCGAGCGAATGCTGACCCTGACCTACCAGGTCGCGCAACGGATGGGCCGCTCGGAGCGGGCCAGCGCGCAGCTGTGCGAGAAAGTCCTGAACCCCGGTTCACCGACGAGTCTGCTGCTCGACACCGAGGCTCACGGCGCACAGTCCTCGGCGGCCGACCCCGGCCGGCGCACCAGGGCCCGAATTCTCACGGCATTGCGAGCCGCGCTCGGCTCGTATGCCGATCGGGGCCGGTTGGAAGGGGTGCTGCACGCCGCGGTGCTCTCCGACGAAATGACCTTGCTGCCGCCACGCCAGCGGTTCGCGCTGTCCTCGGCCATCAACGAGCATCGCACGATCGCCGAGATCGCCGAACAGACCGGCTGGACACCCGGCCAGGTCAGCAAGCTGCTGCGCGCGGCGCTGATCACCGTCACCATGCACGCGCGCAGCTGGTAGGGCTAGCTGGACTGCGGGGCCTTTCGCGCGAGCGTGTTGCGGCGCGGCGCGAGGACGAGTACTGCCGCGCCGAGAAGCGCGACCGCCTCGGCGATGGCGCTGATCGCCTTTTCCGGATACCAGGCCGGGTCGTACATGTTCGGCAGCGGGCCGAGCGTGCCGACGTCGACATAGCGGTACAGCAGAACGGCGCCCAGTGCGCTGGCCGCGACGAGCAGCGGGAAAATGAGCCGTTTTCAACCTGGTCGGGAAGTGTTGGTGGACAAGGGATGTGGATCACGAGTTGATGTTTGTCGGAGTGTCGGCGTGACAACGAGATGAAGCCTCCGGTAGGAGGGCTGTCGACCAAGATCAGTCCACGCCAC
>DATASU010000187.1:0-12952 GCA_036269095.1 Solirubrobacteraceae bacterium
AAGACGATGGCCGACGCCACACGTGAGTTCGCCAACGGGCACCTCAACGTCAACGTCGTGCCGAAGTCCGACGGCGACGTGCTCGGTCACGCCTTCGTCGACCTGCGCGACCAGATGCAGGACGCGCTCGGCGAGAAGTCGACGACGCGCCAGCTGCAGTCCGGCATGGGCGAGCTGCTCGACACGCTCCAGAACCTCGAGCAGGGCCTTCAGTCGATGAACGACGGCGACCTCACGGTTGCGGTCGATGCCGCGCTCAACCCGATCTCACCCGAGGTCGAGGGCGAGACGATCGGCTTCGTGGCCGACTCGTACAACGCGATGATCGAAAGCGCGCAGTCGTCGCTCGACGGCTACAACGCGATGCGCGAGACGCTACGCGCGAAGCTCGGCGATCACTCGAGCCTCGAGGCGTTGACCGAGAAGCTCGAGTCACTGACCAGCGAGACGCTCGCCAACCTGCAGAGCGCGATGAGCGCGATGAACGACGGCGATCTCACGATCGGCGTCGAGTCCCACGCCACGGCGATCGACGCCGGAGACGGTGAGAACGTCGGTCACCTGGCCGAGGTGTTCAATGAGATGCTCGCGAACACACAGGGGGCCGTCGCGGCCTACAACGACATGCGTTCGAAGATCGCGACGATGCTTGGTGAGATCTCGCTGAGCAGCGAGTCGCTGTCGGCGGCATCAACGCAGATGGCTTCGACCTCGGAAGAGGCCGGCAAGGCGATCGGCGAGATCGCGCATGCGGTCAGCTCGGTTGCCGCCGGCGCCGAGCAGCAGGTGCGCGAGGTCGACGACGCAAAGCGCATCACCGAGGAGCTCGCCCAGGCATCACGCGACTCCGCGGAAACGGCCGACGAGACGGCCGCCGCCGCCGAGGAGGCCCGTGGCCTCGCACGCGACGGCGTCGCCGCCGCCGAGGAGGCGAGCGTCGCGATGCAGGCCGTACGCGACTCCAGCGCGCAGACCAGCGACGCGATCCGGTCGCTCGGCGAGAAGTCAGATCAGATCGGCGGCATCGTCGAGACGATCACCGGCATCGCCGCACAGACCAACCTGCTGGCGCTCAACGCCGCGATCGAGGCCGCTCGCGCAGGTGAGCATGGCCGCGGCTTCGCGGTTGTCGCCGAGGAGGTTCGTCACCTCGCCGAGGAGTCCCAGCAGGCCGCTGCCACGATCGCTGAGCTGATCGAGCAGATCCAGCAGGAGACCGCGCGTGCGGTGCAGGTCGTCGAGGTCGGCGCTGAGCAGACCAAGGGCGGCGTGACCACCGTCGAGCAGGCCAAGGAAGCGTTCCTGCAGATCGGTCAGTCGGTCGAGGACATGAGCGGCCGCGTCGAGCAGATCGCCGCGTCGATCCGCCAGATCGCCGCCAGCGGTGATCGCATGCGCGACAGCATGACCTCGGTCGCCTCGGTCGCCGAGTCCTCGAGCGCCTCCAGCCAGGAGGTCTCGGCCAGCACCGAGCAGACCAGCGCCTCGACTCAGCAGATTGCGGCCAGCGCACAGCAGCTGGCGACGACCGCCGAGGAGCTCGAGAAGCTCGTCGGCCAGTTCGTCCTGGCGTAGGAGGCTTTGTGCCGTAGCCGGGCAGCCCCGCTGGGCTGCCCGGTCGCGGGCTCGCCGGCCCGCCCGGTCCACAGCCGGTCGTCCGATGCCGCGCAACCAAGTGTTGCGCGGCATCTTTTGCGTGGAACGGCTTAAGGCCGCGCTCCATAAGACGACTACAGGGTTATGACTGAGTCACTGCCACGCGACGCAGCGGAGTCGCCCAACCTCACCCCCGAGCCCGAAGTGCAGGCGCTGGATAGCGCCGGGCGTCGCGGGACCCACCGCATAAACGCTTTCCTCTCATCAGTGAAGGTCCGTACCAGGCTGCTGGCACTTGCCGGCGTGCTCGCCGTCCTCTGGGCGCTGGTCGTGATCTTCAGCCTGACCGGCATCGCCTCGGTCAAGACCCATTACAACGCCGCCAACACGGGCGTCACCCAGCTGGTCGATTTCCACAAGTCCTATGAGGCCTGGTTCGAGGCCGACGACACCGCCGACATCCAGGCCACGCTGCTGGCCGAGCATGCTCCGGCGAGCAATCCGATCCTGAAGCTCGTCGCGCCGATCCCGGCCGCGGAGGAGAAGGCCGCGACGACCTACCTCGCCGCCGTCCTCAAGTACCCGGCGACGCCGCTGATGGTCTCCAAGATCCACCAGCTGCAGAAGCTGCTGACCGAGTACGGCCCGCTCACCAGCGAGCAGGCCAAGGCCGCCGCCAGCGGCAACGTCGCCGCCACGATGAAGGCGATCGGCGAGAAGAGCGCGATCGCCAAGGGCCTCGCCGTCGGCTTCGGCGCGGCCACGCCGATCGTCGAGGCGAACCTCAACAACAACGGCAACCAGATCGGCTCGACGCTCGACAGCCTGCGCACCACGGTGCTCGTGCTGACGATCATCTCGGTGCTCGTCGGCGGTCTGATCATGCTGATGATCATCCGTTCGATCACCGTGCCGCTGAGCAAGGTCGCGGCCGCCGCCAAGCGCTTCGCGCGCGGCTCGGTCGACGTCGAGCTCGACGTTCACGGCAAGGATGAGATCGCCACGGTCGCCGAGAGCTTCCGTGAGGCGATCTCCGCCCAGAAGCGAATCGCCGAGAACATGGTCGAGTTCTCGACCGGCAACCTCGCGGTCGAGTTCGAGCCGCGCTCCGACGAGGACGTGCTCGGCCAGGCGTTCGTCGAGCTCCAGGAGCAGATGCAGGGCGCACTCGGCGAGCAGTCGACGACGCTCCAGCTGCAGTCCGGGATGGGTGAGCTGCTCGGCACCCTCCAGCATCTGGAGCAGGGCCTGCACTCGATGAACGACGGCGACCTGACCGTCGCCGTCGACGCCAACCTCGAGCCGATCGCCCCGCACGTCGCGGGCGAATCCGTCGGCTTCGTGGCCGACAGCTACAACGCGATGATCAAGAGCGCCCAGGCGTCGCTCGACGGCTACAACGCGATGCGCGAGACGCTGCGCGCCAAGCTGGGCGATCACTCGAGCCTCGAGGCACTGACCGAGCGGCTCGAGTCGCTGCGCAGCCACTGCCTGACGGACCTCAAAGATGCGCTCAACGCGATGAACGACGGCGATCTGACCACCACGGTCACCCCCGTCACGGCTCCGATCAGCGCCGCCACCGGCGAGCAGGTCGGAGAGCTCGCCGACGTGTTCAACGCCATGCTGCAGAACACACAGGACGCGGTCATCGGCTACAACAGCATGCGCCTGAAGCTGGCGACGATGATCAATGACATCTCCACCAGCAGCGAGTCGCTGTCGGCGGCATCGACGCAGATGGCTTCGACCTCGGAGGAGACCGGTAGGGCGATCGAGGAGATCGCGCACGCCGTCGGCTCGGTCGCCTCCGGCGCCGAGCAGCAGGTGCGTGAGGTCGACGAGGCCCGCCGCATCACCGACGAGCTCGCTCACGCATCGCAGGTCTCCGCGGAGACCGCCGACGAGACCGCCGCCGCCGCCGAGGAGGCCCGTGGCCTCGCACGCGACGGCGTCGCCGCCGCCGAGGAGGCGAGCGTTGCGATGCAGGCGGTGCGTGACTCGAGCACCCAGGCCAGTGAGGCGATCCGCTCGCTCGGCGAGAAGTCCGATCAGATCGGCGGCATCGTCGAGACGATCACCGGCATCGCCGCGCAGACAAACCTGCTGGCACTCAACGCCGCGATCGAGGCCGCGCGTGCCGGTGAGCATGGCCGCGGGTTCGCCGTCGTCGCCGAGGAGGTCCGCCACCTCGCCGAGGAGTCACAGCAGGCCGCGTCCACGATCGCCGAGCTGATCGAGCAGATCCAGGCCGAGACCGCCAAGGCCGTCGAGGTCGTCGAGGTCGGCGCCGAGCAGACCAAGGGCGGCGTCACGACCGTGGACCAGGCGCGCGAGGCGTTCCTGCAGATCGGTCAGTCGGTCGAGGACATGAGCTCGCGCGTCGAGCAGATCGCCTCCTCGATCCGCGAGATCGCCGCCAGCGGCGACCGCATGCGCGAGAGCATGAACTCGGTCGCCTCGGTGGCCGAGTCCTCGAGCGCATCGACCGAGCAGGTCTCCGCTTCGACCGAGCAGACCAGCGCGTCGACCCAGCAGATCGCCGCAAGCGCACAGCAGCTCGCGACGACCGCTGACGAGCTCGAGAAGCTCGTCGGACAGTTCGTGCTGGCGTGAGCCAGGGCAGCCCCGCTGGGCTGCCCGCACAAACGCTGTCCCGCGCCCGGTCCCCTAATGGGATCGGGCGCGACGCGTTCTCGAGCGCTCTTCCTGGGCCTCGACGACCTTGACGATCAGCTTCAGGTACTGGTCGATCCCGGTGGCGCGGGCATCGCCATGCTCGAACGCCGCGCGCCAGTCAGCCAGGTGGCCCTTGGTCGCGAGCTCGTTGAAGCGCTCGCGGCGAATCTCGAGCGTGGCCTTGGCGTCGGTCGGCAGCGCCTTGGTCACGACCGGGCCTGGCATCTCGATGCGGTAGAGCTGCACGTCACCGCGCCCGTGAAGCTCGAGCCCGGCGATGATCTTGAGCGGCGCGAGCCCGGGCACCTCCTCGAGGAAGCGACGGATCGCCGTCTCGATCAGGCTCTTGGTGTCGGTCGGGGCGGTCAGGTGACGGAGTCTACGGCAGCGCTGCAGCCCAGTTGCCGCCCAGCGGGGCGAGCAACTGGAGAACGAAGCTAGACGCCCAGTGGCGCGGCCAGCAGTTCCTCGACGACATCGGCCGGTGACGGCCGGCCGAGGTGGAAGCCCTGGGCGTACTCGCAGCGCAGCACATCGACGCTCGCGAGCGCCTCGCCGTCCTCGATGCCCTCGACCACCACCTCGAGCCCGTAGGCGCGGGCCAGGTCGGCGATCGCGCGGACCACCGGCATCACGGTGGGGTCGTGCCCGAGCCCGCGCGCGAAGCGGCGATCGATCTTGAGGCCGCTGATCGGCAGCTCGCCGAGCCGGGCGAGCGAGGAGTAGCCGGTGCCGAAGTCGTCGATCAGCACGTGCACGCCGGCCGCCTTGAGCTCCTCGAGCACCTCGCGCGCGGTGTCGAGCTCCTCCATCAGCGCCGACTCGGTCACCTCGACGGTCAGCGCCGAGGGGTCGAGGTGGGCCCGCTCCATCGTCGCCTTGATCTCGGAGGCGGTCGTCGGATAGGCGAGCTGCACGGGCGACGCGTTGACCGCGATCCTGATGCCCGGCAGCGTGCGCGACCACTGGCGCGCCTGCAGGCAGACCATCTCGAGCACGCACATGCCGAGCGGCACGATCAGCCCGGTCTCCTCGGCGAGGGGGATGAACTCGTCGGGGCTCAGCAGACCACGCTCGGGGTGCTGCCAGCGGACGAGCGCCTCGACCCCGCTCCAGCTGCGGTCCTCGACGTTGAGGATCGGCTGGTAGTGCACGACCAGCTGGTCGCGTTCGATCGCGCGGCGCAGCTGTGCCTCGGTGCGCAACCGCTCGAGCTGCTGGGTGCGCAGCTTGTGGTCATAGACCTGGTGGCGGCCCGGCCCGCCGGCACGGGCGGCGTGGATCGCGGCGTCGGCCTCGCGCACCAACCCGAAGGCGTCGGTCGCGCTGCCGCTGGTGGCGATGCCGATGCTCGTCGTCAGCAGCAGCTCGAGGCCGTCGGCGTGGAACGGCTCGCTCATCGCCGCGGTCACCAGCTTGGTCAGCTCGTCAACCTCATCGGGCTCGAGCGCCGGCATCATCAGCATGAAGCTGTCGCCGGCGAAGCGCGCGACCATGCCGCGCTCGGCGACCACGCCGCTCAGGCGCTCGCTGGTCTCGACCAGCAGCCGGTCGCCCGCGATCTCGCCGACGCTCTGGTTGATGCGCTTGAAGCGGTCGAGCTGCACCATCATCACCGTCACGCGCCGGCCCTCGGCGCCGAGCTCGGCGTTGACGAGCTCGAGGAAGCGGGCGCGGTTGGGCAGCCCGGTGAGCGCGTCGAAGTTGACGGCGGCCTGCAGCGCGCGCTCGGAACGGTCGCGATCGACGGCCAGCGCCGCGAGGTTGCCGGCGGCCGCGACGAAGTCGAGCTCGATCGCGCTCGGGGAGTGCTTGACGGCGCGGTAGACGGCAAAGGTGCCGAGCACCTCGCCCCCGGCGCGTGACAGCGGATAGGACCAGACCGACCCGAGCTTGAAGCGACGCGCCAGCTCGGCGTAGGGCTGGGTCAGTGGATCGCTGTGGATGTCGGCGGCGATCACGATGTCGCCGCGCGCGGCGGCCGTGCCGCAGACGCCGATGCCGTCGCCGACCGGGAGGCCGTCGATCTGGCTGACGAAGCGCTTGGGCAGCGTCGGCGAGGCGACGTGGCGGAGCACGCCGAGCGAGCGGTCGAGCAGCAGCACCGTGCAGCGCGAGCCGGGAAAGCGCTGCTCGACGTGGCGGCAGAGCGCGTTCAGCGTCTGATCGAGCGGCTCACCACGCACGATCCGCTCGAGGATCCGTTGCTGATGCGAGAGCTCGGCGGCGAGGCTCTCGCCGGGCTCCATGCGCAGAACGTGGCCGATGACGTCGGGCTCGAACTCCAGCGCATCGCCGGATTCCGTTCCTCGAAGGCCGTCACCCGCCCCTGCGCGCTGCTGCTCGCGTGCCGCGGAATAGACCACCGATCTTGATGCCATCCGACACCTCCCTAAGCCGGACCCTAGGAAGCGATTATCGTCCTGCGCGGGCCGCTTGTCGAAATTCTTAATAAGTCGGGACCGGCATGCCGACCGGGTCGGGGTGGAGATTTGCCTCCGCCGAGGCCGCAAATTGCGGGAACTGACCGCTTGGTTGACGGCCGCGAGGGCGCGTGGCGCCTATTCGGGCCGCGGTGCGAGCAGCTGCAGCGGCTGCGGCGCCGAGGCCTCGAACAGCA
The DNA here is from genome assembly GCA_036269095.1 of Solirubrobacteraceae bacterium. Taxonomy (GTDB): domain Bacteria; phylum Actinomycetota; class Thermoleophilia; order Solirubrobacterales; family Solirubrobacteraceae; genus Palsa-465. The sequence goes on from DATASU010000187.1 coordinate 6,896, forward strand.
GCGCCGAGACCTTGTCGGCGGGCGCGGGCAGCGCGACGTGGAACCCCTGCGCGTAGTCGCAGCCGAGCTCCTCGACGGCGGCCAGCGTCTCGGCATTCTCGACGCCCTCGGCGACGACCGTGAGCTTGTGGGCGCGGGCGATCTCGATGATCGAGCGCACGACCGTGCGGGCGGCCGTGTCGGTGGTGATCTGGCCGATGAAGTGGCCGTCGATCTTGAGCGAGGAGATCGGCAGCTGGCCCAGGTGCGCGAGCGAGGAGTAGCCGGCGCCGAAGTCGTCGACGACCGCCCGCACCGAGTGTGCCTGCAGCCGCTCGAGCACCGGCGCGACCGTGTCGAGCTTCTGGATCAGGCTCGACTCCGCGATCTCGAAGTTGATGCTCTGCAGCGGCAGCCCACCGCGCTCGAGCTGCTCGATCGTGTCCTCGACGAAGCGTGGATCGTCGAGCTGCAGCACGGAGATGTTGAGCGCGATCCGCAGGCTCGGCATCGCCGCCACCCAGCTGGCGCTGTCCTGCGCGGCGAGTTCGATCACGCGCTGGCCGAGCGGCACGATCAGGCCGCTCTTCTCGGCCAGCGGCAGGAACTCGGCCGGGGCGAGCAGGCCGCGGGTCGGATGGTTCCAGCGCACCAGCGCCTCGAGCCGATCCCAGCGATGGTTGGCGATGTCAAGGATCGGCTGGTAGTGCAGGACGAGCTCGCCGAAGTCGATCGCGCGTCTCAGCTCGGACTCGCGGCCGATCAGGTCGACGCTCGCGGGGCGCATCGCCTGGCTGTAGATGCGGTGTCCGCCGAGCCCATCGGCGCGTGCGGTCTGCATCGCCGCGGCGGCGTCACGGATCAGGCTGTAGGCGTCGCCGGTGGGATCGGTCGTGGCGGCGCCGACGGTCGCGACCAGGAACAGCTCGAGGTCCCTGGTGCTCACGGGCGTCGAGAACGCGACCTGCACGCGGGTCACGAGCTCCTCGAGCTGGGCGGGCGAGCTGCAGTCGACGGCGACCGTGAACTCGTCGCTGCTGAATCTTCCGATCAGACCGCCGGTGCCGGCGGCGGCGCGCAGCCTGCGCGCGACCTCGGCGAGCAGTGCCGCGCTGGCGCTCTGGCCGAGGTCGTCACCGAGGTACTTGAGGCGATCGACCTCGACGAACAGGAGGGCGGTGTGGCGCAGGCGCTCGTCGAGGCGCGCGTTGAGCAGCTCCTGGAAGCTCGAGCGGTTGAGCAGGCCGGTGGCGGGATAGACGTTGGCGCTCATCTGCAGCGCGGTGTGGATGCCGTCGCGCTCGATCGCGAGCGCGGCCAGATGCCCGACCCGGCCGATCACTCCGATCTCGGCCTCGGACGGGGTGAAGGTCTCGGTCCGGTAGAGCGCGATCGTGCCGAGCACGGCGCCGGTGACGCTGTGCATCGGATAGGACCACATCGAGCGCAGCCCGAAGCTCTCGAACAGCTCGAGTCCGGCGGCCGCGCGGGCGTCGCTGCGCGCGTCGTCGATCACGACGACCTGGCCGGTCGCGGCGGCGGTTCCGCAGGCGCCGTTGCCATCGGTGACGGCGAGCCCGTCTACCGCCGCGCTGTAGTCGCGTGAGAGCGAGGGCGCGGCGCCGGTGCGCAGTACACCGGCCTCATGGTCGTGGAGCATGATCGCCGCGAACACACCTGGGTAGACGCGCTCGATGTGGCGGCAGAGCAGCTCGAGCGTGCCCTCGAGCGCGTCGCCGGCGGCGATCCGCTCGAGCACCTGCTGCTGCTGCTCGAGGTCACGCTGGGTGCGGTCGTGGCGCAGCTCCAGCAGCTTGTCGGCGGTGACGTTGCGGACGTAGCCGAGCACGCGCCGGACGCTGCCACCCTCGCTCTCGCCGACGGCCGCCTGCAGCAGCATCCAGCGGATCGTGTCGCCGACCGTGACCGGGTAGGTCATCTCGCCGCCGATACCGGTCTCGAGGATCGCCTCACAGAAGTTGCGGACGCGCTCCCGCTGGCTCACCGGCAGCGCCTCGAGCCAGTGCTCGCGCGGCACCGGGATCGCGGTCGTCTGGTCGACCGCATGTGCCGGCCAGCGCTGCCCGTGCATCACGAACAGACCGGGCAGGGACCAGACGACGTCGGCGTCGACGTCCCACGACCAGGGGCTGAAATGGGCAATGGCTGCCGGATCTGGGGCCATAGCCCCGTAATCGGCCGCAGGCGGCAGCTTTGGAGGCCTTGCACGCCTTCACCCAGAATCAGGTCTTATGGAATTTACGAGGTTTGTGCCGTTTTGGCCGGACGCTTAAGCCAGCGCAAACGCTGGAGAAAGACGCGGTGGTGTGGCCGAGCCTGGGACGATGCACCGGTTCCCGGACCTGTCAGAAGAGACAAATTGCAGCCGCATTGAGACGCGACTACCCGGCGCCCGCTACGCGACAGCCGGTACGGCCTCGGGTGCGGGCGCGACGCCCGGGTCCACGACCGTTACCGACTGCGTGAGGATGCGCAGGCCGACGCGTTGCCCGACGTCGACACCGGCGTCGTGACTCGAGGCCTCGACCAGGACCTTCTGGCCACCGTCGAGCGTGACCTCGAGCCGCAGCGACGAACCGAGGAAGCTGCGGTGCGTGACCTCTCCGGCCCCGGCCGTGTCCGCCACGATCGAGATCGCCTCGGGTCGCAGCAGCGCCTCGACGGCCGATCCCGGCTGGCGGCCCTCGTCATTGAGGCAGCTGAGTCGCTGACCCAGCACCTGCACGGCGCCACCGTCGCCGATGCGGCCCGGCAGGCGGTTCATCGCTCCGACGAACTCGGCCGCGAAGGCGGTCGCGGGATGGTGATAGACGTTCTCCGGGGTATCGAGCTGCTCGAGCCGCCCGGACTTCATCACGCCGACGCGGTCGGCCATCGAGAGCGCCTCGGACTGGTCATGGGTGACGAACAGGGTCGTGATCCCGAGCCGCTGCTGGAGGTTGCGGATCTCCACGCGCAGCTGCGCGCGCACGCGTGCGTCGAGCGCCGAGAGCGGCTCGTCGAGCAGCAGCACCTTCGGCTCGATCGCGAGCGCGCGGGCGATCGCCACGCGCTGCTGCTGCCCGCCCGAGAGCTGGTGCGGGTAGCGGTCGGCGTGCTCGACCAGACCCACCAGCTCGAGCAGCTCATCGGCACGCTTGAGCCGCGTGACCTTGTCCTGACGCCGCATCCGCAGGCCGAAGGCGACGTTGGTGCGCACGTCCATGTTCGGGAACAGGCTGTAAGCCTGGAAGACCATCCCCATGTCGCGCTTGTTCGGCGGGACGTTGGTGACGTCCTGGCCGTCGACCAGCACCCGCCCCGCGGTCGGAAAGTCGAAGCCACCGAGGATCCTCAGCGCCGTGGTCTTGCCGCAACCGGACGGGCCGAGCAGCGCAACCAGCTCACCGTCGTTGATCTCGAGGTCGAGGCCGGCCAGTGCGGCAACCGACCCATAGTGGCGTTGCACTCCTTCAAAACGAATCATCAGATCACCCGGACAGAGGTCGAGCCGCGCCTACGCCCGGCGAGGAAGGACAGCGAGAAGAGCAGCAGGAATACGAGCACGAGGCTGAGCACGGAGAGCGCGACCGTGACCCCCGGGCTGGACGAGCTCACCTGGATCATCTCAACCGGGAGCGTCACGTACAGCAGGATCGTGGCGATCACTACCTCGCCCATGCAGAAGGCGATGGTCAGGAAGATCGCGCCGAGCATCGCGGTCTCGACGTTGGGCAGCACCACGCGCGTGAGCGTCGTGAACCACGATGCGCCGAGGCTCCGCGAGGCGTCGACGAGCGTCCGCAGGTCGATCGCGCGCACACCGGTGTCAAACGCCCGGTAGCTGAACGGCATCGCGAGCACGACGTAGACGGGCGTCAACGCCGTCAGCGGGTGGTTGAACCAGAGATGGACCATCCAGGTCGGGGCGCTGCCCTGAAGCTGGGCGAGCCCGGCCGCGATGACGATCGGCGGGACCACGATCGGCAGGATCGTGACGCCCTCCATCAGCAGCGTCAGCTTCGGCAACTTGAGCCGCACGAGCACGACCGTCGGCAGCAGCAGCGCCACCACCAGGAACGCGCTGATCCCCGCGATCTCCAGCGACGTGAACAGCGCACTGCGCAGTGCGCTGTTGCTGATGATCTGGGTGTAGTTGTCGAAGCCGTAGGAGCCGTTGAGCTGAAGCAGGCTGTACTTGATCGACGCGATCAGCGGCGTCAGGAAGAACAACAGGGCCAGCACCAGGATCACGACGCGCCATGGCCGCAGCCGTTTGCCGCGACGTGCGCGACGTGGCGGTGCCGGTGGCTCCTCGATCTCGGCCAGCAGCGCACCGGCGCCGACCGCGCCGGGGCCCCCGCCGCCCGCGACGCTCATTGCAGCCACCTCCGCGCGCGGCGCTGAACCGCCCAGTAGCCGACCATGATGATCATCACGATCAGGATCATCTCGACGCCGAGCGCGAGCGCGACGCGGTCCTGGTTGACGAGCACGTTGCCGTTGATCGCCTCGTTGATCGCGGCCGGGACCAGCGGTATCGCGGCGCCCACCAGTGCCAATGCCGTGGCATAGGCCGAGAACGCGTTGCCGAACAGGATCAGCAGTGAGCCGATGAAGGCCGGAGCCATCACCGGCACCGCCACGTGGCGCAGGTATTCGAGCTTGGAGGCGCCGAGGTTCTCAGCGGCCTCCTGCCACTGCGGCCTCAGCCCCTCGAGTGCGGGCGTGATCAGGATCACCATCATCGGCACCTGGAAGAACGTGTAGGCGAGGCCCACGCCGAAGAGCGACTCGATGCTGAAGCCGTGGCCGTAGAGATCGATGCCGAGGTTCTTGAGCCAGGTCGTGACGACACCGCCGGGATAGCGTCCGTAGGCGGCGATCATCGCGAAGGCGAGCGGCACGCCGGCGAAGTAGGCGAGCACGCCGGAGGCGCTCGAGACGATCCGGCGCAACACGCTTGCCGCCGGGCTCGCGACCACCGCGGCCGCCAGCCAGGTTCCGAAGAATGCGCCGACGGCGGCCGTCCACGCCGACAGGATCAGGCTGTTCTTGAGCGGCGTCCAGTACTCGGAGCCGCTGAAGATCGTGCTGAAGTTCTGCCAGGTGAGCTTGTCGGCGTCGGTCGTGAACGCGCCGTGGATGACCTCGTAGAGCGGTAAGCCGAGGAAGATCAGGACGTAGATGCTGAACGGCGCCATCCCGATCCAGGCACCACCGGACGCGCCCATGCGCATGATCCCGCGGCGCCGAGGCGCCGCGGGACCGTTTGTTACTGCGATTGCCTGAGACTCAGTCGTCAAGCCGGGAATGCGGCCGCGATGGCCGTGCCAGCCTTGGTTGACTGAGCGACGGTCGGCAGCGCGATCGTTCCCTTGACGGCAGGCAGCGCCTTGTACGCCGCCTTGTTCTCGGTGCCGGCCTTGGCCATCGCCGGGAGCTCGATCGGGCGGGCGCCGCCTTCGAGCCAGGTGTTCTGGCCGGTGGTCGAGTAGAGGAACTCCTCCCAGAGGCGCGCGGCCGCCGGATGCGGTGCAGCCTTGCTGATCGCCTGGACGTAGTACCCGGCGAATTCCTTGCCGCTCGGGTCAACGACCTTCCAGTTGGCGGCGATGTTTGCCGGCAACCCGTAGGACTTGGCGCTGTTCAGGTAGTCCCAGTTGATCAGGATCGGGCACTGGTTGGCCTCGATCACCGACGGCGAGTTGCAGTCGGTCGAGTTGAAGTTGCCGTCGGACTTCAGCGTCTGGAAGAAGCTGATGCCAGGAGCGACGTTGCTGAGCGAACCACCGCTGTTGAGCGCGGCGGCGTAGACGGCGTCGGTCGCGGCAGCGGCCTGGCCGATTGCGCCGTTGAGCGTCACGTCACCCTTGTACTGCGAGCTCTTGAGCGCCTTCCAGCTGGTCGGGCAGGTCTTGACGACCGTCATGTCGCAGCCAAAGGAGATGTATCCACCGTAGTCGTTGAACCAGTCGCCCTTGGCGTCCTTGGCGGCAGCGGGGATGCTGCTCCAGGTCGAGACCTTGTACGGCGCGACCATGCTCGAGAAGCCCGGCGTGGCGGTGTAGGCCTGGC
>DATASU010000188.1:0-35174 GCA_036269095.1 Solirubrobacteraceae bacterium
ACAGGATGTAGGCCGGGCCGAGGTCGATGCGCCCGCTGAACGGACGCAGGTAAACGTAGTTGGACATGTGCGCCTTGTGCGTCGCGACCCACCAGAGCCCGACCGAAATCAGTAGCAGCAGCACCATCTTCGTGCGCCCACGGAGACCGAGTGACCGCCGCTTGACGATCTTCGTGTAGTCGTCGGCAAAGCCGAGTGCCGCACAGGCGACGGTCGCAAGGAACACGCCCATCGACGGCCAGTCGCGCGTAGACAGGCAGAGGTACGGGACCGCGAACGAGATCACGATGATGATCCCGCCCATGATCGGCGTGCCCGCCTTGACCTTGTGACCCTCCGGCCCCTCCTCGCGGATGTTCTTGCCGAGGCCGTGGTTGCGTAGGAACTCAATGAACTTCGGACTCAGGAACAGGCACATGAGCAACGCCGCAGAGGCCGAGATCAGCACGCGGCCGGCCTGTGAGCCGAGCGCGCGGCTGGCGGTGGCGAAAATCATGCCGCCGTCACCGCCGCAAGCGTGTCGCAGACGAGCTTGAGGCCGACGCCGTTGGATGCCTTGACCAGCACCACGTCACCGGATTGCAGCAGCCCGGGCAGCAATTCCGCTGCCGCGCGCGCATCCGCGCTGACGTGCCGCTCACCGTCGAACTCGTCGGCCATCGCGGCTGCCAGCGGGCCGACGGTTACCAGAATGTCGGCTCTTGTACTCGCGTAGCGTCCGATCTCGCGATGGTAGGCCTCGGCGCCGGGGCCGAGCTCGAGCATGTCCCCGAGCACTGCGATCCGGCGCGCGGCGCCTTCGCTGCCGGCAAGCGCGTCGAGCGCCGCCCGCATCGACATCGGGTTCGCGTTGTACGCGTCGTCGATCAGCGTCACTCCGCCGTCGAGATTCCGTCGCTGGCCGCGACCCGGCGACAGTTCGAGCTCGAGCCGTCCCCCCGGCGTCACGCCGACCGCACGCGCGGCTGCGACGGCGGCCAGCAGGTCGTGGCGCAGATGTGCCGCGTCGAAGTCGAGCTCGAGCTCGATCCGCTCGCCCTGCGCGTTGATCTCAACCCTGGTCGCGTCCTGGGAGATAAAGTCAACGTCGCCGCCGCCACCGAAGCTCACCGTCTCGATCTCATCACGCAGGTGCGGCTCGAGCAGGCGCTCTCCCGCCGGTATCACCGCCGTGGCGCCGGGGGCGAGCGCCGCGATCAACTCGGCCTTCGCGGCGGCGATAGCCTCGATCGAGCCGAGCAGCTCGAGGTGCACCGGCCCGATGCTGACGATCACGCCCACGTCGGGCTCGGCGATGCGCGCGAGCTCGGCGATCTGGCCCGCGCCGCGCATGCCCATCTCGAGCACCAGCACCTCGGTTCCCGACGGAGCTCCGAGGATCTGCAACGGCAGCCCGATCTCCGTGTTGAGGTTGGCCCGCGACGCGACCGTCAACCGTTGCGGCGACAGCAGACTGAGCAGCAGGTCCTTGGTCGAGGTCTTGCCGGTCGAGCCGGTCACGCCGATCACCTTGGCGCCGAGCTCGTGACGCCAGGTGCGGGCCAGCCGCTGCAGCGCCTCGAGCGGATCATCGGCGGTGATGACGGCACCGCCGGGCGCGCCGGCAAGCGCCGGCTCGGCGTGCTCAGGCGCGATCAGGACGCCCCACGCCCCGGCTGCGAGCGCGGCGCCGGCGAAGCGGCCGCCGTCGGTGCGCTCGCCCGGAAGGCCGACGAACAGTGCGCCACTACCAACGGCACGGGAGTCGATCGTCGCGTGATCCGGTCCCTCGCCGATCGTGGCGGATTCGCGTACGAGCTGCGCACCGGCAGCGCGCGCGAGCTGCTGAGCATCCCAGCGCCTCATCGGTCACCGAGGGTACCTACGTGGCCTGACTGCATCGGCAGCCTCACGCGGCACCGCCGAGCGCCCCGCGCAGTGCCTCCCGCGCGACGGACACGTCGTCGAACGGGATCTTGTCGCCACCGGCGAACTCCTGCCCCTGCTCGTGCCCCTTGCCGGCGATCACGATCACGTCGCCCTCCCGGGCCTCGGCGACAGCGGCGAAGATCGCTGCGCGGCGGTCGGCATCGTGGTCGACGGGCCGATCGATCCCGGTCAGGATCTCCGCGATGATCGCGTCCGGATCCTCGGAGCGAGGATTGTCTGAGGTGACAAACACGTGGTCGGCGATCCGTGCCGCGATCTCCCCCATCAGCGGGCGCTTCTTGCGGTCGCGGTCTCCGCCGCAGCCGAACACGACGTGCAGCTTGCCGTCGGTCAGGTCGCGCGCGGAGCTGAGCACGTTCTCAAGCGAATCAGGGGTGTGTGCGTAGTCGACCAGCACGGCGAACCGCTGCCCCTCATCGACGGTCTCGAAGCGCCCCGGGACCTGCCCGGCCCGCTCGACCGCCGCCACCGCGGTGTCGAACGGAACCCCGAGCGCGCGCGCGGCGGCGAACGCGGCGATCACGTTCGAGACGTTGAACCTTCCGCGCAACGGCGAGCTCAGCTCGGCGACGCCGTCGGGCGAGTGCAGCGCGAACCGCGAGCCTGAGAGCCCCGTGCGCACATCGTCGGCACGGTACGTAGCGCCGGGATGATCGAGTGCGAAGGTGAGCGGCGCAGGGATCTCCGGATCGGTTGCCAGCCGCAGCCCGTAGGGATCGTCGAGGTTCAGCACCGCCTGCCGCGCGCCGACCTCGGTGAACAGCTTGCGCTTGGCCTCGAAGTAGTCCTCCATCGTCGGGTGGAAGTCGAGGTGGTCCTGGGTGAGATTCGTGAACACGCCCACTGCGAAGTGCGCGGCATCGACTCGTCCGAGCTCGAGCGCGTGCGAGGAGACCTCCATCACGCAGGCACTGTCGCCGGCATCGAGCATCGCGCGAAAGGCGCGTTGAAGGTCGATCGCCTCCGGTGTGGTGCGCTCGAGCGCGAGCTCGGTTCCGCCGATCACGCTCTTGACCGTGCCGAGCAGGCCGCTCTGCCGCCCGTCGGCCTCGAGCAGCGCGCGCACGAGGTACGCGGTCGTGGTCTTGCCGTTGGTTCCCGTGATCCCGACCAGGTCGAGGTCCGCCGTCGGGTCGCCGTAGAAAGCCGCCGCCACCGGCGGCATCGCACGGCGGACGTCCTCGACTACGACCTGCGGGATATCGACATCGACGATGTGGTCGACGACCAGCGCCGCCGCACCCCGTGCGACGGCGTCGGGTGCGAATTCGTGTCCGTCGCGGGTGAATCCCCGCACGCAGAAGAACAGGTCACGCGGGCCGACAACGCGGTTGTCGTAGGCCAGACCGGCTATGTCCACCGCGGCGGCGCCCGGAAAGAGAACGTCCAGATCCATCGGCGCCACAGCGTAGCTACGGCATCGCGGGATGCTTCGCCGACGCGGGGCAGGCCTTGGGCGGGCAGGGGTTGATCCCGAAGTGCGGGACCGCCCAGCCGACGATCCTCTGGAATGCCGGCGCTGCCACGGAGCCGCCGTAGATCGCGCCCTGGGGCTCGTCCACCACGACGGCGACGAGCAGCTTCGGCTTGCTCGCGGGGACCATGCCGATGAACGAGGCGACGAACTTCGACTTCGAGTACTTGCCGTCGATCGAGACCTGGGCGGTGCCGGTCTTGCCGGCCATGTCGTAGCCGGGGATCGCAGCGCCGGATGCGGTTCCGCCCTCGCCAAGGACGCCACGCAGCATGTTGCGCATCTCTGATGCCACCGTCGGCGAGATGATGCGCTTGCCCTTCGGCTCGGCCACCTTCTTGCCGCCGACCGACTCGACGATCTGCGGGGTGCGCAGGATGCCGCCATTGGCGATCGCGTCGTAGGCCTGAACCATCTGCATCGGCGTCACGTCCTCACCCTGGCCGAAGGGCAGGTTGTACATCGAGAACCCGTAGTACTGCGAGAGCGGTCTGATGATGCCCTGCTCCTCACCCGGGAGCGCCACACCGGTGGGCCGCCCGAAGCCGAAGCGCTGCACCCATTGCGAGAACGGCAGCTCGCCGAGCCGTTGACCGATCAGGTCGGCGCCGATGTTGCTCGAGACCTGGAGAATCTGAGCGACGCTGAGCGTCTCGTCGGGATGCGGTTCGGCGTCGGTGACCTTGTAGCCGTACGCCTCGAGGTAGGACGGGACCGGGATCTCCGTCGTCGGGGTGACCTTGCGGTCCTGCAGCGCGCCCGCAACCGTGACGGCCTTGAAGGTCGAGCCAGGCTCGTAGGAGAGGTCTACGGCCTGATCCTCGGCCGCCGGAACCTGGCCATCGATGCCCTTGAGCGCCGTGGCCGGGACCTTGTCGAGATTCAGCGACGGCCAGTTTGCGAGAGCGAGGATCTGGTCGGTCTGTGGATCGGTGACGATCGCGGTCGCGCCCGCGGGCTTGTACTGCTTGCCGATGCCCGCCAGAACAGACTCGACCTCCGCCTGCAGCGGCGCCGAGATCGTCAGGTTCATGTTTGTGCCCGGGACCATCGTCTTGGTGTTGTCGACGGAGATCGCCTTGCCCTGGGCGTCGATCACCGTCTTGCGCTCGCCGGTGATCCCGGCGAGCGTCTTGTTGAACTCGAATTCGAGGCCATCGGAGCCACCGGCTGCGCCGGTCCAGCCGAGTACCTGCGAGAGCTCGGTTCCGCGGGGGTAGACACGGCGCTCGGTCGGGACATCCCAGATGCCGTTGACGCCCGGTGCGGCCTTGGCCGTGACCTGGAGCTTCATGATTCGCGCGGCTGTCGCGGCCGGCACGTTGAGAGCCAGCTGGACGTATTGAGATCCCGGCTTGGTGATCAGGGAGAGCGTCTTCGCGCGGGTGAGACCGAGCAGCGGCGCGAGCTTGTTGGCGACCAGCTGCGGGTCCGCGTAGGTCTCGTTGATCAGCTTCGGATCCACGTCGATCGTGTCCGATGGCTCGCTGATCGCATAGACGACGCCGTTGCGGTCGCCGATGACCCCGCGGGGCGCCGGCACCGGAACCGTCTGCACCTGCTCGTTGTTCGCGGCCTGGCGCAGTGCCGAGGAGCGGAACGTCCCCAGGTAACCGGCGCGCAGCAGGCCGATCAGCAGCAGCAGGATGAAGACGCCGAACATCAGTCCGACGCGACGATCGATCGTGTCGACTGTGCGGCGGGGCGTGCTGGCCGACATGATCGCTAGCCGGCGAGCCCGCCGCCGCCGGTTGACGAACCGGTGGTCGAGCCTGTTGTCTGGGAGCCGTCGGCGGTTCCGGTCGTATCGGGAGCCCCCGTATCGACGGTGCCGCTCGCGGTGCTGTCGGTCGCGGCGGACGTGTTGAGCGCGTCGCTGTTGGCACTCGCGTCGCTGGTCGCCGCCGTATCCGCCGGGTCCGACGTAGCCGCCGGGTCCGACGTAGCCGCCGTGTCGGACGTAGCCGCCGTGTCCGAGGCGTCAAGCCCAGAGGTGCCGGTCGACGTCGCGGTGCTGTCGGTCGTGGCGCCGACGGACGTCCCGGCGGTCGTGTCCGAGCTCAGGCCCGCGCCAGAGCTGAGGCCCGTACCGTCGGTCGCGGTCCCGTCGGTCGCGGTGCCATCGGCCGAGCTCGTCGTGTCGGCGGTGCTGTCGCTGGTGCTCAGCGCGGCCGCGTCGGCGGCGCTCTGCTGATTGGCCTGCTGCTCGGTCACGAGACCGCTGAGGAAGGTCGTGCGCGCGGGCGCCGATACGCCGTGCTCGGCGGCTGCGAGGTGGGTCCCGGCCGTGGCCGAAACGATGTGCACATCGAGCGGATTGGGCATGTGCATGCCGAACTTCTCGGCGAGCTTGGTGATCCGCGCGCTGTCGGACAGGGCCGAGATCTGCGAGCGCAGGACCGAGTTGTCGCTCTCGAGCAGCGTCGCCTGTTGAACCTGGGTGCCGACGCCGGAGCCGAGCTTCAGGACCTCAACGCGCAGACCCACGATCGCAACGAGCAGCACGCCGAGCACGGGGATCCACGCGCGGCCGCGGACGATCCGGTCGAGCCGTGGTGGCCGCAGCCGCGTCGCCAGACGCGGCGCCGGTTCGGTGCGGACACGCCGTTGCGGCGCCGTGCGCGTGCGCGGCGGTGCCTGCTCGCGGCGCGGACGAGCGGGTGCGGGCGCTTCACGCCGTGGCCGCGCGGGTGCCGGCGCCAGCTCGGCCTCGAGCGCCATGGCTGCGGCGCTGGCGCGAGCTGACGGCCGCGTCGCGGGACGCTCGCGACGCCGCGGCTCCGGGCGGGCCGAGCGGTCCGAGCGATCCGGGCGGTCCGAGCGGTCAGGACGGGCCGGCGCCTCTCTGGCGGGACCTGAGACGCGACGCGGCGCGCGCGGCGCGTAGTCGAGCTCGGACTCGCGGACGACGCGACGTCCCGCGACGGTTGCTGCTGCTGGTGGGGTCACTGGTTGTTCACCTCTGCTGAAGCTTCCGTGCTGCGCGCAGGTGCGCTGACTTGGATCGTGGGTTGGATGCGATCTCACCCGGAGTCGGCGCGATCGCGCGGCGGGTGAGCAACTCTGCTTCGGGTTCATGGCCGCAGACGCAGATCGGTAGATCCGGCGGGCAGATGCAGCCGCGGGCCTTCTCGACGAGGAAGCGCTTGACGCGCCGGTCCTCGAGCGAGTGGAACGAGATCACTGCGAGGCGACCGCCGGTGGCGAGCACGTCCCAGGCCAGCGGCAGGGCGTCGTCAATCTGCGTGAGCTCGTCGTTGACGGCGATGCGGAGCGCCTGGAAGGTGCGCTTGGCCGGATGCCCGCCGGCAAACTGAGCCGGCACCGGCACGGCGCTCTTGATCACCTCGACCAGCTCCTGGGTGGTGGTGAGCTCGGCGCGCGCGCGGGCGCGGGTGATCGCGCGGGCGATCTGACCGGAGTAGCGCTCCTCACCGTAGTCACGCAGCAATCGCGCGATCCGGCGCTCTTCCCAGGTGTTGACGATCTCCGCGGCGGACCGGTCCTGCGACGGATCCATGCGCATGTCGAGCGGCGCCTCGTAGGAGTAGGAGAAACCGCGCTCCCAGGTGTCGATCTGCATCGACGACATCCCCAGATCCATGTACACGAGGTCCGCGGCGAGCCCCTCCTCGCGCAGCTGCATCAGACCGCCGGCGAAGTCAGCGTGGATGAAGCGTGTCTCGCAGGAGACCTCGGCGGCCATCTCGGCGAAGCGCTCCTCGGCGAGTGGATCGCGGTCGATCCCGATCAGCGTCCCGGCGGCGCCGATGCGCTCCGCGACCAGGCGTGCGTGACCGGCTCCACCGACCGTGCAGTCGACGGCAACCGCTCCCGGAGCGGGGTCCAGAAACTCGATCAGCTCGCCGGCCAGGACGGGCACGTGCGGCGTTGTCATGTCAATCAGTGTGGTCAAAGCTTGCTGTGATCTCGGAGAAACGAGAGAGCGCGACGGCGTTGTACTCGGAGAACGCCCTGCGATCCCAGAGCAGCAGGTGGTCGCCGGCGCCGGTGATCACGGCCTCCCTGTCGAGCCCGGCGAACTCGCGCGCGGGCTGCGGGATCACCAGCCGGTTGGCCGAGTCGAGCTCCAGGTCCCAGGAGCTGCCGTAGAGCAGGTTGCGCAGATCGCGGGCGCGCGGACTCAACGGGTTCAGCTCCGACAGCGCCTGTGCGACGTAGGCGTCGTAGGCCTCGGGCTGCCAGATACCAAGCGAGCGAGCGGTTCCGAGCTCGGTCTCGGGTGAGATCGCGAGCACGACTCCGGCCTTCAGCGCGTCCCGGTATTTGGCGGGAACGGTGAGCCGGTTCTTCGCGTCGAGCGCGTGTTCGAAGGTGCCGCGAAAGATCAAGGGTTCTCATGCGTCTGGCCGAAAGTTGAGACCCGGGTGGCTGGGTGGGAGGAGCCCTGCCACCCGGGTCCCTGCATGCGTGCCCCACGTTAACCCATCTTTTCCCACTTTGCAACCCAATCCGCCACCAATCTCCCACCAACAGTCCACAGCGCCCACGTTCGCTGCTCGCATACCCCACCGCCGTAGCGGCGGCCGCGGAGCGAACATCCGATAGATACGGGCTTGAACGCCCGATTCCCCTCCCCCAGACCGGCCAGCAGGGCCACGCCGGGGTGGTGGTAGGAAGTGGGAGCGTTCGTGCAGAACGCGCCGCCCGCGCGCGTCGCGGCGGGAAGCTCGGGACGTTCTGCGCCAGATCTGACGGATACCGTCCCGAGCTTCGCCGATCTCAGGCGACCAGCCGCATCTCGCCGGCCGGCTCACCGGCGGGCACGTCGATCAGCCGGTAGCCGACGCCCCACACGTTGACGACGTAGGCCGCCCCGTGGCTCGAGAGCTTGCGTCTGAGCCGTGAGGCGTGGGAGTCGAGCGTCCTGGTGTGCTGCGACGTCACGCCGGCGTCGCTCCAGGCCCAGACCGTCGCCATCAGCTCGGCGCGCTTGAACACGCGCCCGGGCTCGCGTGCGAGCGTCACCAGCAGGCTGAACTCCTTGCTCGACAGCGGCACCGGGACACCCGCGACCCAGGCCTGACGCGCGAGCGCGTCGATCTCCAGCGTCCCGACGCGCAGGCGCGTGATCGTCGATACCCGCCGACGGCGGCGCAGCAGCGCGGCGATCCGCGCGCGCAGCTCCGTGTACGACAGCTCACCACGGTTGAGATAGTCGTCGCAGCCACGCTCGAAGCCGCGGATGCGTTCGAGCGGCGATGGGTCGGCGGAGATGATGACCACCGGCAGGTCGCGGTCGACCTGCGCAACCAGCTCGTCGCCATCACGGATGAAGCGCAGCAGCTCGAGCCCGTCACCATCGGGCAGCTCGCGGTCCAGCACCAGCAGATCCGCGTGTGACTGAGCCAGCAGCTGACGGGCGCTGCTCACCGCTCCAGCCTCGAGGATCTCGTAACCGTCGGCCGTCAGGTTGTCTCCGAGGAACGCTCGAGCGGCACGATCGGCACCGACAATCAGGATTGTGTTTGGGGTTTCTGCAAGGTTCACATTCAATAGAGGCGCCAGCCCCTGCCGATTAACCCCCTAGGCAATCTGAGTCCACACCGGAATCCCGCAAATACCGCGGTTCCCTGCAACATCACGTTCAGGGGCTGCGCCGGTGGAGGACTCGGCCATAAGATGCCGACGGCATGTACCGACGCGGCAATTACTCCTCCGGCGAAGACTTCGTACTCGAGTATGGGGACCTGCGCTTCACGTTCAACGAGCGTGATTTCAGCGAGCGCTGTGAGCAGGCCGCCCGGCGCCTCGGTTTCATCGGCGACGCGATCGCCGAGGACGAGAGCGAAGACCTGATCAACCTTGTGGTCAACGGAGAGGTTACCGATCCGGCCTCGGCGCTGGGTGAGCATGTCAACGAATGCTGGCCCGAGCTGGTCGGACCGTCCGACCGCTCACTCGTGCACTGGTTGCGACGGCTCATCTTTCGCAGCGCCTGGCTCGACCAACGCGTCAAGGAAGGCGAGCTCGACGTCGTGTTCGACGATGACAGCGGCGCCTTTGTGTACATCCAGCCCGACCGTGGTGGCGAGCCGATCGAGCTCGCCCCGGAACCGAGCTGGGGACGCGTCGCCTACGTCCGTCGCTAGCCGCGCGGTGACGGTGCGCGCCCGCCGGCGGGCGGCGCGCACAGAGCAAAACCGCCGAGCCTGGCGTGGCGCAAACGCGCCCTAAGCAGCGGATAAACGCTAATCGGCTGCTTATTTCCGCAATGGGCCTCTGAGCAACCCTTCCGATTTCCGATTACGCTGGCAGCAATGAGTGTACGTATCTGGCTGGTAATCCCGACCTACAACGAGGCCGAGAATGTCGGTCCGATCGTCCATGCGGTCGCCGAGGAAATGACACGGATCGCGCCCGGCGAGTTCCGCATCCTGGTCGTCGACGACAACTCGCCCGACGGTACGGGTGCGCTGGCCGACCAGCTCGCTCAGGAGCTGCCGACCGTTGAGGTGATGCACCGCGCCGGCAAGGATGGCCTCGGGCGCGCGTACATCGCGGGCTTCGAGCGTGCACTCGGCGCCGGCGCTGAGCTGGTGGTCGAGATGGACGCTGATTTCTCCCACGATCCGAAGTACCTCGGCGATCTGATCGCCGCCACCGACGACGCCGACCTGGTGCTCGGCTCGCGCTACGTCGCCGGCGGCGCCGTGCGCGACTGGGGTGTGTTGCGCAAGCTGATCAGCCGCGGCGGCAGCTTCTACGCGCGATCCGTACTCGGGATCAAGGTCAACGACCTCACCGGCGGCTTCAAGTGCATCCGCCGCCAGGTACTCGAGACGATCGACCTGAGCAGCCTTCGCGCCGACGGCTACGTGTTCCAGATCGAGGTCACCTACCGCGCGGTCAGCTCCGGCTTCAAGGTGCGCGAGGTGCCGATCCTGTTCGTCGATCGTGCCGCCGGCTCGAGCAAGATGTCCGGCATGATCGCGCTCGAGGCGATGCTCCTCGTGCCGATGCTACGGCGTCACCGGGCACGCCAGCTGACCCGCTCCTGATGTCACCGGCGGTCGACATCGGAGCACGGACCAGCCGCTGGCTATGACCGTCAACGCGCCGCTCGGGGCAACGCCTGATGGCAGCCTCGACCTCACAGCAGCCTCGGGGCTGGCCGGACCCGCGCACTGGCGCCACCACCTGCGGACACGCACACGCGCCGAGCGCATCGGCATCGGAGCGACGCTCGCGGTCCCGTTGCTCGGACTGCTGATCTGCATCGCCGCCACACGCAGCTCGGCGCTGCTGCCGCAGTCGATCCAGCTGGCGCCCGAGGACTCGGGCATGGCCGGTCCGTTCGAGCACTTCGGCCTCAGCATCGGCGTCGGCGGAGTCGTCGCCGCGCTGTTGGTGCTGCTGGGGCTATACCTGCTCGCGCTGCGCTACAGCGAGCACGTGTCGCCGCGGTTGATTCTCTGGTCGGTGGTCGCCTTCACCGTGGTCGCGGTGCTCGCACCGCCGCTGTTCTCAACCGACGTCTTCTCGTACCAGGCCTACGCGCAGATGTTCGCCCACTACCACATCGACCCGTATCTCCGCGGGCCCAGTTCGATGGGTACCTATCCGCTGCCGAATCCGATCGCCGGGTACATCGGCTCCAACTGGATCGCCACGCCGAGCGTCTACGGGCCGCTGTTCACGTTCCTCAGCCTGATCTTCCAGGCGACGTCATTCGCGTTCAACTTCTACGCCTTCAAGGTGATCGCGGCGCTCGCGAGCGGCGGCACGCTGTATCTGCTGTGGCGGCTGGCGAAGCTGCGCGGCGTGAGCCCCGCCCGCGGTCTCGCGCTGGTCGGCCTGAACCCGATGGTGACGCTGTACGGGGTCGGCGGTGGGCACAACGACCTGCTGATGATGCTGCTGACCACGGCGGGCATCTACACGGTCCTGGCGCGGCGCGAGACCAGCTCCGGGGTGCTGCTCACCGCGGCCGCAGCGGTCAAGCTCACCGGCGCGATCGTGCTGCCGTTCGCATTGGTCGGCGAGGTGATCGGCACCGGGCTGCGTGGCAGCCGGCGGCTGCTGATCGGCGCCGGCGTGACCACCGCCGTGGTCGCCACCGCGAGCTACATCGCGTTCGGCACCGGCATCCTGCACGCCGTCACCACGCTCGAGGGAGTCCAGGACCACGGCCGCTGGCAGAGCCTCCCCGGGCTGCTGTTCTCACTGTCGGGAGTGGCCGTCAGCCAGGTCGTGCGGATCGCCGACGACGTCGTGCTCGGCGCAGCGCTGCTGTGGTTGCTGCATCGCGTCCGGCGGCAGCGTATGGATTGGATCGACGGCGCCGCATGGGCCACCTTCGCGGTGCTCGCGACGGCCTGGTACCTGCTGCCCTGGTACACGGCGTGGATGCTGCCGCTGGTCGCGCTCAGCAAGAACCGCCGTGTCTGGAACGCGGCGATCGCGGCGACGCTGATGGGCAGCGTGATCATGGTCGCCGGCTGCTTCCCCAGCTGGACCTGGCTCTGACGACTCCGGCGGTCCGTACGATGGCGGCGTGAGCCTCGGCCGGGAACTTGCATTGCTCAGCGTCGTCGCGCCCGTCTATCAGGAGGAGGCGACGATCGAGCGTTTCTGCGCCGCCGTGGCGGAGGCACTCGCCGGCCTGCCCTATGAACTGGTGCTGGTCGACGACGGCTCGACCGATCAGACGGCGGCCAAGCTCGAACAGCTTGCCGCCGCCGACCGTCGCATCAAGCTCGTGCTGCTGTCGCGCAACTTCGGCCACCAGGCCGCGATCACCGCCGGGCTCGACCACGCGAGCGGCAACGTCGCGGTGATGCTCGACTCCGACCTGCAGGACCCGCCGAGCCTGATCCCGGCACTGCTCGAGCGCTGGCGCGCGGGCGCAGACGTCGTCTACGCCGTGCGCCGCGGCCGCGCGGGCGAGTCGCGCTTCAAGCTGCGCACCGCGAGCCTGTTCTACCGGATGTTCCGCTCGCTGACGGCGATCGAGCTCGAGCCCAACAGCGGCGACTTCAGGCTGCTCGACCGGCGTGCGCTCGACGCGCTGCTGTCGATGGGAGAGCGCTCACGCTTCCTGCGCGGGATGAGCATCTGGGTCGGCTTCACCCAGGACTCGGTCGCCTACGACCGCGATCCCCGCTACGCCGGCAAGACGAAGTTCACGTTCCGGCGGATGGTGCGGTTCTCGCTCGACGCGATCGCGTCGTTCTCCTACCGGCCGTTGCAGCTCGCCACGGCGCTCGGCTTCTTGATCTCCGGGGTCGCGTTCATCGCGATTCCGGTGGTGATCGTGCTGAAGCTCGTCGGGGACTACCTCTACGGCTTCAGCACGGTCGAGATCACGATCCTGCTGCTCGGCGGCATCCAGCTGATCACGATCGGAATGATCGGTGAGTACGTCGGGCGGATCTTCGACGAGGTCAAGGGGCGCCCCCTCTACCTGGTGCGCAGCCGCCAGAACTTCGACGGTGGCGGCGGGCCCACCCGCTCGTATGAGGACGAGGTGGCGGACTTCGACGCCGAGCGTTGAGCACCGACGCCGGTCGGCCCGCTGGCCGCCGGCGCGGGATAGGGGCTACCCCCCGGCGGGGTTCGGGCCGGGAACGGTGCTCTCGGGCGGCTCGGCGCCGTCCGGCCGCTCCGCCGAGGTGAGCTGCTCGAGCACCTCGATCCGGCGCGCCAGGCCCTTGATCGCATCGGCGATCGGATCGGGCAGGTGCACCCAGTCGGCGTCCGGCCCCTCGGGGCGGCGCCCCTCGACCCTCACCGGATGTCCCGGGATGCCGACGACCGTCGAATTCGGTGGTACGTCGTGGATCACGACCGTGTTGGCGCCGATCTTCGCGCCGTGTCCGACAACGATCGGGCCGAGCAGCTTGGCCCCCGAGCCGATCGTCACGCAGGCCTGGACGGTCGGGTGACGCTTGCCGGTCGCGAACCCGGTGCCACCGAGCGTCACGCCCTGGTAGATCGTGACGTCCTCGGCCAGCTGTGCGGTCTCACCGATCACCACGCCCATTCCGTGGTCGATGAACAGGCCGGGGCCGATATCGGCCGCCGGATGGATCTCGATCCCGGTGATCGAGCGGGCGACGGTCGCGATCAGGCGTGGCAGCAGCGGCACGCCCGCAGCGAACAGCACGGCGGCGAGCCGGTGCGCGAGCAGCGCCTGAACGCCGGGCCAGGCGAGCAGAATCTCGGGCGTGCTGACGCCGGCCGCCGCCGGATCGCGGCTCTTTGCGGCCTCGACATCGCGACGGATCTCGGACAGCGTGGCGCCGATAACGCCGCTTGAGAGCATCGACCCAGCCTACCCTCAGCGGTTCTCGGGCCCGAACCACGGCAACGAGATGTAGCGCTCGCCCGAGTCGGGCAGAACGACGGCGATGCGGCTGTTCGCGAACTCCGGCCGCGCCGCGACCTGCACCGCCGCGGCGACCGCCGCGCCGGCCGAGATCCCGGCCAGCACTCCCTCGCGGGCCGCGAGCAGGCGCGCCGTCTCCACAGCCTCGTCGTCGCCGATCGGCAGCACCTCATCGATGATCTCGCGATTCAGGACCCGCGGCACGAAGCCGGCGCCGATCCCCTGGATGCGGTGCGGCCCCGGACGCCCTCCGGACAGAACCGGCGAGCTGGCGGGCTCGACCGCGACGATGTGCACGCGCGGGTTGCGCTGCTTGAGGAACTCCCCGACGCCGGTGATCGTGCCGCCGGTTCCCACACCGGCGACGAAAACGTCGAGCTGGCCATCGAGGTCGTCCCACAGCTCCGGCCCGGTCGTGAGGCGGTGAGCCTCCGGGTTCGCGGGGTTCGAGAACTGGTCGGGCAGAAACACGTCGTCGCGGCTGGCCATCTGCTGGGCGGCGGCGACGGCCTCGTGCATCCCGCCGAGCGACTCGGTGATCTCAAAGCGTGCCCCGTAGAGCGCCAGCAGCCGCTCGCGCTCGCGGCTCATGCCCTGCGGCAGGGTGAGCACCAGCTCATAGCCCTTGGCGGCACAGACGAAGGCGAGGGCGATGCCGGTGTTGCCGCTCGTCGCCTCGACGATCGTCGTGCGACCCGGCTCGATCTGGCCGGCGCGCTCGGCCGCCTCGATCATCGCCAGGCCGATGCGGTCCTTGACGCTGCCTCCCGGGTTGAACGACTCGACCTTGGCAAACAGCGCCGCGGTGCTGCCCTCGGGCAACACGTGCGTCAGCTGCACGACGGGAGTCGCGCCGACATAGGCAGCAATGTTGGTCGGAATAGTGCGCACTGGTCGCGAACGCTACTGAGCTGTCAGATGAAGTACATCGCCGCGCCGCTCGCCTGCGCCTCGGCCTCGGCCACGTCGGCGATCGACTGTTCCCGCAGAACCGCGCGTGCGGCCTCCGCGGCCTCGGCGAAGACCCCGCGGGCATCCGCACCGAGCGGTCCGTCGAGCTGTTCGACGACCTCGAGCACGGTCACCTGGTCCGCCGGCTTGGCGAAGCTGTAGCCGCCCTTGACCCCACGCTGGGACTTGAGCAGGCCGGCGCGGCGCAGGGTCGCGAACAGCTGCTCGAGGAACTGAGCCGGGATACCGCCGCGCTTGGCGAGCTCGGCGATCGGGACGGGATCGACCTCACCCATGCGATGCAGCTCGACCAGAGCTCGTACCGCGTAAGGAGATTTGCTCGTGATCGACAGCACGAGCGAGATCCTAGTGGACGCTCAGATCCAGCCGCGCTCGGTGGCGATCAGCACGGCCTGGGCGCGATCCATCGCGCCGAGCTTGCCGTAGACGTTGTGCAGGTGCGTGCGCACGGTGCTGGTCGAGAGCCCGAGCTCGGAGGCGATCTGCTTGTAGACCATGCCCTTGGCGAGGCGCTTGAGCACGTCGACCTCGCGCGTCGACATCGGGCACGGGTCGACCTGGCGCGGACGGTCGGTTCCGATCGAGAGCGGCAGCTCGTAGAGCAGCTCGCGCAGCTGCTCGCCCTTGATGTTGATCGCCTTGGCGGCAGCCAGCATCTCCGCGGGGGTCACGGCGCTGCCGAGCAGGTAGTGGGCGAGCATGTCGCCGAGGCGGATGATCGCCGCCTCGCCCTCGGCGTCGGCTGAGTGATGCGACTCGATCACCTGCGCGATGATCGAGGGCAGGCCCCAGCGCCGCGCGATCACGCCGCCGACCAGCGCGTGGTCGACACCGAGCTCGCGGCGCTCGCGCTGCACGCGCTCCTCGGGTGTGCGGGCGTCGCCGTGCACCTGGGTCGGATAGCCGGGATAGGCATGGACCAGCACGAGCTTGCCGAGGTCGTGCATCATCGCGGTCACCATCAGGCGGTCACGCGCCTCGTGGTCGACCTCGGCGGCGATCCGCTCGACGGCACGTTGGGTCGCGGCGCCGTGCAGCCGGAAGCGCTCCGGGATGTTCTGCCAGACGGCCGTGCGCTCGAAGAAGTCGTATGTGCGGGCGCGCTGAGCGGCCGCCAGCACGGTCCCGGGCGACAGCATGTCGACGGCCTGGACGACGGTGTCGACATGGCCCTTGCGCGAGCCCTCACCACGGTTGGCAAGGCGCATGACGTGAATCGTCAGCGCAAGATCGCTCTCGACGGCGCGGATCAGGTCGGCGGTAGCGGGTTCACCGTCCTCGAACAGCTGCACCACGCGGTTGCGGGTGGCGGCGAGCATCGGGAACGCCTCGAGCGCCTCGAACGCCGCCGTCAGCCGGCGGCCCTGTCCCTCGTTGTGATGCCGCTCCCGCGATGCGTGCGGGTCGGTCGGTCGTTTGGGGGACGCGATGGTTGCCACTTTCTAAGGTTTCTTTGCGCGGTAGTGAGGGGTCAGCGGTGAAGAAGGCCGCTGTGCCTGCTATCGGCAAATGTTCGAGATCCATTTAGCCGTGGTTCATCTGTTCATTTAGCCAGAGCCCGATCAATCAAAACAATTGTGCGGTCGCGTCCCAGCAGCTCGACGCTCTCGAAGATCCCCGGCGATACCGTCGTCCCCGCAATCGCTACCCGAACCGGCTGAAAAACCTGTCCTGGCTTCAGGCCCGAGCGCTCGACGACCTCGCGCAGCGCTCGCTCGATCGCTTCGACGGTGAACGGCTCGAGCTCGGCGAGCGCCGCGCGCGCCTGCGTCAACGCCTCGCGGCCGCCGTCGGCGCCGATCACCTTGGCAAAGGCCTTGGGGTCGTCGGCGGGCCCGTCGAAAAGGAACCCGGCGAGCGGCCAGAAGTCCGCCAGCGTCTGGATCTTCTCGCGTGAGATCTCGACCGCGCCGCGCAGACCGCCGCGCCCGGTGAACTGCTCCAGCCGCGCCGTCAGCTGCTCGGTCGTCAACGCCCGCAGGTGCTGGCCGTTCATGTGACGCAGCTTCTGCTCGTCAAACACCGCCGGGCTCTTGGAGACGCGGTCGAGCCGGAACGCGTCGGCCATCTCCGCCATCGTGAAGAACTCCTGGTCGGGGGCGAAGCCGGTGCCGAGCAGCGCGATGTAGTTGTTGACGGCCTCGGGCAGATAGCCGGCGTCGCGCAGCTCCTGCACCGATGCGGCGCCGTGGCGCTTGGACAGCTTCTTGCCATCGGGGCCGTGCAGCAGCGGCAGGTGCGCATACTTCGGCGGCGTCGCGCCCAGCGCCTCGAAGATCAGCAGCTGCTTGGGCGTGTTGGAGATGTGATCCTCACCACGCACGACGTGCGTGATCCGCGCGTCGAGATCGTCCACCGCGACCGCAAAGTTGTAGAGCACCGAGCCATCGGCGCGGGCGATCACGGGGTCGTCCATGCTGGCGTTGGGGAAGCTGACCTCGCCGCGTACGGCGTCGTCGAAGCTGGTGTAGCCCTCCTCGGGCGTGTGCAGGCGTACGGCGCCGCTCGGCTCGGCCTCGCCGCGGAAGCCGCGGTCGGCACCGTGCTGCTGCTTGAACGCCTTGACGTCATCGGCGGTGGCGTTCGAGTGATAGGCGTGGCCATCGGCCAGCAGTTGGTCCAGCACCTGCTGGTGGCGCGCCTTGTTGGCGACCTGCGAGATCGGGCCCTCGTCCCAGTTCAGACCGAGCCAGGTCAGGGCATCGAGAATCTGCGCGACGTTCTCCTCGGTCGAGCGCTCGCGGTCGGTATCTTCGATCCGCAGCACAAATGAACCGCGCCCATCCGCCGCGCTCTCGCCACCCTCGCCGGGACCGTGTGCCAGCAGCCAGTTGTAGAGCGCCGCACGGGCGCCGCCGATATGCAGCGCGCCCGTCGGAGATGGTGCAAAGCGAACTCTCATAGGAACGGAAGGCCATGCTAGTGACACCAGTCGGAGGAGCGTCGCGCCGGTGCAGATAGGTGCCCATGTGTCGCCCGCGGGCGGTCTCTACAAGGCCGTCGAGCGCGGCGCCGAGATCGGCGCCGAGTCGATCCAGATCTTCAATCAGTCGCCGCGCATGTGGCGTCCGACCAATTACGGCCAGGAGGATTTCGAGCGCTTCCGCGAGGCCCGCGAACGGAGCCGGATCGGCAGCGTGCTGATCCATGCCGTGTACCTGCTGAACTGCGCCTCCGACGACGCCGAGATCCGCGCGAAGTCACTGACATCGCTGACCCATTCGTTGCGCGTCGGCGACGCGATCGGCGCCACCGGCGTCGTCCTGCACCCCGGCTCGGCCAAGACCGGACACGTCGGCGAGGCGATCGCCCGCGCCGGCGAGGTGATCGCCGAGGCGTTGGCAGAGTCGGAGCGCTGTGCGCTGCATCTCGAGGACACCGCCGGCGCCGGCGGCACGCTCGGCCGTTCGTTTGAGGAGCTCGCCGCGCTGATCGACGCGGCGGGCGGCGAGCAGCGGCTGGGAATGTGCCTCGATTCCTGCCATCTGCTCGCGTCCGGGTATGAGGTGCGCACGGTCGAAGGGCTCGATCAGACGCTGGCCGAGTGCGATCGCATCGTTGGGCTCGAACGCCTGCACTCGATCCACCTCAACGACTCGATGACGGCCCTGGGCTCCAATCGCGATCGCCACGCCGCGCCCGGCGCGGGTGAGTTCGGAGAGGACGGGCTTGCCGCGTTTCTGTCCGAGCCGCGTTTCACCGACCTGCCGGTCGTGCTCGAGACCGGGACCGCCGATGGCGGCGTCGCCGCCGAAGACATCACACTCGTGCACAGCCTGCGCGAACGCGGGCAACTAATGCGTGACTCCAAAGCCAAAAGGTAGGTTTGCGCCGTGATTTCACAGCATTCGCTGATCAAGACCGAGCCCGGCAACGAAGTGGCTGACGCACTTGTGATCTTCGGGATCACCGGTGACCTCGCGCGCAAGATGACCTTCCGCTCGCTGTACCGGCTCGAGCGACGCAAGCTGCTCAAGCAGCCCGTGATCGGGGTTGCCGTCGAGGACTGGCAGGTCGAGCAACTCGCCGACCGTGCGCGCGAGTCGATCGAGGGCACGGGCGAGACGATCGACGAGGCTGTGTTCACGCGTTTCGTCAAGCGCCTGCGCTACGTCAGCGGTGACTTCGCCGACGACGAGACCTACAGGAAGCTCAAGACCGTGCTCGGCAAGCTCGGCAATCCCACCTTCTATCTCGAGATCCCACCGCCGCTGTTCGGACGCGTGGTCGCCGGCCTGCACGACGCGGATCTGCTGAGCTCCGGACAGCGGGTGGTCGTCGAGAAGCCGTTCGGGCAGGATCTCGCGTCCGCGCGCAAGCTGGCCGCGGACCTGCACCAGTACCTCGACGAGTCGCAGCTCTACCGGATCGACCACTTCCTCGGGAAGATGGGCCTCCAGGAGATCCTCTACCTCCGCTTCGCGAACACGACGCTCGAGCCGGTCTGGAACCGCAACTTCGTGTCCTCGGTACAGGTGACGATGTCCGAGGCCGTCGGCGTCGAGGACCGTGGTCACTTCTACGACCCGGTCGGCGCGCTGCGTGACGTCGTCGTCAACCACCTGCTGCAGGTCGTCGCCGCGGTCGCGATGGAGCCGCCCGCCGGCGGTGACGCCGACACGCTCAAGACCGCCAAGTACTCGGTCCTGCGCTCGATGGCGACCGCCGACCCCGCGCACTACGTACGCGGCCAGTACCGCGGCTACAAGCAGATCGCGGGGGTCGCCAAGAGCTCGAGGACCGAGACCTACGCGGCGCTGCGACTCGACATCGACAACTGGCGCTGGTCGGGCGTTCCGTTCTTCATCCGCACCGGCAAGCGTCTGCCGAGCAAGCAGACCGAGGTCCGCCTCGTGTTCAAGCACGCGCCAAAGCTGGCGTTCATCCCCAGCAGCAGCCGCCGTCCCGAGCCGAGCCAGATCGTGATCAAGATCGATCCGAGCACCGGCATCCAGATGATCCTCGACGCGCAGCGCGCCGATCGCAAGACCCCCGCGGACATTCACCTCGACATGGAGTTCGCGCAGGAGGGCGGCGAGGCCGCGACCCCCTACGAGGTGCTGCTGCACGCGGCGATCGTCGGTGATGCCAGCGCGTTCACCCGCCAGGACAGCGTCGAGGAGAGCTGGCGCGTCGTCGCGCCGTTGCTCGACGAACCCCCGAAGGTGATCCCCTACGCGCCGGGAAGCTGGGGGCCGACCCAGGCCGACAAGCTGCTCAACGGCTATGGCGGCTGGCGTAAGCCGTGGATCGTTCCGGAGCCGGCCAAGGGCGCGCGCACCGAGTAGCTGCTAGACCGGCGCTGCGGCCTTCTCGCCCGGCAGCAGCGCCGAGCCGAGCATCTGCGTGAGCTCCGAGTAGAGCCCGGCGGTCCGCTGTACGCGGAAGTCCTTGCCGAATCGCAGCCGGCGCGTGCCGTCGGTGCAGGCGAGCTCGACCACGACCTCGGAGTCGCCGGGGAAGCTCGACAGCACCTCGCGCAGGTCCTCGAACAGGTCGGCCTGCCAGGCGCCGGCGTCGAGCCGGATCTGCAGCACCTCGGGGACGACGACCTTCGACGCCTCCGCCTCGGCCTTGGCGATCTCGTCGTCGGAGGGCTCGAAGCGGTCGACCGATGAGGCAACCACGCATGTGCGCGAGGCGTCCTTGTGATCGACCTTGCCCTTGATCAGCACGACCGCGTCCTGCTCGACGGCATTGCCGGCCTCCTCGAGCGTGTCGGCGAAGATCACGAGCTCGACCGAGCCGCTGAGGTCCTCGAGCGTCGCGAACACCATCGGGTCGCCCTTCTTGGTCCGCAACCGCTTGACCTGGCTGATCATGCCGCCGACCGTGACGCGCTCGCCGTCCTTGCACTCTCCGACCGAGCCGAGGTTGACATCGGTCTTGGTCGACATCGCGAGGCTCAGCGTCTTCAGCGGATGCGCGGAGATGTAGAGCCCGATCGACTCCTTCTCCATCGCCAGCAGCTCGTTCTGCTCGAACTCACCGGTTGGGATCGGGACGTGCGTCGGTCGCGCCGGCGCGCCGGTTTCTCCCCCGCCGCCGAGGTCGAGTCCCAGGTCGAAGATCGAGCCCTGTCCGATCAGCGCGTCCTGCTGGGCCTTCTGACCGGCCGCCTGCGCGGTCTCGAGCACCGCCAGCATTCCCATGCGGGTCGCACCGGTCGAGCCGAAGGCGCCGCACTTGATCAGCGCCTCGATCGCCTTCTTGTTGACGGCCCGCCCGTCGATCCGCTCGCAGAACTCGAAGATGTCGGTGAAGTCGCCATCCTCGCGCGCGCGCTTGATCGCCTCAACGGCGGCGTAGCCGACGCCCTTGACGGCATCGAGCCCGAAGCGGATGTTGCCCTCGACGACCACGAACCGATGGTCGGAGAGGTTCACGTCGGGAGGCAGGATCCCGATCCCCATCTGCTCCGCCTGTGCGACAAAGAACGGCACCTTGTCCTTGGTGTCCATCACCGAGGAGATCAGCGCGGCCATGTACTCGGCCGGATAGTTGGCCCGCAGCCAGGCGGTGCGGTAGGAGATCAGCGCGTAACAGGCGGCGTGACTTTTGTTGAAGCTGTAGTCGGCGGATTTCTCGTTGGTCGTCCAGATCCAGTCGATCACGCTCTCGCTGGTGCCGGAGGCGCGGCAGCCCTCGACGAACTCGGGCTTGAGCTTGGCCATCGCCTCGCGGTTCTTCTTTCCGATCGCCTTGCGCAGGTCGTCGGCCTTGGCGCCACTGAAGCCGGCGAGCTCACGGGAGATGATCATCGCCTGCTCCTGGTAGATGATCACGCCCTTGGTCGAGGCGAGGATCGACCGCAGCCGCTCGTCGTGGAAGTCGATCGTGTCGGGATCGTGCTTGCCGCGGGCGTAGGCGGGGATCGAGTCCATCGCGCCCGGCCGGTAGAGCGCACCGAGCGCGACCAGGTCGTCGAACTCGGTCGGGCGCACGCGCTTGAGCGCCTCACGGAAGCCCTCGGACTCAAACTGGAACACGCCGATCGATTCGCCGCGCGAGAGCATCTTGTAGGTCTTCTCGTCATCGAGCGGCAGCGTCGTCATGTCGGGTCGCGTGCCGCTGGAGCGCTCGATGATGTCGAGCGCGTCCTCGATCACGTCGAGGTTGCGCAGCCCGAGGAAATCCATCTTCAACAGCCCCATCGCCTCGACCGGCTTCATCGAGAACTGGGTGACCGTGCGGTAGATCTTGTCGCCGGCGTCGTCGGTCTTGTTGGTGTCGGCGAGCTGCACCGGCACGAGGTCGGTCAGTGGCTGTGGCGCGATCACGACCGCGGCCGCGTGGATCGAGGCGTTGCGCACGATGCCCTCGAGCCCGCGGGCGACCTCGACGATCTGGTGTGAATCGGCGTTCGACTGGACCTCGGCCGCCAGTGGCTGGCCGGCCGCGAGGCAATCGTCGAACTTCGGTGCGCGCCCCTGCTCGGGATCGGGGATCAGCTTCGCGAGCTTGTCCCCGAGTGCGTACGGGAACCCGAGCACACGCGCCGCATCGCGCGTCGCCGCGCGCGGGAACATCTTGCCGAAGGTGATGATCTGCGCGACCGAGTCCTTGCCGTACTTGTCGGTCACGTACTGGATCACCTGCTCACGGCCGCGCACCGAGAAGTCGATGTCGATATCGGGCATCGACACGCGCTCGGGGTTGAGGAAGCGCTCGAACAGCAGGTCGTACTTGAGCGGGTCGAGGTCGGTGATGCGGGTCGCGTAGGCGACCAGCGAGCCGGCCGCCGAACCACGGCCCGGGCCGACCGGGATGCCGTGGTCGCGCGCCCACTTGATGAAGTCCCAGACGATCAGGAAGTAGCCGCTGTAGCCCATCCGCTCGATCACCCCGAGCTCGTACTCGGCGCGCTCCAGCGCTGGGGCCGGGATCGGGTCGCCGAAGCGCCAGGCGAGCCCCTCCATCACTAGCTGGCGCAGGTACTCCGACTCGACGATCCCCCCGGGGCATTCGAAGCGCGGGATCAGCTGCTTGCCGAGCTCGATCTCGACGTCGCAGCGCTCCGCGATCTCGAGCGTCGAGGCGAGCGCCTCGGGCCACTCGGCGAACTTCTCCGCCATCTCATCGCTCGAGCGCAGGTAGAACTCGTTGGTGTCGAACGTCATCTTCGGCGCGGCGAGCGTCGATTTGGTCTGCACGCACAGCAGCGCCGTGTGGTTGTCGTAGTCCTCGCGCCGCAGGTAGTGCACGTCGCCGGTGCCGACCAGCGGGCGACCGACCTCGCGCGCGATCCTGACGATCCCGGCGTTGGCCTTCTCCTGGTCGGCGATGCCGTTCTTCTGCACCTCGAAGAAGACGTTCTCGTGGCCGTAGATCTGCAGCAGCTCGTCGGCGACCGCGCGCGCCTCGGCGTCACGGTCGTTGACGAGCGCCTGGCAGAAGCGCGAGGCCAGACAGCCGGTGAGCGCGATGATGCCCTCCGAGTAGCGCTCCATCAGCCCCGCGTCGACCGTCGGCTTGCCGCGCTGCAGACCCTCGAGGAAGCCCGAGGAGCAGAGCTTGACGAGGTTGCGGTAGCCGGCCGCGTTCTCCGCCATCAGCGTCAGGTGGTGGCGCTTGCCGCGCTTGGTGTGGTCGTCGGTGACGTAGACCTCGCAGCCCTGGATCGGCTTGATTCCGTGCTTCTTGGCGGCCTGGTAGAGCTCGACGGCGCCGTTCATCACGCCATGATCGGTGAGCGCCAGCGCCGGCTGCCCGAACGCGGCGGCGCGCTCGGCGAGCTTGTCGATCTTGGCCGCGCCGTCGAGCAGCGAGTACTCGGAGTGAACGTGAAGGTGGGCGCATCCGTGGCTCATCGGATGATCGAGAATAGGCGCCGACCCGGACGCCCCCGACGCTCCAGGCCGCACCGTGCGAGCTTTTCGCGGGCGCGCGGCGCCCGCCGCTCGATCCGCGCTAGGAACCGCTGACAGCCGCCGAGGTAGAGAGCACGCGGCCGCCCGCCGCGCACGCCGAAACGGCGATGTAGGCGGGCGCCGAAGCGACGCTTATCGCGGTCTCGAAGCCCTCGACCGGAGCAGTTCCCAGCGCCGTCAGCGACCCCGGGCTGGACCCACCGAGCACGATCCATTGGGTCAGCGAGCTCGCGCCGTTCCACGAGGCGTAGACGGTCGCGCCCGAGTCCGAGCGCGCCACCACGATGTCCGGCGGCGCCGTCGGTGTGCCGGTCCACGACTGCAGGAAGGCGCGGTAGGAGCTCGAGCCGGCGCTCAGGTGACCGTCGAGCAGCACCTCCCCCGTGCTGCTGTAGCGGGTGAAGTTGGTCGATCGTCCCCAGCCCACGAACCAGTCGCCGTCAGCCAGCGGCTGCACGCTGCCGAGCGCGTTCGAATAGACCTGCGGGCTGTGGTGGAACTGGTGCTCGAGCCGCACCCGCCTGCGCTTCTCATCGAGGGACAGGACCAGGGCGCGTGAGTGCGGGGCGTAGCGCGGCGGCCCGCCCTCGTTGTCGAACAGCGTCAACAGGCCACCGGGATGGATGTTGATGTCGTGCTGGTAGTGAAAGCGGGTGCTCGCGTTGAGCGGGAAATCGCTGTGCTTGCCGCCGAGCCGCCACATGATCTTGCCGCTGCGGCGGTTGATCTTGTAACAGGTGGAGGTGTTGCGCCCCGAGATCAGCACGTTGCCGTCGGTCGGGTCGATCGAGATCGCGTTGAGGTGCAGGTAGTCCCAGATCCAACCCGGCCCCACCACCGGCTTCGCGTAGGACTCACTCAGCGCGATGTGGCGATCGCTGCGCCACTGCCAGACGAGCTTGCCGGTCGCGACGTCGACCTCCTGCACCACGCCGTACAGATAGGGAACGCTCTGCACGCTGCCGTTGATCTGCATGCTCGTCGTCGCGGTCCCGTAGGCGCTGAAGATCGCGGTGCCGTCGTCGGTCAGGAAGAACTCGTGCAGGTCTCCCTGAAGCCCGCCCTGGGCGAATACCTGGGCCACCCGCTCATAGCGGGTGTTGACGATCTCATAGTGCCCCTGCCCGTAGCCGACGCCGTGGCCGCCGGCGACCACACCCTCGAACCAGCAGAGGACCGGCCGCGACCGGTACTGCTGGACGCTGACGTTGAACGCCTTGAGCGGCGACGTCGGCGCGGCGGCGAGCGGGTTGAACCACACGATGCGACCGTTGCCGTCGATGATCAACGGCCCCGACTGTGGCGGCCCGGCGTGTGACTCGGTGACGATCACGCCCCCGAGCGGACCCTGCGCGGGCCGGTCGATGACCACGTCCGGCGCCAGCAGATCGGGGCGCGAGCGGAAGCGCTTGATCCCTCCGTTGACCGACGCGCTGGAACCGGCCGGCAGCGACGGCAAGGTCGCGGCCGTGGCGCTCGCCGGCCCCTTCGCGAGCAGCGTAACCGCCGCTCCACCGGCCGCCAGCGTAAGAAAATCGCGTCTGTTCGTGGCTCGCTGCAAACCGTCCTCGATAACACGCAGGGGTCGATGAAGTCTCGGTGCGGGTACTGGTACCAGCGGGCAGAGTGCCAGGCGAGCTGTCTGGCCCGCCTAAATCGCGTGTCTGGTCCACATAAAGGACAGCTAATGTCACCGCAACTTTTGGTTTAGCTACGCCTTATCGTCCCAAAGATGCCGATGTATCAAATCTCTCGGGGGCCCCGGCGCCTCCGCTCAACGATCGTGTCGCTGGCGGCGATCACGACGGTCTCATTGACGGTTGCGGCCTGTGGCTCGAGCTCCTCCGGATCGAACTCCGGCACCAAGAGTTCCGCCACCAACAGCTCTGCCGCGAAGCACTCGACGACCGCGACCAAGTCGGCCACCGCCAAGCCGACGGGCTCGAACGCGACCGTCGCCACCGCCAAGGTGCCTGGTTACGGGACCGCGCTCGCGACCGGCAATGGCGCGCCGCTGTATCTGCTGACCGCCGATCCCAGCGGCGGCAGCAGCTGCAGCGGTGCATGCGCCAAGCAGTGGCCACCGCTGACGGCGGCCGGCAAGCCGGCAGCCGGCGCCGGGGTCAGCCAGTCGCTGCTGTCGAGCTTCAAGCGCGCCGACGGAACGGTGCAGGTGCTCTACGGCGGTCACGCGCTCTACACCCACCCGGGCACGACCGCCACGGCGGTTGCGGGCACAGCCTCGGACGGAGGCATCTGGTACCTGGTCGCGCCCAGCGGCAAGCCGATCAAGACCACGAACGGATCGGGCTACTAGGTGACCGTCCTCGACCGGGAACCGGCGCCGCAGGAGCCGCTGCCCGGGGCGGCAGACGGCACTTCAAGGCCGCGCCGGGATCGCAAGCAGGCGATCCTCGCGCTGTGCTGCGTCGCGCAGTTCATGGTCATCCTCGACCTCTCGATCGTGAACGTGGCGCTGCCGTCGATCCAGGTCGGGCTGCGTTTCTCCGCGGCCGACCTGCAGTGGGTGATCGACGCGTACGCGATCGTCTTTGCCGGGTTCCTGATGTTGTGCGGGCGTGCCGCCGACGTGATCGGCCAGCGGCGCACGTTCCTGACCGCGCTCGTCGTCTTCTCGGGCGCATCGCTGATCGGCGGTCTCGCCCAGGACAGCACGATGCTGATCGTCGCCCGCGCGATCCAGGGGCTCGGCGGCGCGATGATGGCCGCCTGCTCGCTCGCGATCGTGACCTCGACCTTCGCGGCCGGTCACGAGCGTCACCGGGCGATCGCGCTCTGGAGCTCGATGAACGGCGCCGGCGGCGCGATCGGCGTGCTGCTCAGCGGCATGATCACGCAATGGACCTCGTGGCGCTGGATCCTGCTGATCAATGTTCCGATCGGCGTGATCACCGCGTTTGCGGCGATCAGGATCGTCCAGGAGCGCCGCTCCGGCAAGCGCGAGCCATTCGACATCCTCGGCGCGCTGGTGCTCACCGCCGGCCAGGTGCTGATCGCCTATGGCTGCGTCGACGCCGGCACCGACGGCTGGGGCACGGCGGCGGCATGGGTGCCGATCGCGATCGGCGCGGCGGTGCTCGCGCTGTTCCCGCTCGTTGAGCGCCGCGCGAAGTCTCCGCTGATCCCGCCCAAGGCGCTGACCCGCCACCTCAAGCTGATCAACCTGATCGTGCTGCTGTTCAGTGCCGCGCTATTCCCGATGTGGTACATGGGTTCGCTCTACATGCAGCAGGTGCTGTCGCTGCAGCCGATCACCACCGGGGTCGCGTTCCTGCCGATGGCGCTCGTGATCATGCTCTGCGCGTCGCGCGCGGGCAAGCTCGTGAGCCGCTTCGGCGTCAAGCCGGTGCTCGTCGGCGGCCTCAGCTTCATGACCTGCGGGATGGCGCTGTTCGCGCGGATGCAGCCGAGTGGCAGCGCGATCCAGTACGTCATCCTGCCCGGGCTGCTGATGACGATGGGGATCGGCCTGTCGATCGTCCCCTCGACGATCGCCGCCGTGCAGAGCGCGAGCCCCGAGCGCACCGGCCTCGTGTCGGGGATGGTCAACACCTCACGCCAGGTCGGCGGCAGCCTCGGGCTCGCGATCCTGATCTCGCTCGCGACGCTGCACACGAGCCACCTGATCGGCCACAACGTCGCGGCGCAGCCGGCGCTGACCGGAGGCTTCCGGCTCGGCTACCTGGTCGGCGCGGGCTGCTGCGCGGCCGCCCTGCTGCTGACGCTCGTGCTTCCCGCTATGCCAAGTGCCGGTGGCAAGCAAGCCACCGGCACAACCGCGACGCCCCATCCCGGCGGGCACACGCGCACGGTCGCGCTCGGTGTTGCCGGCGTGCTGGGCCTGTTCGCGGTGCTCGGATTCGCGCTGCCGCGCACTCATGGAGCCCCGATCGGTGAGTACACGACCAGGGGCGCCTACAGCTTCGTGTCGGCGCCGAACCTGCACCCACCGAAGGTCAGCGGCGGGCCGGCCAGTGCCGGCGAGAAACTGCCCGGCGACATCATGCTCGCGAACTTCTACGACCTCACGCAGCAGCCGATGGTCGGCCAGAGCGGGCCGCTGATTCTCGGCGGAGACCTGCAGCCGATCTGGTTCCAGCCGGTGCCGACCAACGTCGTGGCCTCGAACCTCGAGGCCCAGACCTACGCCGGCAAGCCGGTGCTCAGCTGGTGGCAGGGTGACGTCACCGCCACCGGGCAGATCAACAGCGGCGAGGATGTCGTCGTCAACCAGCATTACCAGAAGATCGCGACGCTCAGGGGCGCCGACGGCTGGATCCCGACCCTGCACGAGTTCGTGATCCGCGGTGACGACGCCTGGGTGACCGCCAACAAGAACGTGCCGGCGCAGCTCGCCAAGTACGGCGGCGTCAACGGCGGCGCACTGATCGACTCGGCGGTGCAGGAGTACAACCTCAAGACGGGCAAGCTCGTCTACAGCTGGGTCGCATCGCAGCACATCCCCGAGCAGGACTCCTACGCGGTACCGCCGGAGAACGGCTTCCCCTGGGACGCCTACCACGTGAACTCGGTGGACCCGCTCGGCAACGGGACCTTCCTGGTCTCGATGCGCAACACCTGGGCGGTGTATCTGGTCAACGCGCGGACCGGCAAGATCGAATGGACGCTCGGCGGCAAGCAGTCGAGCTTCAAGGTGCCGACGGCCGACCACTTCGAATGGCAGCACGACGCCCAGCTCGTCAACCCGACGACTCTCAGCGTGTTCGACGATCACTGCTGCGACATCACCGGCGCGGGCGTCTATCTGAACGCCACGGGACCGTCACGCGGGTTGGTGCTCGGGCTCAACCCGACCACCCACACGGTCAAACTCGAGCGTCAGTACTCGCATGGCGTCAGCGTCGAGTCACGCTATATGGGCAATGTCCAGCAACTGCCCGACGGCGATGCGTTCGTGGGCTGGGGTGACGTGCCGTTCATGTCGGAGTTCTCAAAGTCGGGCCAGCTGATCTTCGACGCGGTTCTGCCGACGCCGGATATCACCTACCGCGCCTACGTGCAGCACTGGGTCGGGCTGCCGCTCTATCCGCCGAGTGGCGCGGTCCGCGGTTCGGGCTCGACCAGGACCGTGTACGCGAGCTGGAACGGTGCGACGCGCGTCACCGGCTGGAAGGTGCTCGCGATCAGCGGCGCGACCAAGACCGTGATCGCAACGTCCCCGAAGAAGGGTTTTGAGACCGCGATTCCAATCCATACTGGAGCAGGCAGTTTCGAGCTCCAGGCAACTGACGCCGCCGGGAAGGTCATCGGCAGCTCGAGGAGCTTCTCCCAGCGATGACCGCAAGCGCCAAACCCCCACGCGTCACGCGGCGCCAGTTCATCCCCAGTGCGGCCGGGGTGCTCGCCGCGCTCGGTGTCGGCGGTGCCGGTGGCTATCAGCTGCGCGGCGGCGCCAGTCCGGCACCCACCCCAGAGCCCGAGGGCTTCACGACGGCGACCATCCCCGCGGCCGGAAATCCAGGCAGCGGTGTGTCGAGCTTCGTGACGCGCCCCGATCTGCGCCCTGCGGACGTGCGCATCACCGAGCTCAAAGCGCACGGCGAGAAGGCGGAGCCGCGGTTCATCGTGATGGCACCGATGGCCGACATCCCCTACAAGAGCAACCAGCGCGGCCCGATGATCGTCGACCGCCGCGGGCGCCTGGTCTGGTTCGGGCGCAGCGACGACTCGGTCTTCGACGTTCAGGTGCAGACCTACAAGGGCCAACGCGTCCTCACCCACTGGCAGGGCGATCTGATCGGCGGCTACGGCGCGGGGGTCGGCAAGATCATCGACCAGACCTACGCCACGGTCGCCACCGTCGGCGACGCCAAGACGCTGCCGATCGACCTGCACGAGTTCAATCTCACATCCCGCGGGACGGCCCTCGCGACCCATTACGAGCAGCGCCCGGCGGACCTCTCATCGATCGGCGGGGCCAAGAACGGCCAGCTGCTGGTCGGCCATGCTCTCGAGATCGACGTGGAGACCGGCAAGGTGCTGTTCGACTGGTCGTCGATCGATCACGTCGGGCTCGCGGAGAGCTACCAGCC
The DNA here is from genome assembly GCA_036269095.1 of Solirubrobacteraceae bacterium. Taxonomy (GTDB): domain Bacteria; phylum Actinomycetota; class Thermoleophilia; order Solirubrobacterales; family Solirubrobacteraceae; genus Palsa-465. The sequence goes on from DATASU010000188.1 coordinate 29,671, forward strand.
GCTCCCAGCCGCCGCCGGTGACGCCTACGACTTCTTCCACATCAACTCGATCGCCGAGGCCCCCGACGGCAACCTGCTGATCTCGGGGCGCAACACCTGGTGTGTCTACAAGGTGAACCGGACCAGCGGTGAGGTCATCTGGCGGCTGAACGGCAAACGCTCGGACTTCCCGGTTCCCGACGATGCCGGGTTCTCGTGGCAGCACCACGTCCGTCCCCACGGGAAGACGCAGCTGACGATCATGAACAACGCCAACATCAGCGGCCACAGCTCGCTCGCGCTGCTGCTGGATCTCGACGAGCCCGCCAAGACCGTGAAGCTCAAGCGCGCGTTCCAGCATCCGGCGAAGTTCGTGGCCTGGACGCTCGGCAGCGTCGAGGTCCGGCCCGACGGAAACGTGTTCGTCGGTTGGGGGGCACAGCCGTACTTCTCCGAGTTCTCGGCCGACGGCGAGCTGCTGGTCGACGGCCAGTTCAACAGCGAGACACGCTCCTACCGCACCTTCCTGGCCGACTGGAACGGGCGCCCGACCGGCAAGCCGGCGATCGTCGCGAGGTCGAATCAGGGCAGCGGCTTCATCGTCTACGCCAGCTGGAACGGCGCGACCGACATCAGCCACTGGACGGTGTACGCGGGCAGCGGCGCGACCTTCCTCGAGCCGGTCGGATCGCAGCCGTGGACCGGATTCGAGACCACGATCGTAGTCAACAGCGACGGACCCGCGTTCCAGGTGGCGGCGATCGACCGCCATGGAAACGAGCTGGGGCGTTCCGATGTCGCCTGAGCTGATCGAGGCCGTGCGTACTCCCGCCTCACACACTTTGTCGATGCGAACCGAGGAGTAGAAAAGTGAAGTTGATAGGCGCTGGTCTCCCCCGCACCGCCACGCTGACTCAGCGCGCCGCGTTGGAGATTCTCGGGCTTGCGCCCTGCTACCACATGCAGAACGTCTTCGCCGACATGTCCGAGGTGGACCGCTGGCGTGATGTGCTCGACGGCAGGCTCGCGGCCGCGGAGATCCTCGACGGCTACCCGGCGATGGTCGACTGGCCGGGGTCCTACTACTACGCCGAGCTGATGCAGGCCTATCCGGACGCGAAGGTACTGCTGAGTGTGCGCGACGGCATGGCCTGGGCCGAGAGCATGCGAAAGACGATCTGGGGACTGTTCTACGACGACACGCTGATCCGTCACGTCTCGGATGCGCGGACGAAGGTCGACCCCGTGTGGGCGACCTACATTGAGATGATGAAGGAGATGTGGGTCCGCACCGAACTGCTCGACGGCGAGGCGACGACGCTCGAGTACATGGCCACGGCGATGGAGCGCTTCAACGACCAGGTACGCGCCACCGTCCCGGCCGAGCGGCTGCTCGAATGGTCTCCGCAACAAGGCTGGAAGCCGCTGTGCGAGTTCCTCGAGCTGCCGATCCCCGACGAGCCGATCCCCCACATCAACGACACGGCACAGTTCGTCGAGCAGATCACACGCTTCTCGGTCCAGATCCTGAGCGACAACGTCCTGCACGCAGGCGCGCTGGTGGCCCCGTGAAACACGCGGCCGACAACGCGCACGAGCTGTTGGTCGACGACTCCGTCGTACGCGCGCTGCACCCGGTCGGCGCAGAGATCGCGCCGCACCCCGCAGCGGCCGGCAGGCGGCAGCCGTCAGGTGTGATCTGGCTGACCGGTCGCTCGGGTGCGGGCAAGACCACGATCGCGCTCGAGCTCGAGCTCGAGCTCGAGCGGCGCGGACTGACGGTCGGCAGGTTGGACGGCGACGACCTCCGCACCGGGCTGTGCAGCGACCTCGGCTTCTCGGAGTGGGACCGCTGCGAGAACGTGCGCCGTGCCGCCGAGGCGGCGCACCTGATGACGCGTGCGGGCGTGATCGTGATCGTCTCACTGATCTCCCCGTTCCGCTCCGCGAGGGCCGCCGCCCGCGCGCTGTTTGCGGCCGATGAGTTCTTCGAGGTGCACATCGACACGCCGCTCGAGGTTGCCGAGCAGCGCGACCCGAAGGGCCTCTACCGTCGCGCCCGCAACGGCCAGATCATGCAGTTCACCGGGATCGACTCACCGTACGAGCCGCCCGAGTCGCCCGAGCTGCGGCTCGAGACCGTCGCCACCACGCCGAGCGATTGCGCGCTGGCGATCCTCGACGCAATGGACCGCCGCGACGCCGCGAGCGGCTAGGCGTCTTCAGGCGGCGGCGGGTTCTCCTGCTGCAGCCGCCTGAGCGCCCGGTCGAGCCGTTCGGGCGTGAGCGGCCCGGTCGGATCCGGCATCGGTTCAGCGGGCTCTGGCTCGGGCTGTGGTGGCTGCTGCTCGACCGGCCGGGCCGGCGCCGTCTCGGCGTGCCGGCGCCGGAACCACGGGCTCATCCGCCGCGACGGTTGCGCACCTGCCACGCCATCCGTGACTGCAACGACCACAGCTCGATGAAGCCCGGTGACGCCTCCTGGCTGAACAGCCCGCCCGACTCCGAGAAGGTCGCGAGCTGAGCGTCGTAGACGGCGTTCGGTGACTGGCGCGTAACGACCCGCGCCGAGCCCTTGAACAGCTTCACGCCGATGCGCCCGGTGACCTGCTCGTTGGCGGCCTCCATGTAGGCGTCGATGTCGGCACGCAGCGGCTCCCACCAGAGGCCGGCGTAGACGAGGTAGGCCCATTTCTGATCGAGCATCGTCTTGAACTGGTTCTGGTGGATCGTGCCGACCAGGCGCTCGAGCTCGGCGTGCGCGGGCAGCAGGATCGCCGCCGCCGGCACCTCGTAGATGTCGCGCACCTTGAGCCCGACGATGCGATCCTCGATGTGGTCGACGATCCCGACACCGTGACGGATGCCGGCCTCGGCCACGCGTTCGAGCAGCTCGACCAGTGCGAGCCGCTCCCCGTCGAGCGCCACCGGCACGCCGGCCTCGAAGTCGATCTCGAGGATCTGCGCCTCATCGGGCGCGAGCTCGGGCCGCGTGACCAGCTGGAAGACGTCGTCCTGCGGCGCGACCGTCAGGTCCTCGATCCAGCGGCCCTCGCTCGAGCGGCCCCAGAGATTGTCGTCGATCGAGTACGGCGCGACCTCGGAGCCGCCCTTGACGGGGATGCCGTTCTCACGCGCGTAGGCGACCTCCTCGTCACGGCCCATCTTCCACGAGCGCACGGGCGCGATCACCTTCAGCTCGGGCGCAAGCGTCGCGACCGTCGACTCGATCCGCACCTGATCGTTGCCCTTGCCGGTGCAGCCGTGGGCGATCGTGTCGCAACCGGACCTGCGCGCATATTCGACCGCGAGCTTGGCGATCAGCGGGCGCCCGAGCGCTGTGAACAGCGGGTAGTTGAGGCCGTAGATCGCGTTCGCCCTGATCGCCGGGGCGATGTAGTCGCGCGCGAACTCCTCGCGCGCGTCGACCACGAACGCGTCACCGGCGCCGAGCTGCAGGGCCTTGCCCTTGACCACGTCGTAGTCCTCGCCGGGCTGCCCGAGGTTGACGGTCAGCGCCACGACCTCCGCCTGGTACTGGTCCTGGATCCACTTGAGCATCACGCTCGTGTCGAGCCCGCCGCTGTAGAGCAGCAGCACGCGATGAACGTCTTCCGGGTTGGCGAGGTACGTCGCAGTCTGATTGGTCACGCGGTCAAGGCTAACGTGGCGAAGTCGTCGCCGCGTTCCTCGAAGTTCGCGTACTGGCTGAAGCTCGGCGCCGCCGGTGAGAGCAGCACGACCCCACCGTCGGCGGCAAGTGTCCTGGCCAGTCGCGTTGCCTCCCGCATGTCTCCCGCTGTCGACATGCGATCTTCAGCGAAGCCGTGGGATGCCGCTGCCGCCGCGATCAGTTGGCCGGTGTCGGGCAGCACGATCAGCGCGGTCTGCGCGCTGCGGACGGCGAGCGCCTGCGCGAGGCGCGAGTAGTCCTGCTCGCGGTCTGAGCCGCCGGCGATCAGCACGAGCGGGCGGCCCGCGAACGCCTCGAGCGCGGCGATCGTCGATTCGGGTGTGGTCGAGATGCTGTCGTCGATCCATTCTGTGCCGGAGCTGTCGGTGTGCACCGTCTGCAGCCGGTGCGGCAGCGCTGCGAGGCCCTCGAGTGATCGTGGAAGCGCCGGCAGCGGCAGGCCCGCGGCCTCGATCGCGGCCACGGCGGCGGTGACGTTGCGGGCGTTGTGGGCGCCGCGCAGCGGAAGCTCGTCGGGCTTGAACAGCAGCGGCCAGCCGTCCGCCGGCGGCTTTACGGCGACGCGTACGCAGGGCAGCTCGAACAGCCGCAGCTTGTCGGCGCGGTAGCGCTGCTCGCCGCCGTGCCAATCGGTGTGCTCGCGGGAGAGGTTGGTCAGCACCGCGACCTCGGGACCGACCGTCAGATCGGCGATCTGGTAGCTCGAGAGCTCGCACACGACCCAGATGAGGTTCCCGTCCACAACCCCGGCATCCAGGTCGAGGTCGAGCAGGTCGATCACCGGCCGGCCGATGTTGCCGGCGAGCTCGACCGGCATCGACTGGCCGAGCAGGTGCGCGATCACGGTCGCGGTCGTGCTCTTGCCCTTGGTCCCGGTCACGCCGATCACGTGTTCTCCCCCGCGCTGCGCGAGCCACAGGCCGGTCGCGGTCGTGACCGTCGTCCCGGCGGCGATCGCCTCGCGGATCAGCGGCTTGTAGATCGAGACCCCGGGTGAGCGCACCAGCACGTCGGCGTCGGCGAGCACCGCGCGCGCCTCTGCCGCGGGCGTGGCGTCGTCGATCGTGGCGGTGATCGTCGCGGCCGGCAGCCGCTGCTCGAGCTCGGCGCGCAAGGCGTTCGTCTCACGCCCCACCCCCCACAGCGCCACCCGTCTGCCGTCAAGCTGCGAAAACTTCACGGACCGGTTGGATCAGGGCCTCCGGGATGTCGTGGTCATCGCTCAGCGCGAAGTGGACGGACATCTCCGTCTCGCCCACACCACCGTGCTGGGCAAGAACTTCATCGGCCAGCCGGCGGACATTGCTGTGCTGCTGCCAGAGCGTGTGCCGGCTGAGGATCTCGATCGCGGCCAGGCATTCCTCGACCTCGCCCACGCACTCAAACGGCTTGTCGCCGCCTGTCGCCGTCAGCAGCGCAAAGCCGTCGAATTGGCTGGGATCGTCGAGCATGTCCTGGCCGAAGATCGCCACGAGCTGGTCCGGCGTGAGGAACGGCGCCAGCGCCAGGAACACGAACCGGCATTTGTCGCAGTCGCAACACCACGACCCGAGCCGCTCCTCGGGGTTGAGCTGGAACACGCGATTGCAGCTGGTGAAGACCGGGTGATACTGCTCGAGTCGCGCGAACGCCCGTGCGATCGCTAGCTCCGAGGCGGGTCGCAGGATCGAGAAGATCTGGGGCGCGCCCTCGATCTCGGCGACGGCGCCGGCGAGCAGGCGCTCGGCCCGGCGGCTCTTGGAGAACTGGTGGTTGACCTCGACCCCGTTCCAGATGAAATTCCCCGCCGAGGCGCTGCGCTCGTTGGCCATCAGCACTGCGTCGATCCCCT
>DATASU010000189.1:0-72762 GCA_036269095.1 Solirubrobacteraceae bacterium
GATGGCAGGGAGCTACGCCCGACGATGATCGATTCGAGCGACACCTATACGCACAGACTATTCGGCGCGACCGCTCGTCGACCAGCGCAGCGCGCCGCTGTGACGCACGCCACCGGCGCCCAGGTGAGAGGCCGCGCCCAGTTGATAGTCCCGCGACCGCGACGACCCACCGGCGTTGAACGAGTATGCGTAGCTCCCGGCAGGTACGGCAGTCGGATTCGGGTTTTGACGGAGCGGACGGCTGAAGATCCCGAGTTCGGCATGTTGTTCAGCGACACTGCTTTCGCGATCGACGGCGACTGCGTCGTTGATGCCCGAAGCCACGAACATCGCGCGCTGCTCGAACCTCGCCGAGCTCGAGCGACGGCGAGCCGCGGTGATCGACCGGGCGGCGAAGACTGCCATCGCAGCAGCGGCTGAGAGCTTCAGGGCGGGGCTCATTTCGCTGGGAGCGTATTGCTTTGCGCGGCGTCATGCCTCGCGTGTGAGCCGATGCTCGTCGGCGGGGCACGACGAGCATCCGCTGCCGCTACGCCAGCGTCGCCTCGAGCGTGATCTCAGGCACGCCGCTGAGCGCCCGGCTCACCGGGCAGTTCGCCTTCGCGCCGTTCGCCGCCTGCTCGAATGCGGCCTGGTCGATCCCGGGAACCACGCCTACGGTCTTGAGCGCGATCGCAGTGATCGTCGGGTTGCCGTCGACCATCCGCAGGGTCACCGTCGCGTCGGTCTTGACAGATTCCACCGGGGTTCCCGCCTGCTCGAGGCCGGCGGAAAGTGCCATCGAGAAGCATGACGCGTGCGCCGCGGCGATCAGCTGCTCGGGGTTGGCGCCGGGGCCGTCCTCGAAGCGCGATTTGAACGACACCTCGCCGCTGATCCCCTCGCCGGCGGAGAATGTCCCGCCCCCCGTCTGAAGTCCGCCCTTCCATTCAGCTTGAGCCTTCGCCGGCATGGCCGTCACTCCTCAGTTCGTTCGGCAGGTGCCGCCTGGATCATAGGCGGGATCGATCGGCGCAAGCAGACGCTCGGAAAAACCGTTAGTGAGTTGGTTCGATGACTCGGCAAGGCGAAAATCCGATGCCGGCCGGTCGTCGACCGGGACGCATCCGGTCGCGCGTTTCACGGCTGCGCTCGCTCGCTCTTCGCTGGCGGATCCTGATCGCGACGGTCGCCGCGGTCCTTGCCGTCTGTCTGATCCTCTTGGCGCTGGCGTGGCGGGCTTCGAGCGAGCTGATGTACTTCGGGCCCTCGCAGTACGCCTGGAATCTGTCGAGCTACCCGGCGCTCGCCAAGGTGGTCGAACCGCTCAAGGTCCGCAGCAGCACGGGCGTGACGCTCGTCGGCCGATTCTTCCCGGGTAGCGAGGAGGCCACGGTCGTGCTTTCTCATGGATACGGCGGCGATCAGGACGAGGTGCTCCCGGTGGCCAATGCGCTGCACAACGCCGGGTTCACGGTTGTCACCTACAACGAGCGCAGCCGCGGTGGGAGCGGCGGCGAGGGGACCTGGGGGGTGCGTGAAACCGTTGATCTGCGTTCGGTGATCAACACCGTGATCCACCACACGCACGTCAACCCCGACGAGATCGGTGAGTTCGGCTTCTCGATCGGCGCCGACATCAGCATCATGGAGGCCGCGGGCGACAAGCGTGTGAAGGCGGTGGTGGCTGCCGGAAGCTGGCCCACCCTCGCCGGGTACATGAAGTCTCGGCTCAGCGACATCCTTCTGCATCCACGTTCGCCCTACTCGCCACTGGCGCTCTGGCTGATGCAGCTCCGGACTGGCGTCAATCTCAGCACCGTGCGACCAATGGACTACATCGCCCGGATCAGCCCCCGGCCGATCTTCCTGATCCAGGGGCTCGCCGACACCGACGTCAATCCGCATTCAGCGATCGTCAACTACGACCACGCTCGGGCGCCGCGGTCACTCTGGATGGTCAAGGGTGAGGGGCATGAGCAACTCGTCAGCCCCGGCGGCGCAGCCAGTTCGCCCAGGGTGGTGCGGTTCTTCGAGCGCGCCCTACTGTCATCCGGCCGCCGGGGAGCTTGAGCGCTGCGGGCGTGCAGGCAACTCTGTGCGCGATGCAAGTTTTACGAGCCGCGCAGCGTTGATAGGACATGTTGGAACGGATTAAAGAAATCATCAGACTTCATGCACATCTGAACTCAGACCCGGCAACGCTGCCTGAGAACGCGGATCTGTATGAGGCAGGCATGACGTCGCATTCAAGCGTCAACGTGATGCTGGCTCTGGAGGACGCCTTCGATGTGGAGTTTCCAGATCACATGCTGACGCGTGGCGTGTTCGGGAGCATGGCCGCGATTCAGTCGGCGTTGCTCGAGATGAAGGCTCACGCACCGGCCTGAGCCGTTCGTCCGGACTCGAGCAACCGCGGCTCGGACACGAGCAACCGGAGCAGCATCGCTCGGACTCGAGCAACCGCAGACACCACTGACGGGCCGTATGGCTCGTCAGCTGGGGTCTTGGCGGGCGATCACTCGTGTGAGCGCTTCGTCCAGCGCCGTGTTGATGTAGTGCTGGAGCGCGAGTGGGCGGAATCGCTGGTCATGCCCCGGAATCCGCAGCGCCTTGACCTTGTCGATGCTGCGGAATCGAGCGAGCCGCCCATCCGCCTGGAGATCCCGAAGCTCGTGCGAGCTGGCCTTGAAGAGGATCAATACCTCGGTGTCGTTGCCGGTGATCTCGCGGAGCGCGCGTTCGGCGCGGTCGGGCCCGCGGCCGGTCAGGCGCACCGCGACCCGGCGCCCGTAGCTGAGGAGGGAGATCGCGCGCTGAATCAGACGCACGGCGACCGTCTTCTGCCAAGTATCGGTGGTCTGTGGCACCCAGTCGACTGTCCACCAGTCCCGCACGTTGAACATCCACCAGCTCGCGAAGAAGAAGGGAAGCCCCACAGCGAACGATCCGATCACGCGTCGATCTTCGATCGCCGCGCGGAATGATCGGTACGCGCCGACGCAGAAGCCAGTGAGAATAAAGCGGTCTGGGAGGCCGGCCGCGGCCAGCGCGTCGAGCAGGTCGAGCACCCATTGCGTGTGGCGCTCCTGATAATGATCGGGCACCAAGTCCCACTGACGCTCGTCCCCGTCGGAGTCGCCGATGCCGGGCGGGTCGAGGCGCACGCAATGAACGCCGCGGGCCGCCCAGCGACGGCTTGTCTCGACCCACATCCTGTTCGGACCCAGACGCCGGTCCGAGCCGCCGCTGAAGAACACCGCGCAGATACCCAGAGCGGGGACGCCGACGGGCTCGGTGACGATGCCGGAAAGCTCGCTGCCGTTCATCTCGAGCGCGATCGGCCGGTCCCTTATCGCCACACCGCCTTCGGTGAGCTCGAGCGCGGTCGCGGTCAGCTGCTCGCGGCCGCCGGTGGTGGCGCTGGCCGGCTGTGCGTTGCCAGGGGCCACCGGTCCCGCATTGAGCCATTGGATCGAGTCGGCGATCGCGTTCGCCGGCAGCTGCGACTGCTGGACGTACTGCATCAGTTGGGTGTAGCCGTCGCCGTCGGAGCGGGTTACATCGACCCCGGACTCCGCGAAGAACGACTCCACCGCGGTGTCGGCTTCATTGCCGGTGCGTTTGAAGAGGAGGACGCGCCGCGAACTCGGGTCGGACAGTGGCCTGGCCGTGAGATCCAGCTTCGAGAGCGCATCAAGGGTCTCGCGGCTCGTCACCTGCCCAGCCTCATCGAGGAGATCCGCCCCCAGTTCTCGCGCTCCGGCGCGGACGAGCGACTCCTCCGCATCTGGGTCGATGGCCATGTCGATCGACAACATCGCACCGGCCCGCAACTCGCGCACGAGCCGTCGGCCCCCAACCGGAGTGGCCCACAGCATCAGGTCGTCAATCGCCGCTCCCTCGGAGGCTGCGGCCCACGCGAGCATGCCGCCGAACCCGATGCCAAACCCGATAACGCGACCACAGCCGGCCTCGGCGCGCAACCAGTTCGCGGCGGCCGCGACGGCAGCGATCCAGGCTGTCAGCCTATCGGGATCACGCGCCGTTCCACCGCTGTCGCCGGTGCCCGGGATGTCAAAGCGCAGGGTTGCATAACCGGCGGCGCTCAGCTCGTCGGCCCACGTGCGCTTCGTCCGGTGTGTGCAGAGATCATCCCAACCGAAGGACGGGCACATGACCACGCCGGTGTTGCGTGCGACCGCTGCCGCGGGCAGATGGGCCACCGCGAAGACCGGGTCGGGCTCGGTGCGTAGATACAGCTCGAGACGCCGTTGACCCTCGCGCGCTTGATCCGCCCCTCGACTCACAGCGTCCGTGTTGCGCCCGTCATCCGGGCCGATTGCCGAACTCACGTTCACGTTGTCTTACCACCCCCGCTCGGCCCTCCGCCACGCTTCGTCCCCACGAAGCCGGCAATGCCGAGCTGCCCGCCATCAACATTTAATCTAGCGCACGTTGGGCCTCTGAATCCACTGTCGCGCAGGTGTTCCACGATGTGGTCCTATCGGCGCGGTGACCGCGTATCTCAAATCGAGCCCGCGGGTGTGCTTAATCTGGGGCTTAGCAATGTGTGAGCGATCGGTCGCGTGGATTCAGGTGCAGGCGTGGTTGCAACGATTTGCTCTACGAGAGAAAGAATCCAGTCGTCGGTGCGTTATGTCGATGGAGTACGGCGACCGCTAGCCATATCAAGCGAGTGCGTTCGGGGGACGAGAATGTGTGGACCAAGTACGAGAACAAAGTGGGTGGCTGACCAGTGACCGTCAGTGTCGATTCCGACCTCGCGTTCCTCGCGAACGTGCGCCAGATTGCGGACGAGGTCGCAGCAGCGAACGCAGATGCCGTTGACCGTGATGCGCGCTTCCCTCGGGAGGCCGTGGACGCCATGCGTGAGAGCAAGGCAATGTCCGCGATGATCCCGACCGAATTCGGCGGCGGCGGTGTGTCGACGCCCGCAATCGCCCGGGCTGCCCAGCTGCTCGGACGCCGCTGCGGCGCGAGCGGAATGGTGTTTGCCATGCACCAGATCCAGATCGCGACGATCGTGCGCCATTTGCCCGCAGACTCCTGGTTCGAGTCGTACCTCAGGGAGGTCTCCCGAGACCAGCGGCTTGTCGCATCGGCCACGTCGGAGATCGGTACGGGCGGCGACATGGGTCGCTCGATCGCCGCGATCACCCCGACCGAGTCTGAGCGGCTGTCGTTTGAGAAGCGGGCGCCGACCGTGAGTTACGGGGGGCATGCCGACGACATCCTGACGACGGTTCGCCGGGCACCGGACGCGGAGGAACGTGACCAGGTCATGGTGCTTCACGCAGTGTCAGAGACGGAGATGGAACCGGCTGGCACTTGGGACACCATCGGCATGCGCGGGACATGCTCACCGGGCTTCACGCTGCGCGCGACCTTCGACCCCGAGCGCGTTCTGAACGTACCGTTCTCGACAATGATGAGCGAGTCGATCGTGCCGCTCTCACACATCCTCTGGTCCAACGTCTGGCTCGGCGCGGCGACCGAGGCATTCGAGCGCGGCCGCAGCTTCGTGCGCGCGGCGGCTCGTAGCAAGCCGGGGGAGCCGGTGCCGGCGGCCCATCAGCTGTCCTCAGTGATGGCAGAGCTGTCAATGCTGCGCAGCGAGGTGGAGGGAGCGTTGGACGACTTCCTCGAGCAGAGCGATGCGCCCGGGCGTCAGCCCCTCTCGACGCTCGCCTCGGTACTGCGCTTCAACAACCTCAAGCTCGCGGCCTCTGAGCAGGCACCGAGGATCTGCATGGCCGTGCTCGAGGCGATCGGAATCATGGCCTACAAGAACGATTCGCCGTATGGCGTCGGGAGGCAGTTGCGCGACACGCTTTCCGCCAGGCTGATGGTCGCCAATGAGCGCATCCACGCTACGGACGCAAGTCTGCTGCTGATCGCGAAGGAGGTCTAGCGTGGTTGAGGTCAGACAGGCGAGCCCCGATCAGGCGCAGCTGCTGCAGGAACTGCTGGACGCCGGTCTGCTGATCGCCTCAGGCGAGCCCGGTGTCTACGGCCACGGCGAGCCCTTCGAACGGGTACGGGAGCACCTCGACTCGCGACTGAGCGCGGAGGCTCGCGCACGTGGTGCGATCAAACTCAGGTTCCCGCCAATCGTGCCCAAGCGCGACGTCGAGTCGAGTGGTTACGTCGGCAACTTCCCGCATCTTGTGGGAAGCATCTTCAGCTTCGACGGAACCGACGATCAGGCCACCGAGCAGGCAGAGCGTGCCGCCGCGCACGGGGATTGGAGCGAATTCCAGTCACAGACCGAGGTCAGCCTGCTGCCGGCCGCCTGTTACCCGGTGTACCCGGCGATCGCCAAGCGCGGACGACTCGAGCCGGGCGGCGTGTTCGTCGACGCCGGTGGCTCGTGGGTGTACCGCAACGAGCCCTCGCACGATCCGGCCAGGCGCCAGATCTTCCATCAGCACGAGCTGGTGCGGATCGGAGAGCCTGACGTGGTGATCGATTGGCGCGCCGAGTGGGCGCAGTTCGGCGTCGAGCTGCTTCGCAGCTTCGGACTGGATGCGAGCCTCGACAAGGCCAACGATCCGTTCTTCGGCCGGCGCGGACGGATGTTGGCGGTCAATCAGCGGGCCCAGGACCTGAAGCTCGAGCTGCTGATTCAGATCGCCGGGCCCGAACCTACGGCATGTGCGTCGTTCAACCATCACATGGACCATTTCGGTTCGACGTGGGGGATCGAGCTCGCCGACGGTGAGACCGCGCACACCGCCTGTCTTGGCTTTGGGCACGAGCGCATCGTGCTTGCGCTGCTGCGGACGCACGGCCTGGATCCAAGGGACTGGTCGCCGGAAATCAAATCTCAGCTGTGGGATTGATGTCTGCTCGAACCGGCAGCGTCAGTCTGTCCGGCAAGGACCCGGCGGCCTACACGCGGCACGTCCTGCACTCGAGCGAGCGCTCCTACCAGGAGACCAACTGCTACGCGGATGTGCTCGTCGAGCTGCTGCACGCGTGCGACTACGAGCCGATGGCGCTGTTCGCACACATCGTGCGGATGGACTTCGAAGGGGACCAGTGGACCTTCTTCAAGCCACCGCCCGAGGACATCGAGCTGCTGTTCGGGATCGACATCCATGAGATGCAGCCCTACCGACCGCTGCCGATCCAGATCGCTGAGCAGTTGGAGCTCGGCCGCACCCTGATCGTCGAGCTTGATTCGTTCTATCTGCCGGACACGGCCGCGACCAGCTACCGCACCGCCCATGTCAAATCGTCAGTTGCGGCGGATGCGATCGACGCTGACGCCCAGACCCTGGACTATTTCCACGGGCCCGGCATGTTCTCGCTCGGGCAGGACGACTACCGCGGCATCTTCAGGCTCCTGCACGAGGTCTCCGACGACGTGCTGCCGCCCTATACCGAGATCGTTCGCTTCGACTCGGGTCCTCGCCTCGAAGGTGACAGGCTGCGTGATGCGTCGTTGGCAACGCTTCGGCGCCACCTCGCGCGACGACCCGCGGACAACCCGGCGGAGCGGTTCGGCGCCGCACTGGGCCGCGAGCTCCCGAACCTGCTCGCGGGGGACCTCGAGGATTTTCACGCCTACGCCTTCGCCACGGTGCGCCTTGCCGGCTCGGGCTTTGAAGCGCTCGGGTCCTACGTCGATTGGCTGTTTGGCTCCGACGGCGCCCCAGCCGGCGAGGCAATCGAGGGCTTTGTCGAAGTCTGCAAGATCCTTTCGTTCCGCCTGGCGCGACGTCGCGCGTTTGAACCTCAAGAGCTGATCGCGACGCTGGCCGCGGGGTGGGAGCAGACCGTGGCCACGCTCGACGAGCTCGCGAGTTGACATAGCCGGTGGCTGTCATGCGCCAGACGCGCGAGCTGCGTGACGGCTGGGAGCTGGCGGAAACCGATCCCGATGAGCTCGAGGGCTCGGCGCGCCTCGACGATCTCGATTGGCGCCCGGCGCTCGTACCGGGCACGGTTGCCGGTGCACGCCCCGATCTGAACGTCGATCCCGACGGGCGTGACTGGTGGTTTCGCCTGCGGTTCGCGGCCGACGCGTGCAGGTCGGACGAGCAGCTGATCCTCTGCCTGGACGGCCTCGCAACGCTCTCCGAGGTGTTTCTGAACGGGCAGCCACTGCTGTCGAGTCGGTCCATGTTTGCCGCCCATGAACTGGATGTCTCGGCGGTGATCGAACCGTCTAACGAGTTGGCGATCTGCTTCCGCGCGCTGGCGCCCCAGCTCGCGGTGCGGCGTCGCCCGCGAGCGCGTTGGCGCACCGCGCTGGTCAACGGCAACCTGCGCTTCTTCCGCACGATGCTCCTGGGACGCGCCCCCGGATTTGCGCCCGGGCCGGCCGTCGTGGGTCCCTGGCGGCCGGTGCGGCTCGAGCGGCGCGCAGGCCCTGTCCTGAGCGCGGTCGCGCTGCGCCCGCGCGTTGCCGCCGACGGTAGTGGGGTGCTTGCCGTGCAGCTCACTGGGACGTTGATCGGCGAAGCCGGCCTGCCCGAGACGCTCCTGGTCTCCATCGCCGGACCGACAGGCGCGCACGAGCTGCGCCTGGAACCCGACGCGCGGGGACCGCAGTTCACGGCCGCGGGAGAACTGCTGGTTCCCGGAGTACAGCTCTGGTGGCCGCACACGCACGGCGAGCCGACGCAATATGAGGTGACGGTGAGCGCCGGTGAGCGCGAGCTCCATCGTGCTCACGTCGGCTTTCGGACGATCGACTGGCCCAGCGACTGGGAGAACGCGGGCCTGGCGCTGCGCGTCAACGGCGTTCCCGTCTTTGCCCGGGGTGCCGTCTGGACGCCGCTGGACATGACGGCCCCCGATCAGCCGGAGCCGGTGGTGCGCGCCGCCCTGGAGCAGGTGGTTGACGGCGGAATGAACATGCTGCGGATCGCCGGGATCGGCTGCTACGAGACCGAGCTGTTCCACGATCTCTGCGACGAGCTCGGGATCCTCGTGTGGCAGGACTTCATGCTGGCCAACCTCGACTATCCGGCCGGCGAGCCCGACTGGGATGCAGAATTCGAGGCCGAGGTACGTAACCAGCTTGGCCGGCTTGCTGGCCGGCCAAGCCTTGCGGTGCTCTGCGGCGGCAGCGAGGTCGCACAGCAGGTCGCGATGCTCGGGCTCGATCCGGATCTGGCCCGCGGCCCGTTGTATACCGAGACGTTGCCGCGCCTGATCGCCGAGGCTGACGCGCGCGTCCCGTACCTGCCCAACTCGCCCTGGGGCGGGACCCTGCCGTTCAGGCCGGGCCAGGGTGTCGCCAACTATTACGGCGTCGGTGCGTACCTCCGGGAGCTGTCCGATGTGCGCTTGTCGGACGTCAAGTTCGCCGGCGAGTGCCTCGCGTTCTCGAATGTGCCCGACGACGAGTCGCTGGCGAAGATCGAGGCACCAGGAGGGCTGGTGCCGCACCACCCGGCCTGGAAGGCGGGCGTTCCCCGAGACGCCGGCGCAGGCTGGGATTTCGAAGATGTCCGCGACCATTACCTGCAGAAGTTGTACGGCGAGGATCCCGTTCAGCTCCGCTGGAGTGATCTACGGCGGTATCTGAATCTCTCACGAACCGTCACCGGTGAGGTGATGGCGGAGGTCTTCGGCGAGTGGCGGCGAGCCGGCTCCGCCTGTGCCGGCGGTCTCGTGCTCTGGCTGCGGGATCTCAAGCCGGGGGCCGGCTGGGGCGTGATCGACCACACGGGCAGGCCGAAGATGGCCTATCACCTGCTGCGCCGGGTGCTTGCTCCGGTCGCCGTGTGGATCACCGACGAGGGGCTGAGCGGGATGACCGCACACGTGGCCAACGACGGTCCGGGATCGCTCGAGGCGACGCTGCGCGTCGCGCTCTACCGCGACTCCGAGGTCCGAGTCGATCAGGCCTCGCTTCCGATCGAGCTCGGCCCACATTCGGTCGGCGCCTACGACCTCGAGCAGATCGTCGGCCACTTTGCCGACATCGGTTTTGCCTACAGATTCGGTCCCCCCGGCCACGATGTCGTCGCCGTCAGTCTCGAACGGGGGGCGGAGCCCGGGTCCGAGCTGATCGCCAACGCCTTCCGCTTCCCGGTCGCTCGCCCGGCGCTCGCCCAGTCTGCTGCCGCGCTCGGGCTGGTCGGGAGCATCGTCAGTCACGACGGCGCTGAGACGAGTCTGCGGTTGCGTTGCCGCAGACTCGTGCGCGACGTCCGTGTCGACGCGCCCGGCTGGTTGGCCGAGGAACAGGCCTTCACGCTAGAGCCAGGCGTTGAGCGCCTGATTGCGTTGACGCCGGCAGCGGGGGCTGAGCAGCAGCCTCCGGCCGTCACGGTGACTGCGTTGAACCTGCGTGACCCGTTGCGGGTCGCCGCGGTCTCCGACTGAGCCGCAGTCGGCCCCGCGAGCTGCAGTCGGCCCCGGGAGCTCAGGCTCAGCTCAGGCGCCGCCGGAGCCCTGCACGGGGCGCGCGACATAGGTGAGCGAGTCACAGCTTCCGTGACCACCCGGCCCGACCTCGCGGCCGCGCTCATCGAGACACTCCACCATCTCGTAACCGAGGCTCTGCAACTGCCGTTCCTGATCGTCACGGTGGATGTAGTAGTGCAGCAGGCTGTAGTCGTGCGGAAAGTCGTTGAGGATCGCGTGATCGGCGTTACGCTGCTGGAGTGGCGCCAGGCGCTTCTTGTTGGCGGCCTCGCGACGCCGCCGGAAGATGGACCTGACCACCGCAGCGGGCGCGACCTCGACGAGCTTCTGCGCGAGCAGCAGCGGCGTGAGCTTCCTCTCCCAGGTCCGCGGCCCCTGGTTGTTGTCGGCCCAACCGAGGTCGTGAGTCGAGAAGATCAGGAGTCCGCCGTCGACGATGTACTCGCGGATGTGGGCGAGCACCTTGCGTCGCTGGGCGTCATCGAAGATGTCGATCAGGTTGTCAGGGGCGATCACGACATCGAACTTGCCCTCGACACTCTTGTCCAGCGCACTGATGTCGCCGAGCACGACTGTCGCCTCGGGCACGGTGCGCTTGGATCGCTCGACCATCTTGGGAGCGATGTCCACACCGTAAGCGTCGGCACCGAGCATCACCAGGTAGGAAAGGACGCGCCCTGCCCCGCAGCCGAGATCCAGAACCCTGCCCGACAGCTCCGTCCGGTAGCGCACGAAGATCTTTACCTCGACCGGAGTGAGGACGTTCGTGGCGTAGATGTCCACATACCGTCCCGACCTCCACTCGGAGAGGTTGTGGTTGGTCTGCCCCGACCCGGTTCCCTCCGAGCTCGAGTTCGAAGTACTTACCCCCGCCATCTGCCGGAGCATAGCCTCAGCGCTGTCCGTGACCAAACGCAGCGCTGGGAGCCTGATCCTTGACGTGCGTTCAGTTGCTGAACGCCCCAGCTGCAGTCGCGCGTGGGATCTGATCGTTGGCGCAAGAGTCGCAGAGTCGCTGCACAGAGAAATTTCTGCTCGCGCGAGTCTGGGATATCACCGCGCGTTACATGGGGAATGGATGTAAAGGCCGTGATAGCTGTCGACCGCGTATCGGTGCCCGAGCTCGTTGCGCATGGGGCGCACGAACTGGCTGCGCTGGAGCGGGTTGCGAACCGAGCGATCCTCGATCACGCACTCGATGGCCTGCGTAATGCCGGTATAGACGATGTGATCGTCACAGGCGACGCCGACGCCCTCCACGAGGTCCAGAGCTTCTTCGACGCCTGCGCTGCCGATCTGCGCCAGATCCGCTTTGCCGTGCGTGGCGACGACTCCTCGCTGACCGGCACGCTTCAGGCTGTCGCACCCCTCGTCGGCGAGTCGCCCTGCGTAATCCAGCCCGGAGATGGGCTGCTCGAGGCGCCGATGAGCTCGCTGATCGAACAGATCGACTACGACAGCTCAGAGTCGATCGTCTTCGCGACTTCGAATAGAGCGCAGGGGAGGCCCTACGAACGGCGCGCCGGTGCGAGCGACGGTGACGCAACCTCCGCGGCGTGGAGCGGGCTGGGCCTGTTTGGCCCCGGTGCGCTGCGTTTCGCATCTGGGGCGACCGGTGACGGTCGGCGGCACCTGGCCGTCTGTCAGCCCGGGTCGCCGCTGCCGAGCATTTCGACGATGCAGCTCCACGAGATCAGCGGCTGGTATCGCTACCAGGGGAATCGACACGATCTGCTGGAACTCAACCGCATCGCGCTCGATCGGATAGTCCCGAGCGTTCCCGAGGACGTGGAACTCTCGAGCCGCTTCGAGGGGCAGCTCGACATCGATCCGACGGCGATCGTGCGGGACAGCGTCATCGTCGGTCCCGTCGTGATCGGGCCGGGCGCCGTGATCCAGGACGCCTATATCGGGCCGTGGACGTCGATCGGCGCCGGTGCGCGGGTCGAGGGCGCCGAGATCGAACGCTCGATCGTGGCGCAGGGCGCGAGCATCACGCACGTTGGCGCCCGGATCATCGCAAGCTACGTCGGACACGACGCCCGCGTCTTCCGCGACTTCTCGCTGCCACGTGCGCTCCGGCTCTGGATCGGCGGGGACGACGAAGTAGCACTCTGCTGAACCTGGCGCCGCACCGGCACACAGCGCCCTGACGTCTCCTGTCCGCTCGGGCGGCCTGCTTCCGGAGCAACCGCGCGGGCACCAAAAGGGCGTCCAGAGTGGCTGGACGAGTCGACTCGGCAAAAAGCTCCAAGTCCCGCGTAAGCGCTGCGACTCCGCATCCGTTCCTTTCCTCGATCAAGCAATGACGCCAAATCTCACTATCACTTCTTCTCCAGTGCTTCCCGCAGCCGAGCCGGTCGGATCCGGCTCGCCTGCTCGCGGCTCCTATCGCCGGACCGCTCCGGTGCTCGCCGGTGACATCCAGACCGAGCGCGTCAAGGGACCTCGCCGCCGCGTGCTGCCCTCGCTGGGTGCACGCCTTGCGCTGGCCGATGGTGCGGCCACCGGCACGACACTGGTTCTGCTGCTTGCGCTGATGGGCCGGTCGGGCGCCGGCGTGGTGTCACTGCTCGGCATGGCCGCGCTGTTCGGGATGTGCACCATCACCGGTGCCTACGAGCAGGCGAACGTGCGCCTGTCGACGTCGACTCTCGATCAGGCGCCACGGCTGCTGACGCTCAGTGGTCTGCTTGCGCTGGTCCTGACGATCCTGATGCCCGTGCTGAGCAGCGACGGCTTCACGGGCCAGCAGGCGGGTCTGCTGTGGTTCTCACTTTTCGGCGGGCTGGCGTTCGGCCGCATCGTGCTTTCGCTGCTCGATCGCAATCCTCAGGACCGTGCACGTTGCGTCGTCATCGGCGACGTCAGCCAGGCTGAGCGGCTCCGGAGCCACTTCCGGGCAGGCGGCGTACACGCCGACATAGTCGCTGCGATTCCGCTCAGCACCGACGCGCTGATGGAGGAGCCGGAGGAGGACCTCGAGTTCTCGATCCGCATGGTCACGGACGAGTTCGAGGTGCAGCGCATCATCGTCGCTCCACCTGAGGACGGGCTGATCTTCATGCCGAAGCTGCTCCGTACGGCGAAGGCGATCGGCCTGCCCATCAGCTTCATGCCGCAGGTGCTCGAGTCGGTCGGGCACGCGATGGAGTTCGATGACATCGACGGAATGACGCTGATCGGCGTGCGGCCGTTCGGCCTCTCACGGAGCTCGCGGTACCTGAAGCGGGCGTTCGACGTCGTGGTCGCCTCGGTGTTGATTGTTCTGTTCGCGCCACTCCTGATCGCAATCACGCTCGCGGTGATGATCGACTCGCGCGGATCGGTCCTGTTCAAGCAGGTGCGCGTCGGCCGTGATGGACAGCATTTCACGATCTTGAAGTTCCGCTCGATGGTCACCGATGCCGAGGCCATGAAGGAAGACCTCCGTTCGCTGAGTGAGGGTGGCGAGGGACTCTTCAAGATCGCGAATGACCCGCGAATCACCCGCATCGGCCGCTTCCTGCGCAGCACTTCGCTTGACGAGTTGCCGCAGATCTTCAACGTGCTGCGTGGCGAGATGAGCCTCGTCGGTCCGCGTCCGCTCATCGTCGACGAGGACTCGAGCATCTGCGGACTCGACCGTGGGCGCCTTCACCTGATGCCCGGCATGACCGGTCCGTGGCAGGTGCTGCGCGTCCGGGCCTCGCGTCCGGAGATGGTTGCGATCGACTATCGCTACGTCGCAGGTTGGTCGCTGTGGACGGATCTGAAGATCCTGATGCGGACCTTCCAGCACGTGACCGGGGAGCGAAACGTCTAATCGTTCCCTGGCATAACGTCGATCAAATCCTGAGTCCGGCCGAGGGCGTTCAATTTCTGAACGCCACAGCGGCCGTGCCGATCATTGAAACAGCCTCGCCGTACCCGAATACTCGTACGACGCAACTCAGGAAAGGCAAATTCAGGATGAATGCCAGCAGGGGGAACGTCGCCGGGTTCAGAGCTGTCCGGACCCTGAGCGACACGCAGGAAGGACTCGCACAGACGAGGCAGGCTGTGGCGCGTGCCAAAGAAGGCGACCGCGAGGCGGTTGGGTTTCTGTACAGCCGCTACGCAGGCAATGTGTACGGCTACGTGCTCAGCATCGTGCACGACGATCACGATGCCGAGGATGTGACACAGCAGGTTTTCGCCAAGCTCATGACGGGGCTCAACAGGTACAACGAACGTGACGTCCCGTTCTCGGCGTGGCTGCTGCGCTTGGCGCGGAACGCCGCGATCGATCGCCTACGCGCCAACAAGCGCACAATTCCGGTGGAGTCGGTGCTCGACACGAACGCCAGCGCGCCGGGCGATGCCGAGCGGTCAATGGTGATGCGTGACGCGTTTGCCTCATTGCCTGATGACCAGCGGGATGTGATGATGCTGCGCCACGTCATCGGCCTATCCCCGACGGAGATCGCCGAACTGCTTGGGCGCAGCGAGGCGTCCGTTCACGGGCTCCAGCATCGCGGGCGTCGCGCCCTGATGCAGGAACTGGTGACTGCCGGCTCGACGCCGGCCACCCGCGGGCAGCTCGTCGCTGCGTGAGCCAGGGTGCCGCACCGAGCGGCGCTAGTTTGCGGGCTCCATAGGCGTTTGTAAGGCAGAGGGCGCGTCAGCCGACGCGCCCGATAAGCCTCTACTGACGGATTAGGCGATGATCGTCCTGGGAATTCTTGTGGCGTTGGCGGGATGCCTGGCGGCCACCTTGGCGCTGTATCTCGTGCTGCTCGCGGTCGCATCGTTCCGCTATGGGCAGCGACTGGAGGGCTACACGCCGAGCTGGCGGATGCTGGTTCTGGTCCCTGCGCACGATGAGGTGCTGCTCGTTGGCCGCACCGTTCGATCGCTGCTGGCTCAGAGCTATCCCCGCGAGCTGTTTCGGATCTGCGTGATCGCCGACAACTGCACCGACGCCACCGAGCAGGTGGCACGCGCCGCCGGTGCCGATGAGGTCCTGGTCAGGCATGATCCGGATGTGCGCGGCAAGGGCCATGCACTGCGATGGGCCATGGACCGAGTCCTGGCCGCGCCCGACGCGCCCGACGCGATCGTCAGTGTTGACGCCGACACTCTCACCGATCCGGATCTGCTCCGTGCTCTGGCGCAGCGGTTGGAGGCCGGTGCCCCGGCGGTCCAGGCCGATTATCGCGCGATCGGTGACGACTCGCCATCCAGTGAGCTGCGGAAGGTCGGGTTCATCCTCATGAACCGCACGCGCCCCGCCGGCCGTAACGTCCTCGGCCAATCGGCCTGCCTGGTCGGTAACGGCTGGGCGCTATCGGCTGAGCTGATGCGCAGGCGCCCGTGGTCGGCATTCAGCAGCACCGAGGATCGCGAGTACACGATTGAGCTGGATTCCGCGGGTGAGTTCATCGCGTTCGCGGGAGCGGCCGCGGTTCACGCTCCAACGGCGCCGTCGCACGCGGCCGAGGCGATCCAGCAGGAACGCTGGGAAGGAGGCTGGGCCTCCCTGGTGCGTCGCCAGATCCCACGTCTGATGTGGTCGGCTGTGACCGGGCGCGGGCTGAGGCTGCTCCTGGTCGGGATCGACCTGGCCGTACCGCCGCTCGGGCTGCTGGCTTCGCTTGCACTGGCTGGGATGTGCATCGAACTGGCGCTGATCATCGGCTTCGGGTTGGCACCCGAGCTGATCCTGCCATGGGCGCTTGCCGTAGTCGCGGTGCCGCTGTACGTGCTGCTGGGCCTGATCGCCGCCGATGCACCGGCGGCGACCTACCGGGCGCTCGCACATGCTCCGCTGTTCGTGCTGCGCAAACCGCTCAGCCTTCGCCGCACGCTCCGATCGCGTGGCGACACCTGGATTCGGACCGAGCGAGCGCACGGAGAGACGGAGGGGGGCGCATGAGTCGAACCCTGTCCACACCGGGATCAGATGAAGGGCCCGCGTGTCGGTGGTGAACGAGGCCGTCGCGCCGGTTGAGGCAGCGATCGAGCAGCCCTCAGCGCAGGGCCGCAAATCGCTCACGCAGAACGTCGCTGCTCTCAGCGCGGGACAGCTCTTCACGTGGGCGATGACGCTCTCCTGGACCCTCGTCGTTCCAAGGCTGTTGGGTGATGGGGCCATGGGGCTGATCATCACCGGCATGTCGATCGCCAACATCCTGCAGCTGATGCTGGGCGCTGGTACGGCCAACTTCCTGACGCGAGAGATCGTCGTGGCACCCGAGCGCGCTTCGCGCCTGGTGTCGGCGGCGACGTTGGGGCGGCTGGCTCTGTTCCCGCTGTTCGCCGGCGCCACGTTCGTCTGGAGCCTCGTCGCGGGCTACACCGCTCACGGCAACGTCGTGCTCTACCTGTGCAGCGCGGCGACGGCCGTAACGCTGCTGTCCGAGCCGATCCTGAGCTATTTCCAGGCGACCGAGCGGATGCATTACATGGCGCTCGGCAACGTCATCAACAAGACCTCTCAGGGTCTGGGCGGCATCGTCCTGGTGGTGCTCGGGTTCGGAGCGCTCGGCTTCGCCTGGTGTTGGGTGGCGACCGCGAGCCTCGTGGTCGTGCTCTGCTTCCGCTGGATCCGCGGCTACCTCGGGGTCAGGTGGCGGACGAATCGCCGCGATATCTGGGAGGTCGCCAAGGGCAGCGCGATCTACTGGACTGGGGGAGTCTTCTTCACGATCTATGCCTGGATCGACACGGCGATGCTGTCGGTCATGACCAACGCGAAGGTCGTCGCCTGGTACGGCGTGCCGATGCGGCTCTGGGGCACGATGCTGGTGATACCGTCGATCTTCTCGACCGCTTGGCTGCCGCGGATGGTGCAGGCCCACCTGAAGTCCAAGGATGAGCTGATCGCCGTGACCCGCGTCCCGATCGAGCTCGTGTTCCTGATCTCACTGCCCGTCGCGACGCTCGTCGGGATCGGCGCCAAGCCGGTGATGCATCTTGTGTACGGATCGAGCTACGACCACTCGATTCCGGTGCTGATCATCCTCGGCATCAATCTGATTCCGATGTACCTGAACATCATGCTGGCGCAGATCTGCATCGCCTCCAAGCGCTTTGGGACATGGACGTGGCTGATGGTGGGAGCGTCGATCTTCAACCCGCTGATCAACCTGCTGCTGATTCCGTGGACGCAGCATCGCTACGGCAACGGGGCGATTGGCGCGGCAGTGGCGCTGGCGCTCACGGAGTTGGTGATCGGCTGCGCGGCGATTGCGATCGTCGGCCGGCGGATCATCGGACGCTCGACGCTCGGGCGCGGCCTGCGCATGGCGGTGCCCTGCGGCGCCGGATGGCTCATCGATTACCTGTTGCGCGATACGGGGCAGGTTGCTGCGCTGCTTGCGGGCGGCACGGCGCTCGTGGTCCTGGTAGGCGCAGTCGGGATCACCGCTCAGGAGCGTGGGCAGGCAGTCGGCCAACTGCGTTCAGCGCTTGGCAAGATATCCGCCGTGACTAGCCGCCTGCGGGGGCGACCGAGTGAGGGTGTCTCCTGATGATGAAACTGCTGTGCCTGCCCGCGTACCTGTACTGCCTGCTGATCTCGAGGATGGACTCCGGCATTCGGGATGACCTGATGCGCGACGCCGCGCGCACGGTCGACCGCGACCCGGACGGCGCCTACAGCGGCCATGAACAGCGCGCGCTGCTGCGCGCAGCCGTGCAGCAGCGGACCTTCCGCACGATCGCGTATTACCGGGCTCCGACCCCGCGTACGCGGCGGATCGCTCAGGTGCTCAGCATCTTTCTCTCCGGTGCGCCGGCAATGGAGATCTTCGACACGATCGTCGGTGGGGGCCTGAAGATCCGGCACGGCAACGGGACCGTTATCCGTGGCGTGTCGCTCGGCAAGGACTGCGATGTCTACCAGCAGGTGACCGTGGGCGCCGGGCGCGGTGGGTTCCCGGTCATCGGTGACCGGGTCGATCTCTGCTCCGGCGCGCTCATCTTCGGCGGCATCCGGGTCGGCGACGACGTGATCATCGGTGCCGGCGCGGTCGTCTCAAAGGACGTCCCCGACAAGGCCATCATGGTCGGAAACCCGGCCCGCCAGGTGGGAACCACCGAGGGACTGCGGGCTGCCGACATCGCCTGGACGACGATCACAGATCCCACCTACGGTCAGGTCTATCGGTCGTAGCCTGATACTCGGGCGCTGCGCCCGGAGCGGCTGACCGCCCGCGAAACGCTAACCACGAGTTGCGCACACGCGAAAGAACGCGCGTGCAGCCGTCTAGCGCCGATCTTGCGCCGCCGGTGGCCGCCGTTCGTTGATCGCATCGACGATCGTGTTGGTCCAAATGCGGGTGTCGTAGACGTTCTCTACCAACTCGCGTCCCGCTTTACCCAGTCGGTCGCAGAGTTCTGGGTCCTGCCAGAGCGCTGACATTGCTTCTCTCAGTGCGATCGGGTCATGGGGCGGGACGCGCCTGCAGTTGACCCCGTCGACGAGCGTGCCGGTCTGGCCCGGAGTTTCGGTGACGATTACCGCCCGACCCATTGACATCGCCTCGAGGATCGCAGTGATGCCGCTGTCATTGACTGATGGCCTGAGCGGGACGACCACGAACCGGGCCTGGGCATAGAGCTCGCGGAGCTCTTGGTAGGACTTCGGCCCGACCGTTACACCTGGCGGCAGGTCACCGCGCAAATCGGCGTACCAGCTCTCCGATGTCTCGGCGAAAACGGACGCGCCGATGGCGACATGACACGGGATGCCGAGCGGCCTGATGGCCTCGATGAACGTGGGGTAGTCACGCATCTCCTGTCCGACGGCGCAGATCGCGTCCTGCGCCTCAGCCTTCGGGCGCCAATAGCGGGTGTCCACGGGCCAGGTGATGCGGGCAATGCGGTCCGGCGCGACCTTCAAACGATCGCGCACGAAGTCGGCTTGGAGCGGCGAGGGGACAAGCCAGACATCGATCCGACGCGCAAGGATTCGCAGTGGTATCGCCTTCTTCGGTTTCGACGGCCACAACAGCAGCGCAGCGAGCACCGGCCGTCTCGAGAAGGTCAGCACAAGCGCGGTGGTGATCGACGGTATCTCTCCCCAGCAGAAAGCAGCGTCGACATCACGGCGACGCCTGAAGGTCTCGATCGCCTGTGCCAGGAGAAACGGCAGGGCGCGCAGCAATCGTCCGGGTAGACCCGGCACGGTTGCCAGCAGATCCTCGTCCACCGACATCGCGCCGATGGCATCCTCAAACCACATCGTGTCGGGCATCTCGTCCGAGGCGATCTGAGCGCGGAGCTGCGCCTCGGGCGGTTTGCGGGGACCGGCAACGAGCAGCGTGCGCATTGCACGAGCACCCTCCGGCGACGCGGGTTTAGTGCGAACGGAGCTCATTGGTCACGCGCCTGCTCAGCAGCCTTGATGTGACTGCGCGCTCGCGCAGGTGGTCGGCTCGCTGTTCAGGAACCAGCTGGGCCGCTCGGGTCGCGGCGCGTCGGGCTGCAGAGCCCACAGCTGCACATCCGCGTCGGGGTCGCCTTCGACGCAGTCGAAGCCCGCGGTTCCGAACAGCTCGGATGCCGGGCCATTACGGTCGGTGCGCAGGAAGCTCCCGGTCCAGCGCCGGTCCGGATGATCGGACGTGAGTTGGTTCAGCAGCAGAAACTCGAGGCCGAAGCCCATCGCCCGGCAACTCATCACGAAGCTGTCGACATCGGCTGAATCGTCACTTGTGTAATCGGCGATCACGACGCCGACCACGCCCAGGTCGCCGAAGCGGTCACGCAGGCCGGCAACGATCACCCTGTGGTTCGGCGAGCGCATCAGTTCGGTCAGCTCCGCCCGCGAGCGGCGGCGCGTGGTGGTGTTGAACTGGTTGGTGCGTTGCACCAGCTCGAGCAGGCGATCCATGTCTGCGTCGGTGGCCTCGCGCACGGTGGCGGCGAGCTCCAGCGTCGTAAGCATTGTTCTGTAGTCGGTGCCCGTGCCCAGCGCTCGCCGGCGCTCCGCGGCCTCGCGGTACATCTCCGTGCGCTTGAGCGCCTCGGGGGTCGCCTTGGTGGAGGGGCTGGCCAGCCAGCGCTGCAGCGTCCGCCAGGCAAACGGATCCGCCGGATCGATGGCGCGCACACCGGCGACGTTCTCTTCGACCAGCGCTCGCTCGGCCGGGTTGTCGTCCAGCAGCAGGAAAGCCTTGGCTGCGAGGTCGAGCTCGTGGATCGCCTCGGCCGCTCCCTCGGGCTTGGGTCGCCAGCTGATCTTGTGCAGCACGAAGTCCTCGGGCGCCAGCTCCATCTCATCCCAGCGAATATTCGCGGGGTCGTTCTTGGAGAGGGCGATCAGCAGGACACCGGCCTTGCGGAGCTCCTTGAGCAGCTTCTGGCCCTCGCGGTTGTGCACGACCGGCCCTTCGGCCATGACGCCGTTCCATAGCGTGTTGTCAAAGTCGACAAACACCGCCTTGGTGGATTGGACCAGCTCGAGCGATGCCAGCACGTCTTCATATTCCTCGGCCAACGCTGGCCCGATTCGCATCGGGTGAAACCACGCCTCGCGGTAGTCCGAGGACAGCAGCCGTTTGCCGGCGGCCCTGCGCCCACCGATTCGCTCGGCCACTTCGGTCTCACGAAGCTGAATCACGTTCTCACTGGCGGCCACCAGTTTTGCGATCTGGTCCTCCATCTCGCTGATCATCCGCTTGAGGCCACGTGGGGTCGGGAGGTACTGATCACGACGGCTCAACGAGATCGCTGCCGGCGAGTGCACAAGGATCGGCGCGTCGGTCACCGCGCGGATCGCCTGGATCGCGGTCGCGAGTTGCTCCACGCTCTGGGCGACGCGCTCGCTGAGTTCACTTCGATTCAGCTTCGGCGCGTCGTTGCGCAGCGCCGAATAGACGGGCGTGGCGTTGTGGCTGAACAGCGATAGGCCGATCAGCGACGGGCGCATGCGCTCGATCTGAGCCGCGACCGCCTCCGGCCGGAAGCCGCGGAAATCGGCGTGGAACTGCACGTGCGCCGATTGCAACGGGCGCTCGTGGCCCGCTAGGAAGACCCGAACCTCGGGCATGATGCAATCGCCGATCAGGAGCAGCCGCTGCGCATCCTCGGCTGGAGGGTTGAGCAACGGAGCGTGCAGCTCCGCGAGCACGCTCTCCGTCTCCGGACGGTCCAGCAGCGCCGCGATCGCGGCGACCTCCTTGGGCAGATGCTGAGCGATCGCCGCGGGGCGATCGCCGGGGCGAAGGTCCTGAAGATGCCAAGGTCGCATGTCGAGGTACAGGCTGCGATGCAGCCGCGAGCCGGAGAGCGCGTCCCGGAGCAGCAACGCCATCGGCTGTAGGTAGCCTTCGCGTTGGGCCTTCACCCAGCCGGGATCACCGGTCGCGGCTTCATACAGCGGGCCCGCCTCACGGAGGCTGAACCACAGCTCGACCAGATTCTCGATATTCGCGCCAACGGCGACCGAGACGTTCAGTCGCGCTTCGTCAGAGACGGGCGCGGCGACTGCTGCGAGACCCGGATCGGCGCGCACGTCATCATTCGCTGCTAGCGAGTGCATACCGACACAACGGCTGAGCGGGCCTGAAACTCGCAGATCAAGGCGCAAACCTGCCGCTGGCCTGTGCTGCGCCCAGAATCGCGTCGCGGTCAGCCGCCATCAGCCCGCTCAGTGCTTCTGTGAGCGCCGGCCCCGGCGGCGCGGACAGCACGGTGGCGGCGACCTCCAGGCGGGCAGTTTTGGTGGTCGCATACAGTGCCACCGGCGTGCCCGGCAAGGCCATCGCCTGCGCGAGCAGCAGCTTCGCCAGAAGGTCATCCACCAGTGGGTCTGCGCCGAGGGCGGCGGACCACTCGGCACGGCGATCGCTGTGGCTGCGCAGCCACGCGGACATCAGGGAATGGCGGGCCATCAGTCCGAAGACGAGCGAGGTCCCCGGCGGCGGCTCCTGCTGGAGCAGGTCGACGCGTGTCTGCAGAACGCCGGCCGGCGGGAGGTTGGTCATCTGTTCAAAGTCGGACACCGAATCCAGGCTCGATCCCCAGGCGCGGATCTTGCCATCGCGCCTGGCAGCGTCGAGAAACTCGACGAGCGCGGCCTGCTCGATCTCATCATGTCGGCGCGGGTCGTGCAGGAAGAGGATGTCGACGTGTCCGACCCCGAGTTCCTGAAGGCTGCGGTCGAGGCTGATGCGGGCCTTGTCCGCGTCATAGCGGCGTGGCGTGGCGAACGAATCGCGGCGAGCCTGCACCGTTGAGCGCAGCTTCGATGAGCGGGCCAGCAGTGCCCGCGCGGGCGCCTGCAGGCGTCCAAGGCGTTGCAGCGCACCTGAGGCATCGATCCCGAACTTGGTGGCGATCGTCACCGACTCGGGACGTCCGCGGAGTGCTCGTCCCAGCTCGGCCTCGGCGGCGCCGAGCCCGTACATGCGCGCCACGTCAAAGTGGGTGATTCCGGCATCGATCGTCGCTGCGATCAGCTCACGTCGCTCACGTGCCGACGGCAGCCGCATCAGGCTGGCACAGCCGAATCCGATCGCGGAGAGCGAGAGTCCGGCATCCGCGAGTGAAGACGTCTTGGGCGGCGGCGTCAGCTCCGGGTCGGGGGTCATCGGACCGTCACCGTCGAATCGCGTGCCGTGGTGGCGCGTCGCCCTGGATGCGAGAGCACGGTCTGGTAGAGCACCTCGAGACGCTCGCCGACCCTGTCCCAGGAGTAGGCCTCCTCGGCGCGGACTCGTGCTGAGCGCCCGAGTCTTGCGCGCAACTCGTCGTCGTTGAAGAGCCGCACGATCTGTTCTGCGAAGGTGGGCGCGTCGTCGCCGATCAGGAGTTGATCTTCATTGCTCACGTCGATGCCCTCACAGCCGATCGACGTGGACACCATCGCCTTCCCGAGCGCCATCCCCTCGACGATCTTCAGCCGCGTGCCTGCGCCGATTCGCAGCGGTGCGACGACGACGGTCGCTCGCTGCAGATAGGGTCGGATGTCGGGCACCCTCCCTGTCACTTCGATGCCTGGCCGTGCCATCGACATCACCTCCGGCGGAGCGTTGCCGACGAGGCTCAGCGTCGCGTCGGGGCACCGAGCCTGCACCAGCGGCCAGATCTCGTTCACCAGATATGTAGTGCCGTCGAGGTTCGGGCGGTAGTTCAGCGTGCCGTTGAATACGACCGTTCTCTGCTCAACGGGAGCTTGAGACGGTGCGAAGTAGTCGAGATCGACTCCATTGGGCACGACCTCGGTGGCGACGTCCGGCGCCGCCGCGCGAACGATCGGCTGCTCTCGGTCTGAGGTCAGGACACAGCCCTGGGAGGCCCGCCAGCTGCGCTGCTCGAAGCGACGGAAGCGCAGGTACTCCCAACCGTAGAACTGGCGATGCACGAACGAGGGCTCGCTCTCGTAGAGGCGGCGGAACAGCTCGTACTCGATGTTGTGCTCGGCGACCACGACCGGAATGTCCGCCGGAAGGCGAAAGCACGCCATCGTGCTCGATTCGATGTGAATCAGATCGAACTTCTCGGCCGCGCAGAGCTCGTCGAGCGCGTCCTGCATCTGATCGGAGTGCAGCAGCCTGCAGGCGAACGGCATCGCGGAGCTGAGCGTTCGCAACTGGGCAAGACGTTTCGCGCGGACCGGTGGCTCGTCGCGCATGATCGCCCGAACCGGCAACTCGGCACTCAGCGCTTCGATCCCGGGGGTGTCTTCGGCTTCGGCGTTGCTGAGCAGCGTCACATCGTGTCGCGAAGCGACCTGACGGAGGAGCTGATAGGTGCGCATCTCGGCGCCCGCCGTCGGCGGGAACGGGAAATACGGGGCGATCATCAGGACCTTCAGTGATGGATCTGCTGCTGTCACGGACGTATCAGAGCCGTCGCTCACGTGTTCCTCTTCGGGTAGCGGACGCTGGGTCCTATCCGAACAACGGCGCGGGATGCGTGATCTTGCAAGCGCCGTTGCCTTACGTTCGGACTTAAAGGTTTGCTCACGGACGCGGAGTCTCGACAGTTCATGGTCAGCTCGAACGTTGTCTCAGAGTGGCTTCTGATTCCGGCGGCCACCTGACCACATGTACAGGCAAACATTCAAGGCTCACTGGAAGCTCCTGGTCGCACCCGTGATCGTTGCGGCCGCGTTCGCCGGATGGTTCACGTTCGGGGCCGCGCCGAGCTACCAGTCGTCTGCTTCGCTGTGGGTGGACAACGGCGCGTCGGTCTCATCGTCGCTCGATTCCGGCGCCAACACCGGGAGCGGCACGGTGGGGCCGGCCTCGCTCGAGAGCGAGGTGTTGGACGAGTTGCTGGCGACATCGAGCTTCTCCGAGTCCGTGGCCAAAGGCTCACAGCTGGTGAGCTTCTTCGCCGCGGGCAAGACCTCCGGGGGCTTCAGCCTCAGCGCTCTGATGGCGCGCCGCCACGAGCGGGAGGCCCCCCTGGGGCAGGCCATGCTGTCGATTTCCACTGGTGTGACGACGATGGTGGCCGGTCCGCAGGTGCTGAACATCTCATATGACGGGCCGTCGCCTACTGTTGCTCAGAGCGTGGTGCGCTCGTTGCTCAAACAGCTCCGTAAGGCGGGCAATAAATACAGTGCGACAATCGGGCAGGCAGCGGATTCCTACTACCACAAGCGCCTGCAGTCGGCGATGTCATTGGCCGAGAACAATCAGGACGCGTTGAGCGCCTACGAGCACACCCACCCGGGTGCAGGTCAAGGCGACGCTGACTACACCGCATTGGCCGCCGAGGCGCGGACCTCAGCAGCCCGGCTGGCAACGCTGAAGCTCAACAGCAATCAGGCGAGCGTTGAGGAAAGCTCGGGCAATGGCGCGAGCGCCGCGACGACCTCTGTGCTCGACGCTGCCTCGCTCAGCGACACCCCCACGAGCGGCATGTTCATGCATGTTCTCGGGGTCTTTGCAGGCGGGTTCGTCGGTCTCGTTCTGAGTGTCGCGGCGCTAATGCTCTTGCACGCGCCACCCGAGACCCGCCGATGGGATGCCGAGATGCCGCGCTTGGAGCGCTTGGCCTGGTCCGAGGAACCGCTCCCCCGACCGATCAATGAGCAACCACGTGGACACGGGCGGCCGGGGCGGATTAGTGATGATCCGGCTCCGCCCTCGCTGCGTCGCGGTTAGCTCATGAGCATCAGTGACGAACAGCCGGAGCGCACATGAGCCCGCCCCCGCACGATGCGGACGCGGTCCTGGATTCTCCCGCCGCGAGCCCGCGCCCGCTCTTGAATGTCGTTGTGATGCTGGGCGGATACCTGACCAACCACGTCGTGGCCAGGATCCCGAGCTACACCGTGCGCCATACGTGGTATCGCCGCTACCTCGGCATCGAGATCGCGCCCGGGGCGCGCATTCTTCTGAACGCCTACATGTGGCACACCGGGCCGAGATCCACCAGTCGCGCGCGGATCCGAGTCGGTGCCAGAACCTGGGTAAACCGCCGTGCCTGCCTGGATCTGCGCGGCGGTCTGGAGATCGGAGACGACGTCAGCATCTCTCCCGAGGTGATGATCATCACAGCCGCGCACGATCCCGCCTCGCCCAGGTTTGAGTACGTCTCGAGCCGCGTTGTGATCGAGGACCACGTCTGGATCGGCTCGCGTGCGACCCTGATGCCCGGCGTGCGCATCGGCCGTGGTGCGGTTGTGGCCGCCGGCGCGGTGGTCACCCGCGATGTGGCTCCGTTGGCGATCGTCGGCGGGGTTCCCGCTCGTCAGATCGGCGTGAGGCCTGAGGCCGTGCTGCAGTACCGGCTCGGCGGCGGTTTCACGCTGTTCGAGTAGCGAACCTAAAAACCTCCGAAGCTTGCGGTTTTTGTGAAAGCAAAGCCTGACCACAGGCGTTGGTCTGTTAGAGCGCCGGGACCACGTCGAAGAGCAAGACTGTGAGACGCCCGGTCACGGACCACGTCACGCGCCACTACAAGAGGAAAACAGATGCACGGATATGGCAAGACATTCAGGAAGCGCTGGCCGCTCTATCTGGTGTTGCCTCTGGTCGCGGCGGCCGGGATCGGCTACTTGAGTCTCAAGACCAAGACCTACGAGTCGACGGCGACCCTGTGGGTCGATTACAGCGCGGCCGAGCAGTCGTCGCTGAACCTGACGTCGAGCAGTGGTGACACCGCTCAGCCCGCGACTGTCGAGCAGGGCACGCTGACGGAACTGCTCAGCACGTCGGCGTTCGACAGTGCGGTCGCAGAGCAGGCGGGCGTGAGCCCCGGGATGCGCAACATGGTGGCCGACACGATGGACACCACGGTCACCTCGGCCGTTCCGGGACCACAGGTCCTGGCGGTGACCTACACGGGCGCGTCAGCGACGGAGGCACAGAAGATCGCTGCCGCGGTGGTCACCCAGCTGCAGACGTGGACCTCGAGGCTCGAGCGCAACTTCGACGGCGCAGCCACCAAGTACACCCAGTCGCTG
This sequence comes from Solirubrobacteraceae bacterium, assembly GCA_036269095.1. Classification (GTDB taxonomy): domain Bacteria; phylum Actinomycetota; class Thermoleophilia; order Solirubrobacterales; family Solirubrobacteraceae; genus Palsa-465. Next base: position 26,780 of record DATASU010000189.1, read on the forward strand.
TACAACAGCGCGGTGAAGGCCGTCTCCAGCGCCAAAGCTGCGGTCAACGCGTACCAGCGTGCGCATCGCCATGTCACAACGCAGAATAGTCAGACCTATGCCAGCCTCGTTTCGGCGTTGGCGGTCGCGAACTCCTCGTTGGCGTCTGAGCGCTCGGCGCTCAACCAGGACGCCGCGCAGTCGAAGAGCACCGACAGCGCGGCGACCATCAGCGTGCTGGACGCGGCCGCACTTCCTACGGCACCGCACACCAAGATCAAGACCCTGGCCGTCAAGGTCATCGGCGGTGGCATTGCCGGGGGACTGTTGAGCTTCCTGCTGGTGGTCCTGTTCACACCGGGTGGCGACGATCGCCGTAACGACGAGCTTGACAGCGCCGAGATGACGCGTCAGCCGCGCGGGCTGCCGCCCGGCCACGGTCCGGCGCCGAGCCACAGTTGGACGCTCGGCACCTCCTCGGGTGCTGTCGCCGGCGGCAGGGCGCTGCGCGTCGGCACCGATCGCGATGACGATCAGGTGGAGGGCGCCGAGCACGACCAGCCCGGTGACGGCGGTACACCGCACATCCGCGTGGTCCTCGGCGACGGTCAGCGCCAGGCGGGGACATGACTCACTGGGGCTACGGGCTCCTTGCCGCGTATGTCGCACTCGGCCTCAGCCCTGTGAGCCTCCGCAAGGCCGGTAGGCTGGTCGCGCTGATCACACTGCTGGTGATCGGTGGTGCGCTCTATTCCTACGGCGCGATCTGATGTCGATCGCCTCCTTGGAACTCGGCGGTGCCGCCGCTGAGCTCAGACGTCGCCCGCGCGGTTTCAAGCGCGCCGGCGTACTGCTTGCCGGCGGCGCACTGTCCGGTTGCGTCGCCGGACTCGCCGTAGCCGGGAACTCCACCAGCACGGTCGTTGCCTTCATGGCTCTGCTCGTGATCGTGGCGGTCTGGATACGCCCGCAGCTCGGACCGGTTCTGATCTTCGCGGTCGGGCTCGCGATCGAGGGGTTCAGCATCGGCGCCGTCAGCAGCAGCGGCGTGAGCATCAATCCGCCGCTCACCGAGAGCATCCCGATGTTCCAGGGGCTTGGGCCGATTCACGCCGAGCCGGCGGATCTGCTGCCGTTTGTGATCCTCGCGATCTACATGATTCGCAGCGGCGGTGAGGTCCGTCGCTGGTGGCCGCGGTCACAGATTTCACTCGCTGTCGGTGCGCTGATGGCCTGCGCGCTGTTCGCCGAGGTGCAGGGAGTCGTCCTGCACCACGGGGCGATCCGCGAGTCCCTGTTCGAGGTGCGGCCGTTGGTCTACATCGGCACGAGCTATCTGGTCACTGCTGTGATGATCAGGACCCGCGGCGCGGTCCAGGCGATGCTCTGGGCGCTGGTGATCATCGAGCCGTTCAAGGCCGTGCAGGGGGTCTACGTGTGGCTGGAGACGAAGAACTGGAATCCCAAGCCGCAGACAGTGCTGGGGCACGAGGAAGCAATGTTCTTCACGGTCTACTTCCTGCTCGTCGCCGCATTGTGGTTGTTCGGAGTACACGGGCGCATGCGGAAGTTCGCCACCTGGTGCACACCGCTCGTGTTCTTCGCCGATCTGGTCAACGACCGCCGTGCAGCATGGTTGGTGCTCGGATTCGGCTTCATCGTGGTGATGGTCGCCGCGTACCGCGCACTGCCGGAAAAGCAGCAGAAGATCCGGCGGGCCAGCATGGCGATCATCGTGATTTTTGGGCTGTATCTCGGCGCATTCTGGGGTCACACCGCCGGGACGCTCGGTGCGCCGGCAGATGCAGTCAGGTCGCAATTCTCGCCTTCGGCTCGCGATGCGCTGTCCGACGAGTACCGGATCGACGAGGACGCGAACCTCAAGTTCAACATCAAGAACGCGGGCCCGATCGGCGAAGGATTCGCCAAGGAGATCGATTACGCGCTGCCGATGCCAGGCCTCGTCACGGCTGGAGATTCCGGGATCATGTACGTGCCTCACAACGGCGTGCTCTACCTGTTGATGCGGATGGGGATCTTGGGCGGGACGGCGTACTGGGCGCTGCTCGGCGTCGGCATCCTCGCGGCATGTCGATTGACGCGGTTGCGCAACCGGGAATCTGCGGTAATCGGCGCGGTGATTGCGGCGTCGCTGGTCGGGTGGGCCATCGAAGGCGCAACCGATATGGGTTTCACGTTCCCGCGCGAAGCGATTGTGATGGGCTGCCTGCTTGGACTGGTGGAGGCGGTCAGGCACATCGAGATCGAATCTCACCGCCGCGCCTCCGGCTACGCGGACGCAAGAACTGCCTAGTACCGGTCGTTGTTTTGTTGCAGTTCGCCGTGGGACCGATAGAGCGAGCCGGCCGAGGCAGACGACATGACGATCCAAGATTCGAGCAACGAGTCATCGACGACTCCCGTAGTAGTTTCTTCCACTGAGCCTCACGGGGCTGAGGCTCCCGCCTCGCCTCTGTATCGAGCGCGTGCGTCCGGGCGGCTGCTGTCGATTCAGTACACCCGCGCAGTGGCGGCAATCAGCGTGGTGTTCTTCCACGCTTTCAACGACGCCGGAGTGACTCATTACCCCGAGCAGGTGTTGCAGGCGGGCGTGGATCTGTTCTTCGCGATCAGCGGCTTCATCATGTGGGTGACGACGTACGGGTCCGACACGGGCCCCCGCGAGTTCCTGCGCAGGCGCATCATCCGCATCGTTCCGTTGTACTGGGTGTTCACCGCCTTCGCAGTGCTGCTCTCGGTCGTGGCACCACAACTCGGCAAGCGCACCGGCGGCCTAGACGCCATTGCCTCGTTCCTGTTCATGCCGGCGGTCAACACCGCCACGCACCAGACTCAGCCCGTCGTTGCGCCAGGATGGACGCTCAACCACGAGATGCTCTTCTACGTGATCTTCGCCGTCGCGCTCTTCCTCCCCAACAAGCGGCAACGGTTCGTTGCGCTGGTCGGGGTGAACGTCGGGCTTGTGATCCTCGGCTTCTTCGTCGATACGCCGCTGGTGGTCTCGTTCTATACGAATCCAATCGTGTTCGAATTTGTGTTCGGTGTGGTGATCGGGCTGGCGTACACGAGCGGCTATCGCATGTCTCGGGCGGCCAGTACCGCAACCGTCATCGCAGGCGCTCTGACGATGATCGGGCTGGCGGCTGCTTGGGGCCAGACAGCGATCCTGCGCGTCGTCGTGTGGGGGATCCCGGCTGCACTGATCGTGCTCGCGCTGGCTCTGACCGAGAACACCAAGCCGGTCGAGGACCGTCGGCATCTGCGCTTCCTGGGCGACGCGTCGTACTCCCTTTACATCGTGCATGGAGTGGTGCTCTCGGCGATGCTGTCCGTTGTCCACCACGCCAACATTCCGAAAATTGTCATGATCCCGGTCGGCGGGCCGGTCGCGATCGTCGCCGGTGTTGTCGTGTACAGATATCTGGAGAAGCCGATGACGACCTATCTCCGACACTTCGGCGGCCGCCGCGCGGCGGTGCCGAAACCGGCGGTCCAGCTGGTAGTGCCCGAGCCGGTTGGAACGGCTGAAGGGTGAGCCAACCGGGAGATGTGACACCGCCTGATCAGCGAGCGAGTGCGGGGTCCGGAGCAGCCCAGAACGGGGCGCCGGCCGTGACGCTTCAGATCAACGTGGCGCCACCAGATCTGCGCCACGTGCGCGAGATTCTGCCGCACGAGCTTCGGCAGCTCGGCGATCAGGTTGATGAGGTTCTGCTGGTTATGGATGTCAATCGCAACCGCCTCGGCGACCCTGCGGTTTGGAGAGACGGAGCCGTCGGTCTGCGCGAGTTTGCCGAGAGTCTTCGAGGCCGGTATCCGCATCTGCGTCTGATCGACGTTGATTCCTCGCCGGAAACCGCCGCGAAGGTGGCACAGGAGTTCTCGGGCGGTAAGCGGATGCCTCAAAAGGACTGGCGCGGTGCGCCGATCTACCCGTACTTCTTCGGCGTCTGGGCCGCACGCAACAACTACGTGTTCCACATGGACTCCGACATGCTCTACGGAGGCGGTAGTCAGACGTGGGTCCGCGAGGCGGTGGAGCTTATGCGGTCAGGGCCGGACGTTCTGTTCTGCAGTCCGCTCCCGGGGCCGCCGACTGCGAGCGGCGAGCTTCTAACGCAGACGTTGCCGCGCGAGCCACTGGACACGCTCGCGTTTCGGGCCGATCAGGTCAGCACCCGCGTGTTCATGATCGACCGCCGGCGCTTCAAGGAGCGCGTGGGCGCCATCGATGTGGTGGCTCCCGCCAGGGACAAGGTCTGGCTCGCTCGGCTGGACGGCTACCAGCCTTTTCAGTGCGCCGAGGTACTGCTCTCCTCCGCGCTCGTTCAGAACCGCCTCGCCAGGATTGACTTTCTCGGGCAGGACCCCGGGCTGTGGTCACTGCATCCGCCGTACCGCTCCGAGCTCTTCTACGACATGCTGCCGAACCTGATCTCGCGCATCGAGTCCGGGGACGTGGCGGACGGTCAGCGCGGTGACTTTGACCTCAACGACTCGATGGTGGACTGGAGCTCGGCCCGCAAGCCGAGGTGGCGACGCATGCTGCGGCACGGGGAACTCGCGCTACGGAACCTCGTTCCTGGCGGGCGCCGTCCGTAGGCCTCAAGCAGCGGGCTCGGCCTCAGAGAAGGCGGTTCGGCTCGCACGACCCTCCAGGTGACGGGCCAGGCGGACGGCGAAGGCGATCCCCATCAGGGTCGGATTGGCCTGGCTCGAAGTCGGAAACGCCGAAGTGCTGGCGACGAAGAGGTTTTCGGTCCCAAAGACTGCGAGGTCAGCGTCAACGACGCCACCATCGGCGCTGGTTGCCATGCGCGTGGTACCGGTCTGGTGGTAGCCCGAACTGGCTACAAGGCATTCGCGGACCCCAGCGGCCACATCTTCGTAGAGATATTCGAGATGGCCGACGCCGGATGCGCGTAGCTGGCGGTCAAGGAGGTCCATCGCGCGTGCGACGTTGTTGACGTCGGTCTCGGAGAACGCCATCTCGGTCTTGATACGTCTCATTCCGAGGGCGTCGCGCTCATCGGTTAGGACGACCCGGCTCTCCGAGTTCGGTAGATGCTCGCCGTGGTAGTCCAGCGGGTAGATGTTGGCCGTGCTTCTGATGAAGAACCCCGGAGCCTTGCGCCCCTTTCGCAGGAATCGGCTGTAGCCGAAGCTCACGGCGAACCGCGCCGCGGAGGGCAGGTCACGCACGATGTTGCGGAGGTGGGCGCCGATCCGTGCTCTGCCTTCAGTGCTCGTATGGGCCCTGCGGATTCCGTCGGCCAGCATGAATCGGCCGAGCGGGGAGATCAGTGTCAGGTAGACGCCGGAGAGGATGCCGCTGCCGTGGGCTGGGTCGCTCATCTGCGGGTTCACGAACCAGATCGCGGTATTTGAGAGCGCGTGCTCTCGCTGCGCCTCCGGGGAGAATGTGAACCGTCGGCGCACGTAGATTCCGTCGGCATCACGCTCGTGCTCGTGGATGGTTAGCTCGGGCGGCGTCTGCAGATGCATTCGCGCGACGCGAGCTTCGACGTGCGCCATGTACCAGCGTCCAAGATGACCCGATGCGTTGCCGATACCGCCCGCGTGGATGTCGTCTGAGCACATCAGCAGCCGCGTCGCCTCGAGGCCGCCGGTAGCGAGCACATACGCGCCCGCGCGGGCGCTCGCGCGGATGCCGTTGAGCGTGCGGAGCTCGAGGTGATCGACCTGACCCGTCGCCGGGTCGCAGGCTATGTGAGTGCAGGTCAGGTCTGTTACCAGATCCACCGCGTCGGCGGCCTCGAGCTGCTGGCGGTAGAAACGACCAAACCGCGTCGGGAGAGCCCAGCGCTCGAGTGACGTCGTCCTCACTACACCATCGGCGAAGCCCGGAATCATCTGGCTTCCCGCGAGCTCAGGCAGCTGTGTCGCGTTGAACACGGCATGGCCGCATTGGGCCCACATACAAGCTGCTTCCAGGTGGGAATCGATCTCCGCGTAGGGGAGAGGCCACAGTTGCTCGGGCGTCACGGGTCGCGGCTCGAAGTCCCACGGGTCAAACGGCACGCAGCGACCGCCCCAGAGAGCAGACGTGCCGCCAAGCTGTCGGCGCACTGCAAGATCGCTCGTTACGTGCCAACGATCGTTGCCGCTCTGGCGCGCTAGTGCCTGCGCGTCCTCCACGAATCCGATCCCGCCGCTCTCGATGACAACCACAGAGCGGCCTGCTCTGGCGAACTCGAGTGCCAACACGATCCCGATCGGGCCGGCACCCACGATCGCCAGGTCAGCGGTCAGAATCGTGCCGTCTGCAAGGGTTTTCGCTGAGCGGATCAATGCGGAGTCAGCCTGTGGTCGCGAGAGCCCCACAACGGCAGTCTGCGATCCTGCATCGACTGTATTGTACGGGCGCTCTTGATCCCTGACCGGCTGGGCCGGACCTGAGAGCGTGGCTTCCAGGCGAGGTTTTGCCGAACGTCGGCTTAGCCGACTCACAATCATCGCCGTAGTTGTGCTGGGCTTGGCCTTCGCAGGTCACGCCTATTCGGCCCAGCGTCGGAGCCGTCCTCCGGCTCCGGCTGTGACCAGGCGTCCTGCGATCGACGGCAAGGCAGTCGCGGGGCAGGTGCTCCGTATCGGCGCGGGGAAGTGGAACCGCACAACCGGTGTGACCTATCGTTGGGCGCGTTGCTCCGCCGCCGGGACCAAATGCGACTTGCGCGGCCGACCCACTGGTATGAGGAAGACGCCTGCGACACCAACGCCTGCCACCTCGCCCAGCTCGCCGCGATCAACGCAGCCGGCTTCCCACTGATCCTCGGTGAGTCAGGCGAGGCCGGCGACAACAACGCCTCACCAAGCTGCGCAACCGTCGGCAGCACCGAGGGCTGGCTACCAGACCTCGCTGCCGACGGCATCTCGGGCTGGTTCGCCTATGCCTTCAATGACTTCGACGCACCGGGTGTGATGATCGCCAACAGCGCGGGCGCGCCGACGTGGTACTACCGCAGCTTGACAGCCGGCGGAATCGGGACGCTGAAGCTCAGGAAGGCCGATGACTTCCAAGCGCTGGTTGCGAGGTTGGTCTTCACACTCTTGACGTACTGCGCCTGTCCGGTGTTGCCCCACGGGTACGGTGCGAACCAGCCGCCGATGCTATTCCACTTCTGACAGGGCACGTAGGTCTTGTCACCCCAGCTGTTGCGAGCTCCCTCGGGATCGTCGTAGAAGAAACGCACCATCGCGGCCTGCTCATCGATGTTGAAGGCGGTTGACTCCCAGCGCAACGGCTCGGTGCCGGCGCCATAGTCGCCCTGCGGATCCCAACGGACCTGGGTGATGCCGAGCGACTGGTAGACCTTCAGGCTGCCGGGCACGCGTGACTCGACTGGGTACTTGGCGTACAGCGGTGCGGTGACGGTCGCCTCGTCGCCGCGCATCCACATGTTCCAATAGGACTCCAGCACGTACTCGGCCCGCAGCCAGTTCTCAGGGATTCCCCACTTGTGAGCGCCCCATTGGATCAGCTCATCGGTGGTGGGGTCGTGTAGTCCGTCCCGGCCGTCGACGTACTTCAGGTACGGATTGAGTTGGACAATCGGCTCCCCGAGTGAGTCCTTGGCAGACAGGAACTTCGCGATTTGGGCCCTCGTCGGAACGTAGTCATTCTGCGCCACGTGCCGCACCCCGTTGATCACGAATGCCTTTCCGTTGTCGGGTCTGGTCTCCGGCTCCGGCGAGACGAGGGCTGCTGCTGCCGCGTCTGACAGCGGCTTGAAGGTCGATGGCAGCTTCTTGCCTGCATTGCGGTTGCACGCAACCCACCCGGTTTGGGGGTGTTTCTCGGGTCGCCACCTGACCTTGATCGACGCGCGCGCGAAGAACCCGCCCCAAATCGCCAAGCCCACAAGGGCCGCGAGGACGAGCGGCGACACACGTATGAGAACCGAACGCATTCGATGAACCAACGAGAGTTCGCCTCTGATTCTTCCGGAGGGCAGTGATCCGCGCGTGAGCAAAGTAATTGCTCCGCAGCTCGCAAGAACTGGGGCGCGACGACCGTTCCTGACGGTAGTGGAGTCACTTACGGAAATTACGGTCACGTCACTCCCAGTCGTGCCTAGTCCAGATATGGGGGCCGCGGCGGCGTTCGCAACGGCCACGGACACCCTCGGAACGGGCGTCGACGTCCTCGGAACGGGAGTGGACACCGTCGGAACGAGCGTGGGTGAGCGTCCGTCGTTGCGGATCCTTGGCACCAGAGTTGATTTGTTTCCGTCTGCTGGCAGCGTTCTCCAGAACCTGATGGAGCAGTCGCAGGGCGGGCAGCGTCACCTCTGCTATGTGAATGCCCACTCGCTGAACCTGGCTTGCACGGACATCGCTTACAAGCAGGCGCTCGCGCACGCTGATCTCGTCCTCAACGACGGAATCGGGCTACAGCTGGCGGCGAAGATGCGGGGCGCGAGGTTCGCGGAGAACCTGAACGGCAGCGACTTCACCGTGCGCATTCTCCAGCTGGCCGCCGACCGCGGGTGGCGCGTGTTCTTTTACGGCGGCGAGCCGGGGGTTGCTCAAGCCGCAGGCGAGCATCTAATGAGCGAGATCGACGGGCTCGACGTCGTCGATGTCTGCGACGGCTATTCGTCGGAGGATCCGAGCGACGTGATCCTGCGCATCAGGGCGGCACAGGCCGACGTCCTTGTCGTGGCGTTAGGGCAGCCGAAGCAGGAACTCTGGCTCGACCAATACCTTGCCGACACGGGATGCCATCTCGGCCTCGGGGTGGGCGCGTTCCTGGATTTTGCGTCTGGTCGCATGACCCGTGCGCCGCGTTGGATGAACGAGCTTGGAGTCGAGTGGCTGTTCCGCCTCGCTCAAGAGCCGGGTCGCATGTGGCGGCGCTACGTCTTCGGGAACCCGGTGTTTCTGTGGCATGCCTGGCGCCACCGTCGCCGCGATCAGGAGGCGCTGGTCTAGCGCCGGGACCCGCAGCGGCTCCCGTCCGCAGCAGCCTCTCGATTCGCTGAAAGCGCCCCCGGCAATCTCAGTTTCGTCGTTCAGTTCCACCGCCAGCGTTCCGCCGATGTCCAGATATGCCTCGCGAGTGATCGTCAGTTCGGGTGACGAGAAGTATTTCCCCGGGCTGGTGGTTGGTCTCGCCTCAGTCCTCGAGCGGCTTCCGCCCAACTTCGAGGTCGACATCGTGATATACGACGACGGCCTGTCGGCCCGCTCCCGAGCGGAGCTCGAGCGTCTCGTGGCTTGCTCGCGGACGAAGTCCACGCTTCATCTGGAGACAGGCTTCAGCCACCTCGGTCGCCTGCCGGTCGCCCGGCACGTAAATCAGGCGACGTACTCGAGGCTGTTGATTCCGGACCTCAGCATCGAGCTGGAGCGCGCGATCTACTTCGATGCGGACATGCTCGCGACGGACGACGTGTCCGATCTTCTCGTCATGGAGCTTGATGGAGCGACCTTCGGCGCGTGCGTCGACCGCGATACGCCGACCGTCGAGACGGGCGTGCCGTATAGCTACGCGGCGCTCGAGCTGCCACCCGACAGGCACTACTTCAACGCCGGTCTGCTGGTGATCGACGTCAGGGCGTGGCGCGATGCCGGTGTCCGAGAGGGCACGATGGAATACGTCCGCCGCTGGAAAGATCAGCTCAGATGCCCCGATCAGGAGGGCATCAACGCGATCGGTGGAGACCGTGCGCTGGCGCTTGACGGGAGATACAACTTTCAAGTCAGCGGCGAGGGTCTGGCGGCTGGTGCCATCGGGGACTGCACGCACGCACTGGCCGAGCTCCGTCGTGCGGCCATCGTCCACTTCACCGGTCCGAAGCCCTGGCTGAACGTGTGGTTCGGCAGCCCAATTTGGCGGGTGCCGGCGGCGAGGTGGTGGCGGGTTGCCCTGGGCTCCTCACTGATATCGCTCCGGACCCGGATACGTCTCGCGAGCATCGGTGCTGCGATGCTGGTCCGGGAGACCATGCGTCTGATCTCCCGGACCTGGTCCTCGGCTTAGCCCGGGAGGCTACGGTCGAGGGTTTGCATGCAGTCGGAGTACCAGCCGGACGCGGGTTCGGTACCGGGCTGATAGGGCGCGCCGGTGGTGTTGTTGATCAGGACTCCCGCTGAGTTGAAGTCGTTGAACGCGTACGCGAACCAGCCTGACCCTCCGTTGCTGTACAGATCCGGCAGCCAGCCCTCGGTCCCGTTGTACGAGTTCGAATAGGTCCCGTAGCTCAATGGCGGGTCGTAGGTACCCGACCAAGAGCCGCAGCTTGGTGAGGCGTTGTTGTCGCCGGCCTCGCCTGACTCACCGAGGATCAGTGGGTAGCCGGCTGCGTTGATCGCGGCGAGCTGGGCGAGGTGGCAGGCGTTGGTGTCGCAGGCGTCTTCCTCATACCAGTGGGCCTCGGCCGTCATCTGGTTGTCTGGGTCTGTTGGGTGGCTCTGTGCCCATGAGCCGCCGTAGGTGGTGCCGCCGGTGGTCGGGTCGCCGCACCAGACCGCATAGCCGATACAGGGGATCGAGATCGGGCCGTTGAAGCCCATCGCGCGGGTGATGTCAACCGCCTGCTGCATCGTCGCGACGGTGTAGTAGTAGCAAGTCCACGCGCCCGCGCCGCAGACGCCGCCGCCGTCGTAGGGCCCCGGTCCGCTGGCCGACGCTGTACTGCCGCACTCGTTGGACATGTAGCAGTTCCAGTAGACCGATGTGCTCGCCAGCTCAGACCAGACGGCGTCGATCACATTCGGGTCGTTGCGGAATTGGCTCGCGAGTCCGGCCCAGTATTGCGGTGAGTGATCCTCATCGGGGGCGTTGGCCTCGCCCGCGTTCGGACCTGCCTCCTGGCCGCCCGGGGCTGTCGCCTTCGCGCTCAGCATCACATATTGGCCGTAGCTGTTGAGCAGGTTCACGAACGAATTCATGTCCGTCTGGTAGGTAGCGCCGGTCGGTTTGGTGCCGTTGATCCCGAGCCAGCAGTCCTCGTTGGTGCCGAGCGTGATCCCGTTGGAGTTCCACGGCGCCAGCGCAGCACCGGTGGCGCTGGTCGCGGGCATGTTGTCGGAGAACGCCCCGTCATTGCCGCAGGCGGTGTCGGTGCCAGACAGGTCCTCACCATGGAAGGTGACGGGCTGGCCGGAATCGTTCTCGAACTTGTCGCCCACGATCGTCAAACCATCGGGCGTCCCGGCGGTCTGCGATGAGCTCGGAGTCGGCACCGCCGCCGTTAGGGCAGAGGTCGCGCTCGAGGAGCCGGAACTGTTGGTGGCGGTCACGTTGACCCGCAGGTAATCGCCGATGTCGGTGGCGCTGACCGTATACGAGTAGGCCGTGCCGCCGGCGGTCACGTTCGAGCACGAGCTGCCGCTGCTGTTGCAGTCCTGCCACTGATAGGTGTAGGAGGTCGGCACACCGGACCAGGTGCCGACAGAGGTCGTGATCGTTCCACCGAAGTCTGCGGTGCCCGTGATCACCGGCACCGCCGTGCTCGCAGGGGTACCGGAACCGGTCGGCACCTGGATCAGCGGCGACGCAGGCGAGGTTGCCGACGCAGTCTGCGCCCCTCCGTCGTTGCTGGCCGTGACGACCACCCGCAGCGTTGAGCCCTCATCCGAGGACGCGATCGTGTAGCTCTGCCTGGTCGCACCGGGAATGGCCTGGCAGCTATCTCCCGAGGAGTCGCAGTCCTGCCACTGATAGGAGTAGCTCGGAACGCTCCCGGAGAAGTGATACATCGCCGTCACCTGCGTGCCGAGTACTGCTTGGCCGGCGATTGTGGGGGTGCCGATCGCGGCGGGCGGGACCGGCACGTAGGACGATGTCTGGTTAGAGGACACAGTCTGTGATCCGTTGGAGTTGCTGGCCGTGACCGAGACGTTGAGCTTGTAGCCCCCGTCGCTGCTCTTGACCGTGTAGGTCGATGAGGTCGCACCGCTGATCGCCTGGCAGCCCGACGGCAGGATGTCGTCCTCGACGCAATCGTTCCACTGGTAGCTGTACGTGTTGGCGCTACCGGACCACGAACCCTGGGTTGCGGTCAGCACCGACCCGATCGCCGCCGTCCCGGATGTGGTCGGTGCGGTCGTGTTGTCCGGCGCACCACCGGGCACCACACCCGTTGACGCAGCGGTCGCGGTATAGCTGCTGCCGTTCTCGGCAGTCACCACAACGGCAAGCTCGTCGCCCTCATCGCTGGGCTGCACCGTGTAGGAGGAGAAGTTCGTCTCAAGCGCATTGGGGCACGAGAACGACGTCCCGGAGCACTGCGGCGTCTCGATCCCGTAGCTGACCGGCGAGCACGAAGACCCGTTGCAATCCTCCCACTGATAGGAGTAGGCGTTCATCGACGCAGACCAAGACCCGTGCGACACGCTCAACACCGACCCAACTCGAGCCGTACCAGAAATCGCCGGCGCCGCCGTACAAGTACCCGAACACACAGCCAACTGATCCGGCGCAGAGGAAGAACCCACCACCCCAGTCGCACTCGAAGCCGTCGCGGCGCTGGTGCCGCCGGCGTTGGTTGCTGAGACCTTGACGACGATCGTGTCTCCGACGTCGGAGGACTGCAGTGTGTAGGTCGACGTGGTCGCGCCGCTGATGGCGACGCAGCTGGCGCCGGAGGTGTTGCAGTCATCCCACTGGTAGCCGTAGCTGGTGGGGCTGTTTGACCAACCGCCGGGCGAGGCGGTCAGGGTGTCGCCCTGCTGGGCGGTGCCGCTGATCGTGGGAGCTGCGCTGTTGGTCGGAGCAGCCGGCGTGGCCGCCGTCACCATCGGGGTATCCGCGGAGTTCGCCGCAGTGGTACCACCCGCGTTCGAAGCTGAGACGACGACCTGGACACGATCACCGACGTCGCTCGCATGCAGCGTGTACTGCGTGCCCGTGGCGCTGCCGATCGCGACGCAGCTCGCGCCGGAGCTGTTGCAGTCGTCCCACTGATAGGAGTCGCTGGTAGGGCTGCCCGACCAGGTGCCGGAGGCGGCGGTCAGCGTGTCGCCGCTGACCGATCCACCCGAGATACTCGGGGCGGCCGTATTCACCGGCGCGCTCACGGATGCCGTAACCGTTGCAGTTGGGGCAGAGGTTGCGGGAGCAAGACTCGATCCTGCGGCATTGCTGGCACTCACGACCACGACGACTTGCTGTCCGACGTCACCAGCCTGCAGGGTGTACGCCGACGACGATGCACCGGCGATCGCCCTGCACCGTCCGAGCAGCACGGTGCCGACGGAAGGCGGGCAGTCCTCCCAGGTGTACGAGTAGCTCGCGGGGCTGGACCACGTGCCGGTCGTCGCTGTCAGCACTTGACCCTGCTGCGCCGTGCCGGTCACGGTCGGGGGGGAGACGCTCACGGGCGCGAGTGGGAGCGCCTCAGCCGTCGGCACCGAAGCTGCCGGGACGCTCGCGCCGTACGTGTTGCTGGCGGTGACCTGCACCTGCAGTGTGTCGGTGAGGTCGGTCGCCTGGACGGTGTAGCTGGAGGAGGTGGCGCCACTGATCGTCGAGCACGTGCCGCTGACGCAGCGTTGCCATTTGTACGTGTAGCGATTGGGCTTGTTCTCCCAGGAACCGGTGCTGGCGCCGAGCTTGTCGCCGATCTGTGCGGTTCCGGATACCACAGGAAGTACGGTGTTGATAGGCGTGGCTCGCTTCACCGCCGTAGTGGCGGGCGAGACCGCGGCGGTCTTGGCGGTGCGGCTCACTGCCACGACGTAGGAGCGGATTCTCGAGCCGACATCCTTCGGGCTGACGACGTACTTGGCTCGGCGCGCGCCAGTGATGAGCTTGCAGCTCAGTCCGCGCTTGTTGCAGAGGTACCAGGCGTACTTGTAGCTGCTCGGGCGCAGGCTCCATCGACCTGCTGACGTGCTGAGCGTTGCCGTCTCCATCGCTATGCCGCTGATGGTTGGCAGGTTGACAACGCGCGGGGTGCGTGCGGATCGCTGACCCACGCGGTGTGCTCCACTTGACTCCCGCGCGACGGGCGCCAGGTCCAGGGTCCGTGGGAAGGTCGCCGACGCGGCTCCCGTGAGCTGTGAGGAGGACGCGGATGCAACGCCTGCGAAGAGCAAGGAGACGACCGAGCATGCTGCGAAGGCCAGTGCTGTGTTCAGGCAACGTCGCACGCGGGATGATGGGGCAGTCAAGGCAGGCGGTCCTTTCCGGTTTAGTGGAGCCGGATGTGTAATCGGCCCTGCTGCGCGAAGGGTGAGGGCAGGAGGGCGCTTCTCGTACAGACGTCTAGGCGCGGAACAGGGACGTATCGAGCAACCGTCCATGCGCCGTTGAGTTGACTGTCCGCGTCCGTTCCCGCGCGTCCGGCGCTGGGGAGGGAAGTCGGGTCTGTTTGCGCACCTACCGCAAAGTGCTCTTGACTAGTCGAACCATCGCCCGGCGTTGACACGCGCCACCCGGCTGAGGCCCGACGGACGCCTCGGTCGGTTGCGGAACCCTCGGTTCGTTGAGGAGCTCGTCGGTCCGTTCAGAGACTGAACGCGGGCATCGGTCGGACCGATTATTGAGTTTCCCGCCCACCGCCTCAGAATGCGGTGCACGAGACGGAGTTCAAGTCGTGTTGGGGGAAGGTCGAGGGTGCGATCCACTCTTTGGGGGATCGCTTGCGCGGGGGCTTGGGGAAGCCGCAATCCGTGCAGATCCGCCTTTCCAAGACGACGAAATGTTGTTAGGGGGAATCCGGTGAGCCGAGACTACATTCCGGTTCTGCGCGAGCCTGCGGGGTTCCGCGCGCGTAGCGTGCGAGATGTTCCCGAGGGCACGAGTGTGCGTGTGTCGCGCGTCGTGGCCAGGGCCAAGGAGGGCGATGAGCGAGCCTTCGCCTTCCTCTACGCCGTCTATGCGAACAGTGTCTACGGGTACGTGCGGTCGATCGTGCGTGACCACCATGAAGCCGAGGACCTGACTCAGCATGTGTTCGCGAAGCTGATGACGGCGATCGTCAAATACGACGATCGCGGCGTGCCGTTCTTCGCATGGCTGCTGCGCCTTGCACGTAACGTCACGATTGACCACGTCCGCTCGTCGCGGCCGACTGTGAGCGGTGAACTCGTCAGCCTCGAGCCCAGCGCGTCAACAGATTTGGACCGCCGGCACGCCGTCGACGCCGCGCTCGGCAGCCTGCCTGACGACCAACGTCGGGTGATCATGCTGCGACATGTCGTTGGTTTGAGCCCAAGCGAAATCGCAGACCAAATGGGGCGCAGCGAGGGTTCGATCCACGGCCTCCATCACCGCGGCAGGCTCGCCCTCAAACGCGAATTGACACGTCTCGAGTCCGAGCCGTTCACACTCGCAAAGCGCGGTCGGCAACTGGAGCAGGCAGCCTGAACTGAGGATCTGGCACGACGGTTGCAATGCCCATGTCATTCTGGCCCGCGGGCCAGAATGACGTGTATGATGGCGGGCACTCGGAAACCTGGTATTGGTACTGCTCACGGGGGTGGGATGAGTACCGAACGAACGGTTCGAGACTCGCTGTGGCCTGCAATGGGGGCGGGAAGCGGCCGGGTCTTCGCATCGCATACGCGTCCTGGACGGACGCGACAACTTGAAGGCGTCAGGACGGCGATCAGCAGAGCGTGGCCTCTGCTCGGAGTCGCGGGCGCCTGCGCGGTCGGCTGTCTGGTCCACGTTTCCGCGGCCGAAGCTCAGCCGGTCGCGGCGGCGCTTGACGTCTCGATTGTGCTCGCGCTGTTCTTCGCCACAGCGCTCGTCTGGCCCCGCCGTCTGCACGTGAATCGGTCCGATGATGGCGTCATTTGTGCTGGGCTTGCGGCGCTTTCCGCTCTCTACAGCGCCTCACTCCTCTTGCAGTTGCTACTTCGCGATCACGATGGCTCGCGCTTTGCGGCCGTGGCCCCGGCCGGTGAGTTGGGCGCGGGAATCGCGATGCTCGTGGTCATCAAGGTGCCCGCGGAGCGGTGGCTTGTGTCCGGAGGTGGCCTACGTGCGCTATCCGTCCTGACCGTATTTACGTCAGTTGCGGTGCTGGCGGCAGCGGTGTTGCCGTTCCATATCCGCTCTGGCTGGGGCATGGGCGTTCTCATCGCCGGGCTGGCCACGAACGGTTCATCGGCGTCAGTGCTGACGACGACAACGGCGATCACGGCGTGCGGCCTCATTGCATGGACCGCGTACCGAATCCGGTTCCGCGACGGAAAGACCAGGGGTGGCGTAACGGCGTGGCTCGCGCTCGGGCTCGCCCTGTTCGCGCTCTCGGCTCTCGCGCGTGTGCTCCCGGCGGGCTTCCTGGCCGGCGGGATTCCGCTTGACAACACGCTCAGGCTCTGTGGCGCAGCGGTAATGCTCGTCGCCGTGCTGCGACGGGAGAGTGTGCTCCGCCTGCAGGCAGCTCGGCGCGCGGCGCTGGCCGAGCGCCAACGGGTTGCCCGGGACCTGCATGACGGCATCGCCCAGGACCTCGCGTTCATCGCATCCCACGGTTCAGGCGCCGGAGAGATCGGAGAGGCGATGGCGGTCGCAGCCAGGCGCGCTCTGACATTGACGAGGGGTGTGATCGACGATCTCTCAGATCTCCAGGACGCGTCGCTTCCCGAAGGACTCTCGGTGCTTGCCGAGGAGATGGAGGACCGCTTCGGCGTAGTCATACGCGTGGAACTCGATGGCCTCAACGCCGTCGACGTCGATATCTCGAATGAGCTGCTGCGCATAGTTCGCGAGGCGATCACAAACGCGGCTCGCCACGGTGAGGCGGAGAACATCCTTGTCGCGGTCGAACAGACCGAGATCGATCTCGTTCTGCGTGTGCGAGACGATGGTCGCGGTATTGGCGTCCGGAACGGTCCGGTCAAATACGGCTTCGGCCTAACCAGTATGAGTGAGCGCGCGGCCAGCACCGGTGGGCGTCTGACGCTGTCCGAGGTCAAGTCGGGCGGCACCGAATTGATGGTTGCCTGGTCATGACCGACGTCATCCGCTTATTGATCGCCGATCGCCCGGCAACCCGGCTTGGCGTGCGTGTCGCGCTCGAGGGCGAGGTTGAAATCTGCGCCGAGGTGGACAGCGCGGAGGAGGCGATCAGAGCTGCGAAGCGTGAGCGCCCAGATGTTTGCCTGATCGCCTGGGAGTTGAGCGGCGGAGGGCGGGCCGCGGTGCGTGGTGTCACCCGCGCGGCGCCGGGCGCGGCCGTCGTCGTACTTGCCGACGAATGCGACATCGACGCCATGCTGGAGGCGATCCGCGCGGGCGCCGTGGGCTACGTCCCAGGCGGTGTGAGCGTCGACCGGCTTCATAAGCTGATCAAGGCCATAGGTGCCGACGAGGCGGTGCTGCCCCGGGCTTTGGTCCGCGAGCTGCTGTTGGAGATCCGCGCTTCCGGGAGGGCATCGGATGGGCTCACGGGTCGCGAAGCTCAGGTTCTCGGGATGATCCGCCGCGGACACACGACCGCGAGCATTGCCAGGCGCTTGGACATTGCGCCCGTGACCGTGCGGCGGCATATCTCGCAGCTGGTGCTCAAACTCGGGGTCAACAGCAGGTCAGAACTCACCGATGAGGCGATGAACCTCTAGCCTGACTCAGGCACAGGCAGAATCGCTGGAGCGCGCGTCGTCGCGCAGCTCGTCTGAGTATTCGTGGTGTCCGAGGCTTGGGCTAAGGTTCGAGCCGCTCCGGAATTCAGATTTTCTGATCGATAGAGGGCACAACCGTGGCTGTGGACCCAGATAAAGTGCAAGCCGCACTGGACGCGAGCTGCGCGGCTCTCCTAGCGCTCCAGGACGCGTCCGATGATCTCGCGCGCGGGGGTGAAGATCTACGCAGCCCGCAGGAGTCCGAGCGGCAGGCTATTGAGCTCGTACACGACGCCATCCGAGAGCTCAGACGTCTGGCGGGCGCGCACACGCGCAGCCCGCTGGTGCTCGGCTTTGTGTGTGCGGAGTCGGAGGAGATCTCCGAGTCTCCGGACAGTCAGCCGAGGTCTCTGCGGATCGCGTAGATCGCGGCCTGTACGCGGTTCGGGAGGCCGAGCTTGGTCAGGACGCTCGAAACGTGATTCTTCGCGGTGCTGGCGCTGATGTCCAGCGTCTCCGCGATCTCGGAGTTTTCCAGGCCACGAGCGATCAGCCGCAGAACCTCCAGCTCCCGAGCGGAGAGCCGGCTCGAGTCGGACGTCGACTCAATCTCCGGATGTGAGTACCTCAGTCGGCCAAGCACAGACTCGGCGGCCCTGGGGGACAGCCACGCTGATCCGGCAGCGGCCGCTTTCAACGCAGCGACGATCTCCGCGACCGGGCTGTCCTTGGCGAGGAACGCACAGGCACCGACGTTCAGAGCAGCGGTGATGTCACGGTCGTCGGTCGCGACCGTGAGCGCGACGATGCGCATCTCCGGTTGTTCAGCCAAGATCGCGCGGATCACGCCGATGCCGTCGAGCTCCGGCATGCGCAGGTCCGTGAGCACGACGTCAGGTAGGAGTTCCAGCGCGAGCTTCACGCCCTGATGTCCGCCCGAGGCCTGGCCTATCACCTCGACGTCACTATCGGCGCGCAGGTGCATGGCCAGCCCGATCCGGAATAGATCGTGATCGTCGATTATGACGACGCGGATCGGTGCGGCGTTTTCCCCGGCGAGCATGTCTCTACCCTGAGCGCCTTGGCTGCCGCCGGGCCCGCTGGTGCGCCGTCGCGTCGGATTCTGGTCGGTTGGGCACTGGGATCCTGGCCGCCGTATCAGGCAAAGGAGGCAAGCTCGGTCACGTGATCTACGGGTCCGCCTTGGACGACGACGTCGCCAACGGTAACCCAGGCGTGCGCCTCCGGAGGGTCGGTGCTGGTCACGCCGAGGTGAGCCCGACACTCGATCCCGCGACGCCGCAGCATCGACGCCACGGCGACGGCACGGGGCAGGCACACGGGGTGCCATGGGAGCACAGCGGCGACCCGTTCCACCGCTCTTCCGATGCGCAGGATCTCCTCTGAGGGTGTCCCGGCAACCACGTTGCGGCTCGTCGGCTGCGCTTCTCCGAGCAATGACGCGGTGTGCGTGCTCGGGCTCAGGAGCAGACGAACACTTGCCGTTGCCAGGAAAGCTGTTGCCTCTGCCGCCAAGGCCAGGCGGTTGATCGGCGCACGCGACACAAGACCAGTCTAGAAGCGTGGCGGAACCTGGTCGCGCCGGTTGCGTCGAGATCTCTCTCCCGTACTCTGAATTCGTGCTTCAGGCGATCGGCCGCAGACTCATCAATCGGTTCGGTGCGAGCGAGATACGCTCTGGTACCTGGCGACGCGTGTTTGCGTATCTGCGACCACACAAGCCGGCTGTGGTGGCGTCGATCGCCTGCCTGATCGTGCAGTCGATCCTGCTGTTAGCGCCTTTCATCGTTGTCGAGCAGCTGATCAACTATCTGCAGCAGCCACACGGCTCGTTCTCGAGGATCGTGCTCTACGCCCTTGCCGGTGTTGGGCTCGTGGCCGCTTCCGGCCTCGTGGGAATTCTGCGCGGCTGGCTGGTCCTGCGGATCACGACGTCGATCGTCACCGACCTTCGTACGCAACTGGTCGGGCGTCTACTCGGGCAATCCGTGGCCTACTTCACTTCCAACCGCGGCGGCGAGCTGATGTCCCGGCTCCTGAACGACGTCAACGTGGTGGAGGCCGCACTCGGAGACAACGCGCTGACGCTCGTGGGGAGCGTGATCACGGCGGTGGCCAGCATCGTCGTGATGGCGGTGGTGCAGTGGCGCCTGGCGGTCGTGACCGTCGCGATCCTCCCGTGTCTGGCGCTGATGCTGCGCGCAGCCAGCGGACGCGTCTACCGTACCCGTCGCGACTTGCAGGAGCGGCTGGCCGACTTCACCGCTCACAGTCAGGAGATCCTGAGCCTCTCGGGCATCATGCTGGTCAAGTCGTTCGCCCGCGAAGCTGCCGAGGCTGAGCGCAGCGCCGTCTTGGCTGACAACCTGCGTCGCAGCGACCTACGGGCGGGGATGACGTCGCGGTGGATCGCGCTCGGCTTTCAGCTCGGACAGACCCTGGCGCCACTGGTGTTGATCGTCGCGGGAGGCTGGCTGATCGAGCGCCGGCACGCGACTCTCGGAACCCTGATCGCCTTCATCAGCGTGCTTGCACTGCGCTTTGGGGCGGCGCTGGCCGGCATCGGCAACGGCGCGGTCACCGTCGCTGGCGCACTCCCCGCCTGGGATCGTGTGTTCACGATCTTGGATGAGCAGTGGGCGATCGGCGATCGGCCGGGAAGCATCAAGCTGGAGAATCCGGTGGGCGCGGTGCGGATCGAAGGCGTCACCTACGCGTACGAGGGCCAGTCGCGACCGGCCATCGACGGGGTTTCGATCGATGTCGCACCGGGGCAGCTGGTGGCGCTAGTCGGGCCCAGTGGTGCTGGCAAGACGACCATGACGAGTCTGCTCGCACGCTTCTACGACCCAGACCGAGGGAGCATCAAGATCGACGGCTATGACCTGCGCGAGCTCCGTCGGCGTTCCGTCGCCGAGGCGATCGGACTGGTGCTTCAGGACACGCATCTCTTCAACGCGACACTACGCGAGAACCTCCTCTATGCCCGACCCGATGCCGACGAGGATGCACTCCTGCGCGCCTGCCGGGATGCGTATCTGGACGCACTGATCGCTGCACTGCCTGATGGCCTCAACACGATGGTTGGGGAGCGCGGGCACCGGCTCAGCGGAGGCGAGAAGCAGCGGGTCGCGATAGCTCGAGTGATTCTCAAGGACGCGCCGATCCTGATCCTCGACGAGGCGACGTCGCATCTGGACTCGGCATCCGAGCAGTTCGTGCAGGCGGCCCTCGCAAGACTGTTCGCGGGCCGAACCTCGTTCGTGATTGCACACCGGCTTTCGACCGTGCTCGCGGCGGATACGATCGTCGTCCTTGATCGCGGTCATCTGGTGGAGCAGGGGAGCCACGCCGAGCTCCTGGCTGCCGGCGGGCTCTATGCGGGGCTCTACGAGATCCAGTTCCGTGGTCGCGACGATGACCCGATCGACGATGCGACCGAACCGGTGGGCTGGTGATCGCTTGACCGGGCACGCCGGCGGTGCTGGTCAACGGGAGAGCACAGAGTCGATGCGGCTCGCCCTGAACTTCATTGCGGCCATCCGGCGCGACGAAGCCCTACGGGACTCGGTCGTCGCGGTCGTCGCGGCGGAGGGAGGGCTCCGAGACATCGCGGACGTCGCTGCGGGCGCCGGATACGCTGTCGGCGTCGACGAGCTGCGTGCCGCATTCGCCACCGACTGGGGCCTGCGCCGTGCGTTTTATCTGCGGGAACCGGCTGGTTGATCGCTTGCGGCTGGCGCCGGCGCAGGGAATCAGACGTCTGCTCCGCGCATCCAGACGTGGACGTAGCCGAAGTACGCCTTGGCGCTGATCGCCTGGCCGGGGGTGAATGTGAGCTTCACGTGACTCAAGCGGCGGTCGAACGCGCCCAGCGTGTCCGGCGCGATCAGGCCCTGAGCCACCAGATCCGCCGGCCAGTTCGCGGGATCGTTTGGTGGTGTCAACACACCCGGCCACTGAAGCAACGCGTCTGCCTTTGCGGGCGAGCTCAGACCAAGTTCGACGAGGTGTCGGAGCAGAGGCTGCCAGCGCGGATCAATACCGTGCTTGCGCCCGAAGAAGCACTCCAATCCGATTCGCACAACCTGGTCTTCGGCGACATCCAGGCACAGAACGACCCAGTCGCCATGCTCTAACAGCATTGTGGCCGCGTCAACCAGCTCGGCAGTGTCTCGCGACCAGCCGACGCGGTCCACGTATTCCCTGATCTGGGAAGGCTGTAGGTGACTGACGTGGGCCCTCAGCGCGTGCACGGCGCGGCCCAGCATGATGCCGACATGCGTCAGCCGGGACGGCGGCGGACAGGCAGCTGCGAGCCTGGTGAGCATTTGGTCGTTGCTGCGTGGATTCGCACCCGTCAACAGCAACCCGAGCAGCTCGCGGGCGAGCGGCAACGCTCCCTCGCCCGCCGGTTCGAGCACGGCGAACACCGAAGGGCTTGCCTGGGTCACGCCTGGTTCTTGGCCTGTACCTGGCGCCGCATCTAGCTCGAGCCACAGTTCGTTGACCCCACGCTGAACGACGTCATCGGGGGTCGACCACCGCTCGGCGAACCGCTTCAAAGACCCCCAGACGTCGTCGAGCGGCTCCGCGTCGGCCAGCATCCGTGCGAATCTGGCCGGCTCTCCATCGATCCCATAGATGCCCTGCTGAAGATCGACCGCCGCGTCGCCGGCGGTCAGGCGGCACTCAAATCCCGCGCGGTGAAACGGCGGCAGCACGCCCGCAATGGAGGCCAACCATGGAACTTCGCCCGAACCCACCAGCGCTGCCGGAAGGGCGGGGAGCATCAGTGCAAGCGAGTCGCTGAGCCGAGACTCGGTCGCCCAGACCGGGCTACGGGAGTGTGCGGACATCCGAGATCAGGGTGACAACCGACTGCTCGGTCGTCTCGAGCCCCTCCGGACGGACGAGTTCCCTGACCGAAGCAGTGCGGATGAGTTGAGCGAGCAGCTCGAGATCTCGGCGCTCGGCGGAGTTTGCGACCGCCTCGAGTACGTGTCGCTGTGCCATCAGCATGAGCAGGGCTTGCGCGGGCGGGAGCTTGCGGATCAATGGCTCAGCCAGCTCATTCGTCCAGGCCGCCAGGAAGTAGATCGCGTCGACGGGAAAGAACTCGTCGCTTCGATTCGCGGCGGCGTTCTCGACGGGCAGGTACCGCTTCGGCTCGGGGTGGCGATCCTCCCATACCGGATCGAGCGAATCGAAATCTTCCAGGAGTGCGATCACCGGTCCTGATCTCATGCGGATCCGCGGTGCGCCGGTGGCCGTGACGACGCGCCCGTCGCGCTCCGAGAGCACAGCCACGTCGTCGGAGATGAGGAGACCATCGCCCCATCGCACGAGCCCGAGGGCGGTTGTGGATTTGCCGGCGCCGGAGGGACCGGCTACGACAACGACACGGTCACAAACGCGCACGACCGCACCGTGCAGACAGGTGAGGCCGCGCTGGGAGGCGAGGCAGGAAAACATGGGGCCGAGCAGCAGCTCGGCCAGGTCACTGATCGCCACCCCGCTGCTGCGCGACACCCAGACCGAATCGCCACGGCCATCCATGACAAATTCAGCCCAGGCATCGCGGTACGAGTAACGCACCTTCAGCCAGCTGCCATCAGCAGCCTCCGCTCGCCAGACGGCGGGCGAGACCGGTATCCATCGCCGGTCGCTCTCCGCCACGACGTCTGGCGGTACTACCTCTACTCTGACGTCGACCGGGTCAACGTCAACCTCTGCCAGCTTCGGCAGCGGTTGACTGACCTCGATCGTTAAGCCGTAGTGCCGGTAACGGAACCGCTCAGGAAGCGGGCCCTTGGTGACCATTCTCGGTCGAATAGCCGTTGCTATCGATTCCAAACCCCGGATTCGCGGCCGTGATCTCGGCAATCGTTCCGAGTGACCGGATCTCCGGCGCCTGATAGCTGAGACGCTCGCCCGACTCCGTGCGGGATTCGCTCATGTCTACTTCCCCCTAGTGTCTACTTCTCCCGCTGCAGCATCATTCTGCTCACGGGACGTTCCCAGTTAGCCAGCCAGTATACGAGTCCCAGCGGTCTGGTCAAGAACCAATCCTGCCAGGGACCGGAATCTGGTTTGAGGACAGCGATGCGAAGGGCCTCGGTATCGAGGAACTGATCGGCGGCCGGCGTCGCTGCAATCAACCTTGCAAGGGACTGACGCGCGTCCGCGGTCGCGCTGGGGCGCGGTGCGTCGATCAGCACAGCCTTGGGGCGTTCCACCACCGCCGCGGGCAACAGGTCCCGTGTGGCCTCGCGCAGGATCCGCTTGCGTACAAGCCACGGATAGGGAGCAATACGCGCGATGAATGAGAGCAGCCGGATGTCCGCCATCGGATGCCGGAAGCGGAGCGGAAACCGGGTGTAGGTGGGGTCTCCCCAGCTGAACCAGCACTGCCACGCGGCGTGGCGTGTCAGCGAGCGTCTGTCGCGCATCCATCCTGGCTGCGTCAAGAGCGGATGCAGTCGAGTCGGGACGTCAACGGCAGCTGCGAAGGAGTCGTTCATCCAGCTCGGTAGGTCTGGTGCTGGCGCCTGACGCAATCGCGCTAAATGCTGTGCCGAGATCTTCAGGTGGGGCTTCGGTCGCTCCCGGAACATGCGTGCCTGATCCCAGGAAGCGGTGATCAGTCGGCGCAGATCACCCTTTGCGATCCATTCGACCCAATACCAGGGAAGGAAGCCGAGAAGTGGATCCGCTCCGAGTCCGGTGAGGCAGGTGCGGGAATGGGCGGCCGGGATCGCGAGCCGCTGGAAGTCCACGTCGCTCCACGGGTACGCGGTCGGCTCGGGAGCCAGGAGCTTTGGAGCAGCGAGCGGATCGGTCGTTCCTACCGTCGACTCGTCGATCAGTTCCGTTTCAATTCCGAGCGACCGGGCTACCAGCGTGGCGTAAGCACCCTCCTGATCGCCGGTCGACTCACCCTGAACGACCGTGATTCCTCGCAACTCGCCTGCGGCGCCGCGGTTGACACGGACGCGGTGCGCGAGCGCCGTCACCGTGGTCGAGTCCATCCCACCGCTCAGGTGCGACGTGAGCGAGCCCGAGTCGATGCGATCAGACACCACCAGTTCGAGCAGATCGCGAAAGTCCCTCGCGTAGTCCTCCGGGGACGAGCGCCGTAGCAGCGGCTCGAGATCAGGCGGCCGCCAGTAACGGCGCAGCGTCAGGCGGCCCCCAGACCAGGTCAGGACATGCGCCGGAGGAAGGCGACGAATTGCCGCGAAGGTGGTACCACCGAAGCTGCCCAGGTGACCCGTCAGCAGAAAATCGGCGATCGCTCCATGGTCCACTGCGTCGGACACCCCGGGGTGTAACAGCAGGAGTTCTGGAGATGACGCGACGAGCAGCTGATCGCCGACCTGGGTGTAATGCAGCGGCACCACGCCGATCTGATCGCACGCGCAGGTGAGCCGCTGCTGGCGCTCGTCCCAGAGCGCGAAAGCGAAATCCCCCGCAACCCTTTCCAGCACACGCTCACCCCACGCCGCATAGCCGTGCGCGAGCAGCTCACTGTCATCCTCGTCCCCAGTCGTTCGTTGGCTGGTTCCCGCCAGGGCTGCGCGGATCGCACCACGGTCATCGAGACGGGCATCGGCACTGACCCAGAGATCGCCTCCCACCGTCAGGGGCTGAGAAGAGCGCTCGTGCGCGAGCCGCAGCAGAGCGTGGCCCAGACCCCAGCGTTCGCCTAGCCTCGTTCCGTCCCCGTCCGGGCCCGCGAAGCGGGCGTGGGCGGTGGCAGCCCTAACCCACTCGCTTGTCAGCGGCTGGAGCTCGCTCGAGGCCGCCGCGGCGATGACGACGCTCACGGCACGGTCAGAAGGCCCTTGTCCACCAGCTGTTGGATGAAGACGGCTAGGTCGTGCGAGAGCGTGTTCGCATCGATCTCGTACACCGCGCACAAGCGCGCATGCGCTGTCTCGACATCGTCGCACTCATTCAACGTCTGCCACATCCGGGCGGCGACGGCATTGAGGTTGTGGTATTCGCCCGCGTTGAGATCGACGAGTACCACCTCGCCGGCGAACTGCTGCCAGGCGATGTTCTCTGGGATGGTTACGGTTGCGGGAAAGTTCGGGGCCATGCTCATCGACTCCACGGGTTACGCCCTAGACGGCGGTCATGTTGCGACTTGCTTTGCAGGGGGTTGCTCAGTGCGCGGCTCACCCGGTGAAGCTTCGTGAGCCAGCGCTCGTCCGGGCCCGGCCCGAACTGGTGACGCACTGACCAACTGATCCCGCGTGCCGCCTGTGCTGGCTTCAAGGCTACGGCAGGAGCCAGCAGTTGCGAGAGGTGACTTCCCAGAACCGAGGGTTCGCGGATGTCGGTGAGGTGGCTGGCCCAGGTGCGAAGCGGGATCGTTGGAGCGCTGTTGTCGAGGATTGCATCTGCCGTGGCCAGGGTCACTCGCCACATGCGCTCCCAGCCCCAGCGCAGTGCCAAGGCGTCTGCCTCGGCGCGGTCGCTGGCCGGCAGTACTGCGAGGACGTCGAGTAGATCGCTCACCCGCCCCAACGGCAGATGGGTCCAGGAATGCGCTACCAACAGGACGGCGTGGGCAGCAGGCTTGGGCGCGAGCAGACCGTCGATGCCGGTCGCGCTCGGTCCCGCGAAGCTCAGTACTTCCTCGGCCGACAGAGTGGACAGGTAGGTCGGGGAACTTGGCTGTCGATGCACTTCGACCAATAGCGGTAACCCCGGCCACGACAGCGGGCAGAGGTGGTCATCCTGCGAGAAATCATGCGAGGCCGCGACCTCGGCGAACCCGGCCTTGATCAGTGCACGTTGGGCCGCCGGGGCATCATCCGCGACGAGATCGAGGTCACGGAAGTAGCGCATGCTTGGTTCCGGATAGGCGCAGGCCACCTCAGCGCCCTTCATCAGCATCAGGTCTCCGTCATATGCGTCGCGGGTGCGCTTGAGCAGCGCGGGTGCGCCGACGGTCATCATGGCTGCCGTACGAGCCTCGTCCAAAAGCGAGTCCGGGATCGTCCGGCCCTGCTCTCGCCATAGCCCGAGCGCGAGGAATTGGAGCCGGTGCGCGCGCAATGCATCCAGTGACCCAGCGCGGTCGATGAGTCGACTCGCCGACGTCCACAGGTCGTCGTGATTCAGCTGCTCGTGTATCTGGTTCGTGCTCTCAGTGGCGCCCACGGCCGGTCCCTCTGGTGACCATATCCTCGTTTCGCAGACTATCGGAGGCTCCCGCTGGTTCCTGTAGCGGACAGGTCGCGCGAACGCGCTCGTGCTGGCGCCCGCTTGAGTCCAAATATGACGCGGAAATTACGAGAGATAAGAAGAAGATAAGGTCTTAGGGCATCTTCGATCGCTGATGGTATACAGCCCCTCATTGTGGGGGGAACCGACGGTGAGGTAGCGGATACCTCCGGCGCTGGTGCGTCGGTAGGTGCGCCAAGGGGTCTTGGGCCAAGGGGTCTGGACGACGGTGCGGGTTCGCGCCTGGGGATCAGGACGCTGGTCGTGACCAACGCAGGCAAGCCGCCCGATGCGGAACTGGTGCGTCGGATAGCGGCGGACGAGATCCCTGACGTCGTCTCGCCGGACGCTCCACTTGCGCCGACGTACCTTGATGACCGGCTGTTCGCAAGCATGACGGGTCTGTCTGGCTGGCTGGCACGCCATCTTCCATACCGCGCCGCCCAGGTCGTCGAGGTGTACCTGCGGGCGCCCTCCTACGACCTCGTGGTCGCCTGGAGCGATGTCCCGGCGATCCTCATAGCGGCGACGCTCCGACTCGTACCACGGCGACCAGCGTTGGTCGCGATCGTAATGTGGCCATCAAAACCAAAGAAGGCGATTCCGCTACGGCTGGTTCAGGGCGGGATCGACCGCTTCGTGCATTTCGCACCTCTGCAGCGAGCCTTTTTGGAGGAGCGGTTGCACATCGCACCGGAGCGCATCCTCGATGGCCGCTCGCGGGTGGATACACGGTTCTGGCGGCCGATGTCCGTCGCCGGCGATGATTCGATCTGCGCCGTGGGTCAGGAGATGAGGGACTATGCAACTCTCGTCGAAGCGCTGCGCGACACGGACATCCCCTGTCATATCGCGGTCGGCTCGAGCTTTCTCGGCTTGAGTGACCGGAAGTGGTGGAGGCACAGCTTGGATCAGAGTGCTGTGCCGGCGAACATCACGGTCGGCCGCCGGAATTTCGCGGAGCTGCGCGAACTCTATGCGAGCTCACGCTTTGTGGTGATTCCGTTGATTCCGTCGGCCAATAGCAACGGCTTGACGGCGATCCTCGAGGCATTCGCGATGGGGAAGGCCGTCGTGGTCACTGATTCACCTGGCCAAGTTGGGATCCTGCAGGAGGGGGTGAACAGTCTGCGTGTGCCGCCTCGGGATCCTGCGGCGCTGCGCGAGGCCATCGAGCGACTTTGGCGGGACCCCGAGCTGTGCGCCCGCATGGGTGCCGCCGGCCGTGCGCTGGTGTCCGCCGAATACAACCTTGATCAGTGGACGTCGACGCTCTCCCGTGCCGCGATCGAGGCGATCGAAGCACGGGACCGTCGGCAGAGCCGCTGAACACGAGCGCTTCGAAACTGCGGGGCCCCTGACGCCCGGCGAATAGCGACCCTCCGCTGCGGGAAGCTGGTGCTGGCATGGCCGTTGTTTCGACACCGCCGACAGTGCTCGCGCAGGACCTTTCCCCCGAGGCGCTGCAGGCGCTGCTCGACGGTTCCCGTGTCGAGCTGCGCGAGCGCATCCGCGAGCTCCAGCGGCGGCCCGAGTTCGCGCCGGTCAGCGGGCTCGACGCGCAGGCCTATCGCGCGCAGGTGATGGACTGGACCCGCACGATCGCCGCCGCGGGGCTCGGCGTGCCGGGCTTCCCGTCGCGCTACGGCGGGTTCGACGATCCGGGCGCGAACGTGATCGGCTTCGAGACGATGGCCTACTCGGATCTGAGCCTGCTGGTCAAGTTCGGCGTGCAGTTCGGGCTCTGGGGCGGAGCGGTGCTGAATCTCGGCACCGAGCGCCACCACGAGCGCTACCTGCGCGCGACCGCCGACGCCGAGCTGCTCGGCTGCTTCGCGATGACCGAGGCCGGCCACGGCTCGAACGTGCAGATGCTGCGCACGACGGCGACGTTCGACGCCGCCACCGACGAGTTCGTGATCGACACGCCCGACGACGACGCGCGCAAGGAGTACATCGGCGGTGCGGCCCGCTACGCCCGCGTGGCGGCCGTGTTCGCACAGCTGATCGTCGGCGGCGAGTCCCACGGCGTGCACGCGCTGGTCGTGCCGCTGCGCAACGACGCGGGCCACGTGCTGCCGGGGATCCGGATCGAGGATGACGGTCTCAAGGGCGGCCTCAACGGCGTCGACAACGGCATGATCTGGTTTGACCAGGTGCGGGTCCCGCGTGCGGCGCTGCTCAACCGCTACGGCGACGTCTCGGCCGACGGGGTCTATACGAGCCCGATCGACAACGCGAACAAGCGCTTCTTCACGATGCTCGGCACGCTCGTGCAGGGACGCGTGTGCGTGTCCGCCGCCTCGGTCTCGGCGTCGAAGAGCGCGCTGACGATCGCGATCCGCCACAGCCTGCGCCGCCGTCAGTTCGGCCCCACCGAGGACGCCCCAGAGGTGCCGATCATGCAGTACCGCACCCAGCAGCGGCGGCTGCTGCCGCTGCTCGCGCGCAGCTACGCGCTGCACTTCGCCCAGCAGGAGCTGACGCGCCGCTTCGACGCCGTGGCCCGCGCCGGGGACGCTGCCCCCGATACCGAGCGCCGGCAGCTCGAGACGCTCGCCGCCGGCCTCAAGGCGGCGACCTCCTGGCACGCGATCGAGACGATCCAGACCGCGCGCGAGTGCTGCGGCGGCGCCGGCTACATGGCGGCGAATCGGCTCACGGCGCTGCGTGACGACGTCGACATCTTCACGACCTTCGAGGGCGACAACACGGTGCTGACGCTGCTCTGCGCGCGCGGCATCCTCACCGGCTACGCGCATGAGGTCGGCGAGCTCAACCCCACCGGCCTGGTCACGTTCGTCGCCGGACAGGCCGCCGAGGCGATCCTCGAGCGGATCTTCGCCCGTCAGATCGGGCAGGTGATCGCCGATGCGATCCCGCGCAGCGACTCCGCGGAGGGCCATCTGCGCGATCCCGAGTACCTGCGCGAGCTGTTCGAGTGGCGCGAGGGCCACATCACCGCTTCGGTCGCCAACCGCTTCCGGCGCGGGTTGGGCGAGGGCCATGAGGCCTTCGAGGTGTTCCGCGCCGTGCAGGACCACGCCGCCGATGCGGCGCGCGCCTACATCGAGAGCTTCGTCCTGCGCGCCTTCTCCGAGGCCGTCGAGGGTGTCGAGGACGGGCCGGTCAAGGACGTGCTGTCGCAGCTGCTGTCGCTCTACGCGCTCTCCAACATCGAGCAGGGCAAGGGCTTCTTCCTCGAGCATGGCCGTCTCGCCGGCGCCCGCACCAAGCAGGTCACGCGCGAGGTCAACGACCTCTGCAACACGATCTCGGTGCAGGCCGGGGCGCTGGTCGACGCGTTCGGGATTCCCGATCAGGTGCTCGCGGCACCGATCGGGCTCAGCGAGGCGGCCGCATAGCGGGCCGGCATGATCGAATTTCTATACCGCGGCCAGTAACTCACGTACGCGCTTGACGGTCGCCCCCGGACGCACCAGCGGCCCCGGCGCCAGCTGGGTCACGCGCAGCTCCTCGAGCAGCCAGCGCGCTTCGCGGTTGCCGGCGGCCTGCGCCTCGATCTCGTGGATCGCGGCCATGCGCTGGGCGTCAGTCACCAGGTTCTGCGGCAGCCGCTCGAGCCGCGTCGCCGCGGCGCGCAGGTAGCGCTCGACATCTGAAAGTCGCTGCAGGCCTGTCGCCGCGAGCATTCCGGGGTAGACGAGCCGGCCGAGCTGGCGGGCGGTGTCCTCGCGTGCCGGGGCGAGCGCGGCGCTGGCCGGAAGCGTGCCGAGCAGCTCGCGCACGGCGCGCGCGGCGTCGAGGATCTGGCCGAGCGCGACCAGCGCCGCGAGCGTCACCGGCCGGATCTCCCCGCGCACGTGCTCGGACAGCGCCGCGAACGCGGCCGCGTCCCAGGCGGGGCCGCCACCGCTCTGGATCAAGGCATCGAGCGCCGCATCGGTCGCATCCTCGATCGCCGCGCTCAGCGTTGCGTGTGGCGCGGCGGCGAGCGTCAGCGTCAGCTGCGTCCCGAGCTGCGCGCTCACCCAGCTGCGCGGCGACGGCACCGCGAGGCGCAGCAGCCGCCGGGTGCCGCGCGCCATCGTGACCGCCTGCTCGGCCGCCGTCTCGCAGATCGTGATGCCGACCGCCTCGCCCTCGTCGACGAGCGCCGGGAAGCCGCGCAGGCCGCCGGGGAGATCGAGCGTGCACGGCAGCGACTCGATGTCGAAGCTGCGCATCCCGTGCCGCGCGAACGCGGGCTCGGCGTGCGCCAGGCGCGCCTTCAGCAGCGGCCGCAAGTCGTCGCGCAGCCCGTCGAGGTCGTGGCCGTGGGCGAGCACGGAGCCGTCGTCGTCCTCGATCTCGAACGTCATCCGCAGGTGCGCGGGGAGCGGCTCGAGCGACCAGTCCTCGGCGTCGACGCGGACACCCCGCAGCCGCTCGATCGCCGTGGCGAGCACCTCGAGCATCGGTCCCGAGCGTGGCTTGACATCGGCCAGCAGCGCCGCCGCGGTGTCGGGCACCGGCACCAGCGGCGTTCGCAGCTGCTTCGGCAAGGAGCGCAACAGCGCGGTGAACAGCTCCTCGCGGAACGCCGGCACCAGCCACTCGAAGCCGGTGTCGCGCACCGCCCCGAGCGCGTCGAGCGGGATGTGGACGGTGACGCCGTCGGCCACCGAGCCGGGATCGAAGCTGTAGGTCAGCGCGAACTCGAGCTCGCGCTGCTTCCAGCGTGACGGCCGGCCCTGACCGTCGGGCGCGACGTCGCCCTGGATCAGCACGTCCATCGGGTAGTCGAGCAGCGTCGGCTCGCTCCGCCGCGCCTGCTTCCACCAGCGATCGAAGTGCCGTCCGCTGATGACCGGTTCGGGCACGCGCTGCTCGAAGAAGGCGGCGCGCGCCGCCTCGCTGGCGAGCAGATCGCGGCGCCGGGCACGCGCCTCGAGCGCCTCGACCTCGGCCACGCGCTGCTCGTTCTCGCGCATGAACGCGTGGTGCTGGTCCCAGTCACCCTCGACCAGTGCGCGGCGGATGAACAGCTCGCGCGCTGTCTGCGGGTCGATCTGACCGTACTGGATCGTGCGTGAGGCGACGAGCGGCAGTCCGTAGAGGGTGACCCGCTCGGGCGCGACGACCGCGGCACGGCGGCGGTCCCAGCGCGGCTCGCCGTAGGAGCGCTTGAGCAGATGCTCGGCGAGCGGCTCGACGCGCTTCAGATCGACGGCCGCCGCGGTCCGGCCCCACAGCCGGGTCGTCTCGACGAGCTCGGCGACCATCACCCAGCTCGGTCCGCGGCGCGCCAGCGTCGAGCCGGGGAAGATCGCGAACTTCGCTCCGCGTGCGCCCGTGTACTCACGCGTCGCGCCGTCCTTCATGCCGAGGTGCGAGAGCAGCCCCGACAGCAGTGCGGCGTGGATTTCGGGGGCCGCGGCGGGCGTGTCGTTGAGCGTCAGCCCGAGCTCACGCGCGGCATCCTCGAGCTGGGCAACGAGGTCCTGCCACTCGCGGATCCGCAGGTAGTGCAGAAACTCGGCCTTGCAGCGCTTGCGCACCTGCGACCGCGAGAGCTCGCCCTCGAGGGTGCGCAGGTACTGCCAGAGGTTGAGGTAGGCAATGAAGTCGGAGCCCTTCTCGGCGAAGCGCGCGTGGAGCTGGTCGGCCTGGGCGCGCTGCTCGGTCGGGCGCTCGCGCGGGTCCTGGATCGAAAGCGCCGCCGTGATCACGATCACCTCGCGCGCACACGCGAGCGGGTCGGCCTCGAGCACCATACGGCCCAGGCGCGGATCGACCGGCAGCCTCGCGAGCCTGCGCCCGAGCGCCGTCAGCGGCTCGGCGGCCGCCGGATCGAGCGCCCGCAGCTCGTGCAGCAGCGCGACGCCGTCACGCACCTGGCGGCGGTCCGGCGGCTCGAGGAACGGAAACGCCTCGATGTCGCCGAGGCCGAGCGCCGCCATCTGCAGGATCACGCTCGCGAGGTTCGTGCGCAGCACCTCGGGATCGGTGAACTCGGGGCGCGCGTCGAAACCCTCCTCGGAGTAGAGGCGTACGCAGATCCCGTCGCTGACGCGGCCGCAGCGGCCCTTGCGCTGGTCGGCCGACGCCCGCGAGATCGGCTCGACGGGTAGGCGCTGGACCTTGAGCCGCGTGCTGTAGCGCGAGATCCGCGCGAGGCCGGTGTCGACGACGAAGCGGATGTTGGGAACGGTCACCGAAGTCTCGGCCACGTTGGTCGCGAGTACGACGCGCCGTGCTCTTTGTCTTCGCCCGCTGGCGAAGACCTTCTGCTGGTCGGCGGCTGCCAGCCGCGAGTAGAGCGGCAGCACCTCGACACCGGGCCCGAGCCGGCCGTTCAGCAGCTCCGCGGCATCGCGGATCTCGCGCTCACCGGAGAAGAACGCGAGCACGTCCCCGTCGCGCTCGCCCAGCAGCTCCTCGACGGTGTCCGCGAGCGCGTCGAGCAACTCCTCGTCCTCGCCCGGTGGCCGGTAGCGGACCTCGACCGGATAGGTCCGCCCCGAGACCTCGACGATCGGCGCGTCACCGAAGTGCCGGCTGAAGCGCTCGGGGTCAATTGTGGCGCTGGTGATGATCAGCTTCAGATCCGGACGGCGGGGGAGGATGCGATGCAGGCAGCCGAGCAGGAAGTCGATGTTGAGCGAGCGCTCGTGCGCCTCGTCGACGATCACCGTGTCGTAGCGGCGCAGCAGCGGGTCGCGGCGGATCTCGGCGAGCAGCAGACCGTCGGTCACCAACCGCACCAGCGTGTTCTCGGAGCCGCGGTCGTCGAAGCGCACCGCGTAGCCGACGGCACCACCGAGCGGCACGTCGAGCTCATCGGCGATCCGCTGAGCGACCGTCCGCGCCGCGATCCGCCGCGGCTGGGTGTGCGCGATCGCCCCGCGCACACCACGGCCGAGCTCGAGGCAGATCTTCGGCAGCTGAGTCGTCTTGCCCGAGCCGGTCTCACCGGCGACCACCACGACCTGGTTGTCACGGATCGCCGCGAGCAGGTCGTCACGGCGCGCAGAGACCGGAAGCTCCGCCGGGTAGGAGACCGCGGGCACCGAAGCGCGCCGCCGCCGCACCCGTGCCTGGGCCTCCGCGAGCCGGCGCTCGAAGCGGGCGCGGTCGGCCTCGTTGTCGCGGCGCAGGCGCCGTGCCTCGCGGCCGAGTCGCAGCTCATCGCGCAGCGTCAGCTCGCGCAGCGTCGCCTTGTCGATCGGTGCAGGCATGCCGGATCGAGAATAGGCGCCACAGAGCTGAGCCCCGCCACGTAGGTTCATTCGCGGCGACGGCGAACATAGCGCTCGAGGAGTGAGTGAATGCCCATCTTTCTGATCGCTCGATTTGCCCGCCGGATCAGGCGCTTCAAGGAGCTGGCCCTGCTGGGCACGGCCGTGACGATCCTCGTGATCGGCGCGGCGCTGTTCTCGTTGACCCAGCACGTGAGCTTCGGCGTGGCGCTCTACTGGGCGGTCACGACCGCCACCACCGTGGGCTACGGCGACGTCCTTCCTCACAACACCGTCGGCAGGATCATCGCCTCGTGCGTAATGCTGACCACAATCCCGCTGGTCGGTGCCGTCTTCGCGCTGGTCGCGGGCGCATCGGTCGCCGGCCACATCAGGAGGATCCTCGAGATGGAAAATCGCCTGCCCGAAGGACCGTTCTCCGCGGTCTACGGTTCACACCCGACGATCCAGCGCGTGCTCACCGAGCTCGCGCGGTCTGGCAACCCGGTTGTGCTCGTGTCCGAGACCAAGCCCGCTGGGCTCCCCGAGGAGGTCTACTTCTTTGCGGGCGATCCCACCGACGACGCCGTCATGCGCCACAGCCAGCCGGCGCGCGCGGAGCGTGTGCTGATCGCCTGCGAGAACGACGCCGACACGCTCGTGATCGCCGTCTCGATCCACAGCCTCGCGCCGCAGGCCGACATCTACGTCCTGACGCAATCGGCCCGGGTGGCGGGTGCGCTCAACGAACTGGGGATCACCAATACCTTCGCCAGCGACGAGCTGATCGGTCACATCATCGCCAAGAGTCTCGAGACCCCGCAGGCCGGAGACGTGCTGCTGGCGATGCTTGACACCACCAGCTACCGCATGGTTGAGATCGAGGTGGGGCCGTCCGCCGTGTCGCAGCCGCTCTCAAAGGCGCGCGCGCTCAGCGAGGCGCTCGTGCTCGGTGTCTGCAAGGACGGGAAGATCGAGCTCGGCGTCACCGACGATCCGATCCTCGCCGCGGACGATCGCCTGATCGTGCTGAGCGCCCACGCGCTCTAGATCAGTCGGGGTCGAGCCATCCGCGACGCCGGAAGAAGACCACCAGCAACCCGATCGACGCGACCAGCAGGCCGAGCCCAAGCACGAAAAACGCCCAGGTGTGGTTGAGGATGTGGTTGGTCAAGAACGCGAAGTTCTGGCCGAAGAAGCCCGTCAGGAACGACAGCGGCAGGAAGATCGTGGCGATGATCGTGAGCTGCTTGGAGATCTCGCCCTGGCGGTTGGCGACGGTCGAGAGGTACATGTCGGTGGCACCGCTCAACAGGTCGCGGTAGGAATCGACCAGGTCCGAGGAGCGCACCAGCGTGTCGTAGAGGTCGCGGAAGTACGGCTGGTCGTCGGGCTCCATGCCCGGCAGGTGGGCGATCTCATCGGCATCGCGGGCGAAGAAGTCCCGCATCGGCGTTATCACCCGGCGCATCGCGATCAGGTCGCGCTTGAGCGAGAAGATCCGCTGGAGCGACTCCTCGCGCGGCTTCTGGATGACCGCCTGCTCGAGGTCGTCGATCTGATCGTCGACGCGGTCGAGGATCGGCACGAAGGTAGATAGGACCGCGTCGAGGATCTGGTAGGTGAGCGCCAGCTCACCCGGGAAGTCGGCCGGCTTCAGTCGCTTCTGCAGATTGTCGACGGTCGCGAACGGGCTCGGATGCAGGGTGACAACCCATTCGCCGGAGATCAGCATGTGCACCTCGCGCAGCAACGAGTCGCCGGACTTGGCATCGGAGTCGGCGCCGTACACGACCAGACTGACGTAGCCGTCGTAGTGCTCGCGCTTGGGTCGCTCGGAGAAGGTGCTGATGTCGTCGAGCGTCAATGGATGCAACTTCAACAGCTGCCCGAGGTGCTCGACCTCCTTCGGCGTCGGATCTTCGAGGTCGAGCCAGAAGAATTCCTTGCGTTCAAGATGGCCTGAGACATCGTTCAATTCGGAGCGGTCCAGGCAGTGGGTATCCCGTTTCACGCGCTGCAGACTAAGGCCCAGGGGCGACGGATCGGTGACCGCACGATCCGGGTCGTGACGGCATCGGACCTGGCGTCCGTCCCGGCGTTCGGGGCCGATTTATAAAGTCGTCGCGTTCAGGGCTCGGGAATCTGGAGTAAGTAGCCGATAAACCGGGCATGTCCCTTACAGAACCTGTGTCCATTGCTCTCGATCGCTCATACCGCCTGGTCACTCGCAGCGATTTCGACGGTCTCGTCTGCGCTGCCCTGCTGAAGGAACTGGGTGTCCTCGACGACATCCTGTTCGTCCATCCCAAGGACGTCCAGGACGGCAAGGTCGAGCTGACCGCCGATGACATCACCACCAATCTTCCGTATCGCCCGGAGGTCGCGCTCGCCTTCGACCATCACTCCTCGGAGCAGATCCGGGTCAAGGAGAGCGCGGACAACCGGGTCATGGTCGGGGACGCCGACTCCGCCGCTCGCGTCGTCTTTGACCACTTCGGTGGCGCCGCTCGCTTCCCGCATGTCAGCGACGAGATGATGGAGGCTGTCGACCGCGCCGACGCGGCCAAGCTTTCGCTCGACGACGTGCTCGACCCGCAGGGCTGGATCCTGCTGAGCTTCCTGATGGATCCGCGGACCGGCCTTGGTCGCTTCCGCTCGTTCCGGATCTCCAACTACCAGCTGATGATGCAGCTGATCGACAGCTGCCTCGAGCAGTCGATCGAGGAGATTCTTGCTTCGCCCGACGTCGCCGAGCGCGTCGAGCTCTACCGCGAGCACGCGGAGGACGCGATCGAGCAGATCCACCGCTGCACATCGGTTCACGGCGATGTCGTGGTGCTCGACCTGCGCGACGAGCAGATCATTCACCCCGCGAATCGCTTTCTGCTCTATGCGCTGTTCCCCGAGTGCACGGTCTCGATCCATGTGCTTTGGGGCCTTCAGCAGCAGAACACCGTGTTCGCCGTCGGGCGCTCGATCATCGACCGCTCCTCGACCGTCGACATCGGTGCGCTGATGCTCGCCAACGGCGGCGGGGGACATGAAGCGGCGGGCACCTGCCAGATCGCGAACGACGTCGCCGAGTCGGTGCGCGACGAGCTGATCGAGAAGCTCCGGACCCCGGGCAGGTAGGACCCGCGCGGGTCCACGCTTGGCGGTGGCTGCGGTCCCAACCCCTCGCTAGACGAGGATGTCGACGCTGGTCGAGCTGCTCGAGCCGGTGGTCTTGCTCGATGCGCTCGATGACTTCGAGCCGGACTGGGCGCTGATCACCGCGGCCTGATCCGAGGCGACTCGTTCCTCGTCGGCGGTGAGCGTCGCCTGCGCGGCCTTGGCGGCCTCGTCCTTGGACAGCTGTTGCTGGTCGGCTTTGAGCTGCTTCTGAGCGGTCGCCAGCTCGGTGGATGAGCCGGCGCTTGATGAAACGGCACTGATGGAAGACAAGGGAACCTCCAGAGATCAATCGACACTTCGATGATCGGCGGGGCAGCGGAGCGCGTGAGCATCGCGGGCCGATTCAGAGGATTTCCTTACAACACGGATTGACGTCCTGTAGGCCTGCGGAAACCGGCGGGCGGACGACGGTCTATAGCTGACCCCCCTGCGCTCAAGTAGCGAGCGCGGGCCGTCGATTGGTACCCCAATGTCCCGCCTGCGTGGCCGCCTCCCAATCATGATCCTGGTCTGCGCACTCGCGGTGATACCGGCCGCGCTGGTGTTCGGTGCCGGCACGCGGATGCTGATGGTGCCGGGCGAAGCGCATCTGTTCGTCGTTGGCGCGGCCGCGCTGCTGGCTGCGCTGGCGGCGCTCGCGATGTCGATCCGCGCCGCCCGTCTCAGCGATGGTCGCGCCGTGCTGCTCGGCTTTGCCTTCTCCGTCATGGCCGTGTTCCTACTGGTGCACGCGCTGACGACGCCCGGCGTTCTGATCGGCCCCAACGGTGTGGTTCAGGCCGCCGGCGCGCTCAACCTGCCGGTCGGCGGTCTGATCCTGTCATGTGCCGGCTTGCCGATGCTGAGTGGCCGCGAACACATCCCGGTGTTGATCCGGGCACAGTTCATCACGGTGGCCGGTCTGGTGGTCGCGGGCGTGCTGGTGATCGTGTTCGCAGCGGAGGTCCCGGTCGTGCCGAACCCCTCCTCGCTGGCGGCGGAGACCATTT
The DNA here is from genome assembly GCA_036269095.1 of Solirubrobacteraceae bacterium. Taxonomy (GTDB): domain Bacteria; phylum Actinomycetota; class Thermoleophilia; order Solirubrobacterales; family Solirubrobacteraceae; genus Palsa-465. The sequence continues at coordinate 64,929 of DATASU010000189.1, forward strand.
TCGCGGTGACGGTGGGGCCGCTGCTGCTGCTCGCCTGGCGCTCTGCTCACACCTTCCTGCTCACGCGTCGTCGCTCGGATCTGCTCGTCGCCGCAGGTGTCGTCTGGCTCGTCGGCGCGCAGTACGGACTGTTGAATTTCACGATGATGCAGGCGGGATTCTGGGCCGCGCACGTGCTCGAGGTGGGCGGCATCGCGCTCGTCGGCATCCCGGCTGCGCTCGACCTGCGCCACGGGGCCGCGTCGCGCCCACTCGTGGGCGATCTGCGGGGTGACATGCTGGTCGCAAACGAGGACGCATTCCTCGGGGCGCGGGTACGGGCACTGCTCGTCCGCCTCGGTGAGAAGGATCCCTCGACCGAGGGTCACACCCGGCGGGTCGCGACCCTTGCGGTGCAGATCGGTGAGCAGCTCGGCCTGGGCGAGGGACGTCTGCGCCAGCTCGCCCTCGGCGGTCTCTTGCATGACGTCGGCAAGCTCTCGGTGCCCAACGAGATCCTCTGCAAGCCGGGTCGCCTCACGGACTCGGAGTTCCTCGCGATCAAGCGCCATCCCGGCGCGGGGCGCGATCTGCTCAAGGAGCTCGGCGGCTTCCAGCCGCTGGTGCTCGAGCTGGTCGAGAGCCATCATGAACGGCTTGACGGGGGCGGCTACCCGAACGGTGTGCTCGCTGGGGATCTGGCACTTGAGGTCCGTATCCTCACGGTCGCGGACGTCTACGACGCGCTCACGGCTGACCGCGTCTACCGCGATGCATGGAGCCAACAGCGTGCCCTGGCGCTGCTGCATGAGGACACCGGAAGCGCCTTCGACGCGGTGTGTGTCACGGCCCTGGAGGCCGTGCTCGCGGCGGAGGTCAAGCCGATCCACGGGCGCCTTCCGCTCGAATCCCCGCGTGCGGCCGCGCTCGCAGCACGGCCGGCCTCCGCCGGCGCCTGAGCCGCTCGGCGTCAGCGCACGAACTGCCTTGGGCTCAGCGGCGGTCCGCCTGTGCTCGGTGTGTCACTAACCCGCTGGCGGGGTGGTGACGAACACACAGCCGTGTGCGCCCGGTCGGCACCCGGGCGCGATTGGCGTGCGCCGGGGGTTCGCGCCCACAGTCAGCGGTGAGGTGATGGTTCCCGAGCCGGTGGTGACGGTGACCGAGGTGGGTTTGCTGACCCAGGGCCACCAGGCGAAGTACCAGCCGTCCGCGATGGTCGCGGACACGGTCCTTCGATTGGCGAAGGTCACCGCGATGGCGGAGACATTGCTGCCTACCCGTCCGAGCGTGTATGGCCCGTAGCCGCCACCCTGAAGACGCGCCACGCGGGCTTCCTGGTGGGCCTGCGAGCTGTGACCACCGGGTCCCCCGAAGCTGCGGCCACCACCACCCCCGCCGTCCTTGGGGTAGGGCACGCTGATCTGATCCGCTCCGGGCGCCCTACCGACCCGTCCGAACGAGACCAGGTACTCGTCGAAGAAGGCGTGCAGGTCTTTCTGGTTGCCGCCGGCGAAGCAGCCGTAGACCTTGCCGTTGTCGACATTGATCAGTGCGGTGTAGATGCCGTGCACCGCGGTCAACGCCGGCCGTCCGACGAACACATCCGCCGGCACAGACTGCTCCGACATGCTGAACGCGTCACAGGTCCGGGTTGCGGTCGCCACCTGCGAGCCGGCGGTGGTCGGTGCGGTGGTCGTGCCCGTGGCGGTCGGGACGGTGGCCGGAGCCGGCCGGTTGGGGGCAAAGACGCAGCCGCTCGAATCGGACTGACAGGCCGGGTACGGCCGGAATCCAAGTCCATCACGTGGAGAGGCTCCCATCGGCGATGTGATCGTGCCGGTACTTGTCGTGACCGTCACCGATGCGGGGTCGGCCGTCCACGGCCACCAGGCGAAATACCAGCCGTTCTCGATCGACGCGACGACCGTCCTGCCGCTGGAGAATCTGAACGTGACCGCGGAGACGTCGGCGCCGGCCTGACCGAGCGCGACGTCGCCGCCACCGCCGAGCATCGACTCCCGCATCTGTTCCCGACCGGCGCGCGTCCGCAGCTCGCGCCTCAACTTCAGCCGCTGCGCCGACGTCAGAGGATGCGTGGGACCGCTGAAACCACTACCGCCGGACACCCCGTACGGGATGCTGAGCTGGTCGGGGCCGGGGGTCGCGCGCAACGACGGGCCCATCAGATCGCTGTCCACGGATCTGAAGGCGTTGCCGTTCACCGTCAGGCACATGTAGACCTGTCCGTCCATGACGTAGATGGCCGCCGCGGAGGCACCGCGGGCCTCGGCCAGTGCCGGGCGGGTTGACCCCCCGGGCGCCGGCAACGCCAGCTGGGTGTCGTCGGAGCCCACCTTGTAACACCTGTGGACCGCGGTCTCGAGCGCGCTGCGGCTCGGTGTGGTCGGTACCCGCGACCACTCGGCGAAGGCGGCGGGCGCCCCCGCTGAAAGCAGCAGGACCGCCGCGACGATCCCGCCGGCCAGCGCCGCGCTCGAGGCTCCGATCGCAGCCCAGACTCGGGGGCGTCGGCCCGCATGCCGACGCTGTGCCGCCTGCTCGAGCTCGGCTCCGAGCTCGTCAAAGAAACGCAGATCGCTCACGTCGAGGCCTCCCACGTCGCGCGCTGCGGCTCGAGCGTTTCCGCGAGCGCCCGCAGTCCACGCGACACCCGTGCTCGCGCGGCCTGCTCGCTGATCCCCAGCGCACGCGCGACCTCCTCGTACGAATGTTCCTCAACGACCCGCAGACGTAGCGCCTCGCGCTGCTCGGCGCTCAGCCGTTCGAGCTCCGCTCGGAGAGCCGAGCGCAGACCGGCGAGCCCGGCTCTCTCCTCAATCGCGGCGACGTCGTCCTCGTGGATCGGCGGGACCTGGATCCCCAGCCGCCGCGTCGCGCGCAGCTCGATCCGCGACCGGCGGAAATACCTTGAGACCTGGCGCCGCGCGACCGTGAACAACCATGCCCGCGCCTCCTCTTCGGAGCGCCCCCGCAGACGTGACCACGAAGCCAGCGCCAGCGCAAAGGTCTCGGCGGCAAGATCAGCAGCGACGGACACGTCGAACGTACGACGCGCAATGAACACCGTCACGGCCTCGCGCTCGCGGCCATAGAGCTCCATAAACGCATCAGCATCGTCAATCACCAATCAGAGGATGTCGCGAGCACCCGAATCTGTGACGCAACTTCTGCGACGGCGGGCGCGTGCGCCGGCGGTCGTGGCTTGCGACGATTGTCCTGCCGTGGTCCGACCTGGAGGTAGCTATGCGCCGCGCAGTCGCTGAATCGCTCGAACTCGACGACGATCCATCGCGCGTCGATCTCGACGCTTTGTATTTGAGCCAACAGTCCTATTGGGCTCGCGACAGGACACGCGAGCGCACGAGCGTTACCGGCGTTGCGGGTTCGACGCACCCGATGAGGCCTTCATGATCCGCGGCGCAGCGGCTACAACCCACACATGAACGGTGACGCGCACGTGGCGGTGGTGCGGATCGCGAGTCGAGATGACGAGTCCGTGATCGCGATGCTGCGGTCGCGCGCAACCCGGGGTTGCCCCCGATCACGCATTTGAATCGCAGCTGTCGAAATGGCTGGCAAGCGAAGCCGACAGGAGAACGACCTGGCTCGCTTGGGTGGGGGCCGATGCGGTGGGGATGGTGTCGCTGTTCGAATACCGGCGGATGCCTCGCCCGGGCCGCCCGGACTCTCGCTGGGGATACCTCAGCAACATGTTCGTCCGCGACGAGTTCCGCAACCACGGCCTCGGTTCGGCGCTGCTGTCGGCGGTGATCGCCGTCGCTGAGGAGCGCGGATACGCGCGGGTGCTGCTCTCTCCGAGTGAGCGGGCGGTCGGGTTCTACGAGCGGGCCGGATTCGTCGTGCCCGACGCGGCCGCCGGCGGTGATCGCCTGCTGGTTCGGCGGTCGCGCGGGGTCGGGTCCCGATGATCGCCCACAACGTGGGCTCTGGCGATCGGCCTGCAGCTCCGGCCTACCTTGGCATCACCGATGTCCGGTCGGCGGCGGAGCGTCTTTCCGGCGTCGCCCATCGCACGCCGGTCTTCAGCTCCCGGACGCTTGACGAGCGTGTGGGTGCGCGGCTGTATCTGAAGGCTGAGACACTGCAGCGTGTCGGTGCGTTCAAGTTTCGCGGTGCCTTCAACGCCGTCGCGATGCTTGATGAGCAGGCGCGCGTGCACGGGGTCTGCTCGGCATCGTCGGGCAACCACGCGCAGGCGTTGGCGCTCGCATGTGCGTTGCATGGGGTTCCGGCAAGAATCCTGATGCCGAACGATGCCCCGGCGCTCAAGCTCGCCGCGACCGAGGGCTATGGCGCCGAGGTCATCGCGTTTGACCGCTACAGCGATGACCGCGAGCTGTTGTTGCGCACGCTGGCGGAACAGACCGGCGCGGAGATTGTGCACCCCTACGATGACCCGCGGGTGATGGCCGGCCAGGGCACGGTCGCACTGGAGCTCGTCGAACGAGCCGGTGAGCTGGATGCGATCGTCGTGCCGGTTGGCGGTGGCGGGCTGATCTCCGGCTGCGCGACTGTCGTGCGCACGCTCTGCCCGGACGCGCGGATCATTGGCGTCGAGCCCGAGGCCGGAGACGATGTCGCGAGATCGCTCGCCGACGGCGTGCGTCGCACCGTCGCAGTCGCCGCGACGATCGCTGACGGCCAGCAGACAGCGACCCCGGGCGAGCGAACCTGGCCGGTGATCCAGGCGCTGGTGGACGAGATCGTGACCGTCACCGACGAGGAGATTCTGCAGACGATGCGGACATGCTTCGAGCGCCTGAAGCTCGTGGTCGAGCCCAGCGGCGCGACGGCGCTCGCCGCCGTTCTCCACGGCCATGTCAGCGCCGGCGGGCTCCGAGTCGGCGTGGTGCTGTCCGGTGGTAACGCCGATCCGACCATCTTCGCACGCGCGCTCGGCATGTAGCCGGGGCCGAGCTCTCCGAACCAACGGAGGCTCTGTGTGGGCCCCATCCATCAGCAGACCATCACCGGGCTGGACAGCGAAACTCGAGACAACCTTTCTTGGTGCGACGACGGTTATACGAGGAGATGGAACGCGCGGACGCCTCATTCGACGAGTTCGTGACCGCGCATGTGCACGGTCTCCTGAACACCGCGTATCTGATCTCGTGTGACGAGTCGGACGCCGAGGACCTCGTTCAGGAATGCCTGTTGCGAGTCGCCAAGCGGTGGCCGCGGGTGCGAGCGATGGAGATGCCCGCGGCGTACGCACGACGCATCCTGGTGAACCTCGCGATCGATGGCAGACGCGGGCAGGCTCGGCGCAGACGGGAGCTCGGCCACTCCGGCCACGGCGATCAGGAGCCGGACTTCGGACGATCGGATCGGGTCGACAACCAGGCCGAGGCGGCATTCGAGCTGGTCGCCGACCGCGCACCGTTGCTTGATGCCCTTCGCCGCCTGTCGTCGCGGCAGCGGGCGGTGATCGTACTTCGCTACTTCGAGGACCTCTCCGAAGCCGAGACAGCCAGGTTGCTCGGCTGCGGCGTTGGAACCGTCAAAGCCAGTACGGCCCGCGGCCTCGACCGTCTGAGAGACATCGTCGAGCCGCAGCGAACCCAATCACCGGGCAGCGCCTCGCAGATTCACTCCGAAAGGGCAGAGCCATGAACTACACCGCTGAGCAGGACCTACGAGCGGCGCTCTCGGAACTGGCCGAGAGCCGGTCCACCGATGCGGAAGCACGGCTGCGCGCGGTGGACTATCGCCCGCGTACGGCCCGACGCCACCGATGGCCGGTTGCCGGTCTTGTGGCAACGCTCGCCGCGGCCGGGGCCGCCACCGCCGTCGTGCTGCTGTCGTCGGCGGCGCCGGAGGCGTTTGCGGGATGGTCGGCCGTGCCAGGTGCCGCGACGCCGGCGGCTGTGTATGCCACCACCGTTGCGTGCAATGCGTCGCATCCCACGACCGGGCCTCTGCGAGGCACGCCGGTACTGGCTGAGACACGCGGCAAGTACACGGCAGCGCTCTACGTCAAGCGATCAACGCACTGGGACAACGTCTGCATCTCCGATGGCAGTCTCGGCAGCGCCGACGTCAGTGGTGGGCAGGCGATCCTTGGAATGGACTCGCCGCCGCGGGCAGATCAGCTCGGGATGCCACAGGACGCAACCGGATGGGCGTTTGGGTTTCCCGGTTCGGCCACCAGGTACCGGGGACAGCCTTCGTGGTGGAGCGCTCTACAACGTCGTAGCCCGATCGACAAGCTGCTGCGAGACAGAACGGGACCCGGGTGGGCACAAGATCTGGTTGGACTCGCCGGTAGCGGCGTGCGGACGGTCAAGTTCGTCTTCGATCAGGGCGTCACGGTCAACGCGACAGTCGAGCACGGCTGGTACTTCGCGTGGTGGCCGGGTCTGGCGCTGCCCGACAGTGTTGAAGTCACAACCGCTTCGGGCAAGACAACCAGCTCTCCCGTCCCTGGCACCAATCGCTGGAATAAGGCCTGCTCGCAGAAGGGTGGCGTGCAACACCTCTCCAGCACCAGTTCGTGTGGTGCCTTCGCCACCGGCGAGCGCCCAAGTGCGATTCGCGCGGAGCAGGCGTGGCTCAAAGCGCATCCTCACGCCGCGGCGAGCCGCGCCGCGCGTCAACGCTGATCTCAAGAGCCAAGGTTCTCTGCGCGCCGCACGATGGCGAACGCTCGCACGGCTCGCTCTGCAAGCTGCTTGCTGCACCAGTCGCTGGACGAACTCCGCGAATCACTCCACGCCGACCTCGCAATGATCCCCGCCGGCGACGACCATCTCAGAGCCCTCGCGCCTACGGGTGCTCGCGAGCGCTCAGGCGCGACGCGCGGTCCTGCCACGACCCCACAGGCAGTTCTGGGCCCGGGCCGCCAGAGCTCTATCTCTTGTCACACCCAGCTTGGCCTCCATCCGTCCCGGATAGCAAAACGGGGAGCGCGTCGCATCCCCTAATCCTGCTTTTAGCCGGGCTTTCTACCCTCGGTGCCTTGCCCCTCGTGAGCTGCGATCGTCGGCGTGCCGTGCTCGCGGCGATGCTCGCTTTGAGCTTCGGCGGTTGCGCGTTGATGCTGTGGCTTGCGTTGGATCTCAGCCCTCACGCCGTTCGACTCGATACGAGCCTGTACTCCGAGCTGCGCGCCGCGAACGGCAGCGCAACAGCGAGCGCGCTGGTCAGGCTGTGTAATCCGACGCCGTTCGTGTACCTGGCGGCCGTTCCCGTCGTGATCGCCCTGGCTCGCCGTCGTTTGTCGTTGGCGCTCGGCGCGGCGATGATCGTCGCTGGGGCGATCGTCACGGCAGAGTTGCTCAAATCAAAGCTCGGCGTGAGTCATCCGACCGCGTCGGGGTACGGCAGCTACGTTCGTCACAGTTGGCCGAGCGGGACCGTCACAGCAGCTACGGCGCTTGCGTGCAGCCTGGCGCTCGTCGCGCCTGCGCGGCTGCGACCAGCTGCAGGCCTGCTGGGCGCCGCGTTTGCGGCCGCCGTCGTTGGTTCGGTGTTACGACTTGGCTGGCACTACCCCAGCGACACGGCCGGCGGGGTACTGGTCGCACTGGCATGGGCCGCGCTGACTGTCGCAATCCTGTTCGGCTGCCGGCCGGGCCAGGTCGACACCGTGTCGCAGCGTTGGATGCGGGACTGATCACGATTTCCAGCGTCATAGTCGCGCTTCGCGATCTAACGGATCGTGCCACTCCGCTCGCGCCGCGAGCCTTCGGCGTAGATCAGGGTGATGCCGATTAGTGATCCGGGGATGCCTTCGATTGCGGTGATGAGGTGGGTGGTGTGTGGTCCGGGGATCGTGAAGCCGTGGATGATCAGGCCGATCAGGACGGCG
>DATASU010000190.1:0-3285 GCA_036269095.1 Solirubrobacteraceae bacterium
GAGGAGCTGACCGCCGGGCGCCTGGCCGATCGCTTCGGCTTCCGCGGAGAGAAGGCGGTCACGAAGGTACGCGACCTCTCCGGCGGCGAGCGGCGCCGGCTGACGCTGATGCGCCTGCTGATGGCCGAGCCGAATGTGCTGATGCTCGACGAGCCGACCAACGACCTGGACATCGAGACGCTGACCGCGCTCGAGGACCTGCTCGACCACTGGCCCGGAACGCTGGTCGTGGTCAGCCACGACCGCTACTTCGTCGAGCGCGTCGCCGACAACGTGTTCGCGCTCGACGCGCGCGGCGGGATCCGCCACCTGCCGGGCGGGATCGACCAGTACCTCGGCGAGCTGCGGGAGCCGGCCGTGTCCACCGGAATCGATCCCACCCCCCGCCCGGGGCCAAGCAGCGGCGCGGCACCGGGGGCAGGCGCACCGAAGGGAGCGCAGATCCGCCAGGCTCGCAAGGACCTGCAGCGGCTGGAAAGGGAGCTCGAGCGACTGACCGTGCGCGAGCAGGAACTGCACACGGCGATGGCCGCGCGCGCCAGCGACCACCAGCAGCTCGGGGCGCTCAGCGCCGAGCTCGACGCACTGCTCGCGACGCGCGAGCGGGCCGAGTCCGACTGGCTCGAGACCGCGTCGCTGCTCGAGAGCTAACCGGCGCACAGGCGGGCCGTGGCACTCGCGATCCGCGAGCCGCCACGGCTGCCAGGCACTGCGCGCCCCCGCGGGTCCCTGGTGAGCGGAGAGGGACGATACCACAACTTTTGTTGCTATATTGGCAACAATGCCGACGTCGTTCTTGCGCGGACTCGAGCTGCTCGAGACGATCGACGTCCATGGCCCGGTGACCGTCACCGAGCTCGCGCGGCTCACCGGACACGACAAGTCGACGGTCTCGCGCACGCTCACCGCGTGCGAGCCAGACGGCTGGATCGTCCGCGATCACGGGCGGGTGGCGCTCGGACCACGCGCGGCGCTGCTCGCCTACGCGAGCACCGCGGGCGAGCTGATCCGGCGCGCGCAGCCGCTGGTCGAGGCGCTCGCGGGGGTGACCGGGCTGACGGCTCAGGCCTACGCGCTGGTCGGGACGCGCGCGACGGTCGTCGCCGCGGCCGGCGGCAGCGGCAATCCGTTGATGTCGGTCGGCGTCGGCATGAGCACCTCGCTGGTGGCGACCGCCGCCGGGCAGGTCATCGCCACGCACATCGACCCGGCGAAGCTCGAGCGCCTGCTGCCGGCCGAGCCGTTCCCCAACGCGCTCGCCGAGCTGCTCGCGAACCCCGGGTACGTCGCCTTCGCCTCGGGCCGCTTCGCGCGCTCGAGCGTCGTCGCCGAGCTGCCGCTCGCGGTTCCGCGGGACCGGCCGGAGTTCGACGCGCGACTGGCGCTCGTCCGCGAGCAGGGCTACGCGATCGACCACGGCGACCTGCACCCGGAGATCGGCTGCATCGCGGTTCCGTGGCTCGGCGGCGCCGACGGCGCGGCGCTCACCTGCATGGGTCTGCCGTCTGAGATCGCCGCCGCGGAGAAGCTCGCGCTGCGCGTGCTCAACGCGGCGGTCGCACCCGCCGCCACGCGCGAGGACGTCGTCGCGGCTGCCGCCTCCGCGCGGCATTACAGTTTGGCGCCATAGCCACCGTCGCACGCCCCGATCCCGCGGCGCCCTCGCGCCGGCACACGGCCCTGGCCACTGGCGCCGCTGGGCTGCGCAAGCACTGGCTGGTCGCGGCGCTGGTGCTGGCCGGCGCGGCGATCCGCGCGCTGACGATGGTCGCCTACGCGCCGGCGCTGCTGTTCCCCGATTCGTGGGGCTACATCGCGACCGGGCTGACCGGCTCGTTCGTCGGCCTGCCGACGGTGCACCCGGTCGGCTACCCGGTTCTGATCCGGCTGCTGACGCTGCCCGGCCGCAGCATCGCCGAGCTGGTCGCGTTCCAGCACCTCGCCGCGCTCGGCATCGGCGTCGCTGTGTATGCGACGTTGATCCGCTCGCGGCTGCCCCGCTGGGCAGCCGCGGCAGCCGCGGCGCTGGTGCTGCTCGACGGCTACACGGTCACGCTCGAGCAGTACGTGATGTCGGACACGTTCTTCACCGTCGGGATGCTGGCCGGCCTGCTCGTGATCGCGTGGCCGCAACTGGGCCCGATACAGCTGCGCAGGCCGATCGTTCGCCGCGCGGTGGTGTCGGGCCTGCTGCTCGCGCTGACCTCGCTCGTGCGCGAGGTCGCTCCGTTCACGATCCCGCTGGTGCTCGTGTATCTGGCCTGGATGCGAGCCGGCTGGGGCGCGCTGCTCGCGTTCGTGGTCGCCGCCGTGCTGCCGCTGCTCGCCTACAGCGCGCTGATCAACCACCGCTTTCATGTCTTCGGGATGACGGCCACACCGGGTTGGACGCTCTATGGGCGCGTGGCCGGATTCGCCGACTGCAACGGGATCAGGCTCGAGGCCGCGGAGCGCCGGCTCTGCGAAACCAGCGCGCAACGCGCGAGCCATCCGGACGCCCCGGATTGGTACATCTGGGGACCGTCACCGGCGATGCGCGAGTTCCATCCGGGCACGCAATCGATCGCGCAGGTGGCGCCCACCAACCGCGTGCTCGAGTCGTTCTCGCGGACGATGATCGTGCACCACCCGCTGGACTTCGTCGGCGCGACGCTGTCTGATTTCGTGCGCTACTTCACGCCGGGCGCGGTGCCGTACAACGACGCCGTCAGCGCGACCTCGCTGCCGCGCTCCGCCGCGCTCGAGGCCGCGAGCCCGGCGACGCAGCGGCGCGACCTGCCCGGGCTGAAGCTCGAGGTGCAATCCCCGTCCGGGGTCGTGCGCGCCTACCGCGGCGTCGTGCACGTGCCGCGGCCGCTGCTGGCGCTGCTCGCGCTCGCGGCCCTGTGGGCGCTGCTGCTGCGCGTGCCGGGCCGGCGCGAGATCTTCCTGTTCGCGGGAAGTGCCGTGATGCTGCTGCTCGGGACCGCGGCGACCGGCGGCTTCGCGCTGCGCTACCTGCTGCCGGCGGTGCCGCTGCTGGCAATCGGCGGCGGGATCGCCGTCGCGCAATTAATGGTGCGGATGTCAGCCCGCTGAGATATCTTCTCCCGCGGGTCCGGGACGGAACGGAACTAGGGGTGCATAGATGAGTGCAGAGGAAGCCAACCGGATCGCGCGCACGGCGGAGAAGCTGCGGCGCGGCACACGGCTGCCACTGAAGGTATTGCTGCCCACGACGGCCGCGCTCGGCGCCGGCGGAGCGCTGGCGGCGGCAGCGATCCCGGGGTCGAACGGTGTGATCAC
>DATASU010000191.1:0-4896 GCA_036269095.1 Solirubrobacteraceae bacterium
TGCCTTGTCCTGCATTGCCGTCGCCGACGGTGCATCACTCGCGGGCGGACGGTCTCGGCCGCCGGCGGTAGGTGGCTTACCGGATTTCGTAGGTGCCGTCGAGTCTGGCTCGTGCGATGACGTGTCCGGCCATGGCATGGAGTGCGTCGGTGAGGGTGAACTTGTCTGGCAGTTCGGGCTGGCAGTCCAACGCAAAGAGTTGAAAGATGTAGGTGTGCGGCCCGTGCGAGCGCGGGGGCAGCGGGCCGGCCCAGCCGCGGCGTCCGAGCGCGCCTTTGCCGTGTTTGAGTCCGGGGATCCGGCTGGGGTGGGTGAGGCCATTCTCGGGAATGCGCCCGAGCGACGGATCGATACCGGCGGTGAGCGCATGCGTGGCTGGTGTTTTGCGGGGAGCGTCGGGGTCTTGCACGGCGAGCACGAGCTCCGCGGTGCCGGCGGGCGGGGCCGTCCAGGCCAGGGCGGGTGAAATATTGGGACCAAAGAGCCGGCCGCGATGTCGCTCCGGGATCGCAGTGCCGTGGTCGAAACCGGGGCTCGTAAGGGTGAAACTCTCAGGGGCTTGTAGCTCAGGATGCGCCCAGACGAGGGTGTGCTGTCCGGCGCGGCGGTTGCGCAGGGCGAGACCGATCGGGTTTGCGGGCATGGGATTTTCTTTCTCGGTGGCGTTAGCGGCTGATCTGGAGTTGACCGACGATCTCCAGGAGGCGAGCGAGGTCGTCGGGATCGAGATCAGTCAGTGCGGGGGGCGGCTCTGTGAGGATTGCCAGGGCACGCTGGGCCGCGTCGCGCCCGGCATCGGTGAGATGCACGAGCTTGCGGCGCTGATCATCGGGATGTGCGCTGCGGTGGACCAGGCACCTTACCTCAAGCTGGTTGACCCCGACCGTCGCTGCTGGCGGGTCGACGGCGACGGCGTCTGCGATCTCGCGCAACGTCATCGGACCGTTCAAGAGCTCAATCAGTACCTCGATCTTCCCCGGACCGAGATTCAGCGCGGTCCGCAGCGCTCGCCGGCGGTCCTGTCCTGTGACGAACTCATGCAGCGCGATCCACACCTGCGACGCGGCATCGCGGGACACCGCCGTGCGGGGGGGCATGCTTCCTCAGTGCTTAGAAACGACCGTTGACATCAACACTGTTGTATCACAACAATGGTATCTATTAGGTCTGGCGTGGAGACCCCTGTCGTGACCTGTCCAAAGTGACAGACATGCCGCAACCGCGGTCAGTTTGCTCCGAGGCGCACGAATACGTGCGTGCTGGTAGCAAAGCCGCATCGCCGCACTTGATTTGTTACTTCCAGCAGCGGGAAGGAGTGCGTCCGGTGCGGTTCCGGGTTGCTTGTCAGCGGTGTCGCGCGACGTACTCGTCGAGCGCTTCGCGGCTGACGTCCGCCAGGCGACGGCCCTGTTTGTGGGCGATTTCCTCAAGCGCCGAGCGGACGCCAAGTCGCACGCGCACCGTGAGCGGCGGGGTGTGTGCCTTCCCCCCGATGAGTGACGGGCGACCGGCGCGGCGCTGCTCGAGAACCCGGTCTGCGAGATCCTCTGCGGCCTCTTGGGTCAGGCGAGAGCCGTCGGGCAGGCGGATCTCTTCCTCGTCGAGGTCGATGTCAGGACCAACAGGCCCGATGCTTCGTGTCATGGCTTGCGTCCCTTCTTGCGGAGATCGGTGGGCATCACGTGAATGACCAGGAGGCAGTCGGGTGTTTCGATCGCGACGATCTCCACGGGTTAGTGACTGTTGATGAAGCGCAGCATCGCGGGCCAGTCGTGTTCGCGGGCGCTTTCGTTGCCCGCGACCGTGCCGCCGAAGCTCACCAGTGTCCCGTGGTCCTCGGAGTTGAGCTGGAGGGGCAGGTAGGGCGGACCGAGGTCGGCATGGCCGGCGTTTTCGTAGTTGAGGTGAACGTGCGCGGCAGGATCGGCGTGCAGCTCGCTCATGATCACGTTCTCGTAGCCATCAGACGGCCAGAGACGGTCATTGCTTCCACTGACCAGCAACACCGCCCCGTGGTAGCGGCTAAACGGGATCGTTCCTGGGCCGTTGAGCCGCGGGGCGACGGGAAAGGTTCCGGTCGCGGCGGCGACGGGCTTGCCGCCGAGTGTCCACGCCACCGGAGTCGTCGCGGTGCAGTTGCCGCGCACTGAGGGGTAGACGACCGAGCTGGCGGAGGCATCGATGATTCCGTGCAGCAACCGCGGGAAGTGTGACGCGACCAGGCCGAGCGCTTCGCTGCCGCGCGAGGTGCCCCACGCCCACACTCGATCGGGATCGATCCCGGGCTGTTGCTTCAGCCACGTGATGGCTCTGACGAAGTACTCGATCGGGATCTTCGACAGGCTGCACGGCAGTCCCGGCTCGTCGAAGTACGCGAGCGCCAGCGTCGGGATCCCGTGCGAGGCCAGCAGCGCCGCGTCACTGAACAAGTCCTCATCACCACCCTCCGAGCCGCCCCACACGACCATCGAGGGACCATCCGGGCGCAGGCGCGCCGGCGTGAAGTAGGCGCCCACAAACCCCTGCCCGGTCACTGTCTGGTTGTCGACGGTGACACCCGCGGCGAGCGTGTTCTGCATCACGGTTACCGACGACACGCGGCCGTCCGCGGTGCTGGCGGTCAGCCGCGCCACGGCATTGGTCGCAGACACCGGGCCTCCGCGATGTTCGAAGGAGGCCGACCAGAGCGGTCCCATCGCCGAGGGATGGTGATAGGCGCCCGAGACCGGTGCTGCCGTCGATAGATCAACTCGGCCCTGCCGATCGGCCCTGAACACGGTTCGCGATCCGAAGACCGCACCAGGCAATGTGATCTGAGCCGAGACGGTCACGCGCTCGCCCGCAGCCAGGCCCGAGATCGTGATCGCCCGAGCGCGGTCGACCAACCCCACGCGCGGGACGACGCTCAGGCGCAGCACGGGCTCCGACCCCGAACTACCGCCCGCCACCGCGAGCGCCACAAACGCGACCACGACCAACAGCCACAAGCGCAAGACGTGTCTCAAACCGAATCCAAGCATCGCAGCCGACACGCCACAACGGACAGACCCACAGCTCGCCGATCCCGCAACCCAAATCCGCTGCACTCCAAGGCTGCGCGGGTCGGGATCGGTACGCCGTTACGATGCCCGAATGCCAGACGATCGCCAGGAGCTGCTCGACGCTGCCGACGCGGTGATGCGCAGGGCCTACGCGCCCTACTCGGAGTTCAAGGTCGGCGCCGCACTGAGAGCTGCCGACGGGACGATCCACGTCGGCGCCAACGTCGAGAACGCCTCCTACTCACAGGCCCAGTGCGCCGAGGCCTCGGCGATCGGCGCGATGATCGCCGCCGGCGCGACGCGCATCACCGCGATCGCCGTCGTCGCGCAGCGCGTCGAGCGCTGCCCACCGTGCGGCGGCTGCCGGCAGCGGCTCTCAGAGTTCGCCGACCCCGCGACACCCGTGTACCTCGGGCGGCCGGGGGTCGGCGAGCCACTGGTGACGACGCTCGGCGAGCTGTTGCCGCTCAGCTTCGGATCGGACGAGCTCAACCGATGAGCACCGCGTTGCGCCCCCACGTCGGCGTGATCCTCGGCTCGGGACTCGGCGCCGTCGCCGACGCGGTGCAGGACCCGCAGGTGATCGGCTACGAACAGCTGCCTGGCTTCCCGCGCCCGACCGTGCAGGGCCACGCCGGCCAGGTCGTGCACGGGTACATCGGCGGCGTGCCGGTGGCGATCCTGCAGGGCCGCGCGCACCTCTATGAGGGCGGTCCGATCGACGAGCTGCGCGCGCCGGTGCGCTGGCTGCGCGCCGCCGGCGCCGAGATCCTCGTACAGACCAACGCCGCCGGATCGCTGCGGCCCGAGGTCGGCCCCGGCAAGCTGATGGCGATCACCGACCACATCAACCTGATGGGCACCAACGTCCTGATCGGCCCCAACGACGACAGCGTCGGACCGCGCTTCCCGGCGATGGGCAACGCCTACGACCCTGAGCTGCTGGAGCAGCTGCGCGCCGCGGCCGCCGAGCAAGGGGTCGAGCTCGCCGAGGGCGTCTACACCGGCTGGTCCGGGCCCGCGTTTGAGACCGCGGCGGAGATCCGTGCGATCCGCATCCTCGGCGGCGATGCGGTCGGCATGTCGACCGTGCACGAGACGGTCGTCGCGCGCCACTGCGGTCTGCGGGTCGCGGCGATCTCGGCGATCACGAACCTCGCCGAGGGCATGAGCGACGTTCCGCTCAGCCACGAGCAGACGCTGACCGACGCGGCGCGCGCGGCCGAGGATCTGGTCAAGCTGCTGGTCGCGTTCATCCCGCGCCTGGCGCCGGCCTGATGCTGATCCCCGAGCTGATCCGCAAGAAGCGGGACGGCGGCGAGCTGTCGGCCGCCGAGATCGAGGAGTTCGTCGCCGGAATCACCGACGGCGCCGTGACCGACGCGCAGATCGGCGCGATGGCGATGGCGATCGTCTGGCGCGGCATGAGCGGACCGGAGCGGGTCGCGCTGACCGGCGCGATGATGCGCTCCGGGGACGTGCTCGAGTGGCACAACCCGCAGGCCTACGGCGACGGCTTCGCGCTCGACCGGCCGGTGCTCGACAAGCACTCGACCGGCGGCGTCGGCGACAAGGTCAGCCTGCTGCTCGCGCCGATCGTCGCCGCCTGCGGCGGGGCGGTGCCGATGATCTCGGGCCGCGGACTCGGCCACACCGGCGGCACGCTCGACAAGCTCGAGTCGATCCCCGGCTACGACGTCAAGCCGACCCCGCAGCGCTTCCGCGAGGTCGTCGCCGGCGTCGGCTGCGCGATCATCGGCCAGACCGGCGCGCTCGCCCCCGCCGACAAGCGGCTCTACGCGATCCGCGACTCGACCGGGACGGTCGAGTCGTTGTCGCTGATCGTCGGCTCGAT
>DATASU010000192.1:0-15437 GCA_036269095.1 Solirubrobacteraceae bacterium
CCAGATCATCGCCCTCGCGTTCGTCCTCACCTACGCGACCCGGAAACTCGGGCCCACGCGCACGTGGCTCACAGCGATCAGCGCCCACGTCGGCGCGACGCTGCTCGCGTACGCGCTCGTCGGGCTGCTGGTGCTCACCGACCACAGCCTCGCGGCGTCCGTCCTGCGCGCGCCCGACTACGGCATCTCCGTGGTGTTCGTTGCCGAGCTCGGCGCGCTGATCCGGCTCGCGAAACCGTCAGCGATCCGGCCGCTCGCGGTCGTCCTCGCGGCCCTCTGGCTGATCTGGTGGTGGCTGGCCGGCAGCTTCGACCCGATCGTGCTCGCCAACCTCGAGCACGTGCTCGGCTTCGTGATCGGTGCGGCGGGCCTGTCAGTCGGGCGGGGTCTCGAACGGCGGCGTTCCGTAGGTGTGGAACGTGTGCACCGTCTCGTTGTGCCAGGCCTGACCCTTGGCGCGATCGGCCTGGTTCCAGATCACGCACGGCTCATCGGGCGCGTAGACGAAGCGCCCACCCGAGGTGATCTCGACCCGGTTCCCCCCAGGCTCGTAGCCGTACAGGAAGAAGCCTTGCGCGACGTTGTGCTTGGACGGCGCGAACTCGACGAACACGTCGTTCTCGATCCAGACGTCGGCCGCGCGCAGGCACTCCTCGCGGGTGTCGACCCAGAACGCCGCGTGATGCAGGCGCCCATGCGCACCCTGCGGTGCGTAGGCGTCCTTGGTGTAGATCAGCTCGTGTGCGGCGATCGACACCGACAGCCATGAGCCGCCGAGGCTGCCGTCGTCGAGCTCGATGCGCTCGTACTCGCGGTAGCCGAGTGTGTCGACGCAGAAGTCACGCTGGGCGCGGATGTCACCGGCGAGGATGTTGAGGTGGTCGAAGCGCTTGACGGCGATCGCCTTGTTGGGCTGCTTGCCGTGCACGTTCTTGTAGTCGGTCTCGACCGGCTTGACGTAGCGCTCGACCTCGCTGTAGAGCCTGAAGCGGTGCCCGTCGGGGTCCTCGAAGCTGTAGCTGCGACCGATCCCGAAGTCGCCCTGCTCGTCCCAGCCGTGGCCGAGGCCGGTTGCCTCGATCAGCGCCACCCGGCGCTCGAGCGCCTCCGGGCTCCAGGTGCGAAAGCCGCAGTAGCCCATGCCCGAGTGCGGCGCCTCGGTCAGCTTCAGCGACCAGATCTGGTAGTCGTCCCAGCCGCGCAGGTAGACCGACTGACCCTCGCGGCGCTGGACCTCCATGCCCATCATCTCGATGAAGAAGTCGAGACTCTCCTGAGGCTTGGGTGTCAGCAGCTCGATCGGCCCGAGGTGCGCGATGTCCGGCGGTTTCAGCTCACTCATCGTTGTCCTTCGACCACGGCACGCAGGCCGTCCAGCTCATACGAGGTCTCGCCTGCCCGGAGCTTCGCGCGCTTGACGCGCTCCTTCTCCTCGCGTGCGAGCGATGCCTCGAGCACCTCGGCCACGCGCTCCTGCGGCACCACGGCGACGCCGTCGGCATCGAGCACCAGAACGTCGCCGGGGTTGATGGTCGCACCCGCGACGGTCACCGGCACATTGATCTCACCGGCGATGTCCTTGCGTGCGCCCTTGACGCGCACCCAGCGCGCCCAGATCGGCAGGCCCATCTCGGCGAGCTCCTCGACATCACGGATCGACGCGTCGACCAGGATCGCGGCCGCGCCCGCCCGTTTGGCCTGGGTCGCGAGCAGGTCGCCGACCAGCGCCACCGGCCGCGGCTCGGGCATCGTCAGCACGATCACCTCGCCGGGTTGCACCTCGGCCATCACCGCGTGCACCATCAGGTT
This sequence comes from Solirubrobacteraceae bacterium, assembly GCA_036269095.1. Lineage (GTDB taxonomy): Bacteria > Actinomycetota > Thermoleophilia > Solirubrobacterales > Solirubrobacteraceae > Palsa-465. The sequence goes on from DATASU010000192.1 coordinate 1,810, forward strand.
GTCGTCCTGGCCGCAGACGACGGTCCGCGCCGGACCGGCCGCGCGCGAGCCGGGCACCGCCTGGTGGAGGTCGGCGTCGACGTAGCCGCCGCGCCCGCCGGCCTCATAGACGGTCGCGGAACCGAGTCTCGCCAGTTCGCGGTAAGTGCTTCCGGGGGGGCGGGTGGGATCGAATCCCCCTGCAGCTCCGACGTCGCTCACAGTTCGCTCACCACCTGCGGGATCACACGCTGGAACGCCTCGGCCTGGCGCACCTCGGTGTTGCCGCTCGCGCGGCGCGCGTGGTTGGCGCGGTGCTCGGCGCGCTGCGCGTAGTAGGTCTGCAGGTATGCCTGCGCCTTCATCTGCGCCATCGCCGCCTTCTTCTTGTCGAACACCGACGTGATGTCGACGAACGTCGTCGGCATGAAGTTGCAGAGCTCCGGCTGGTGCGGCTCGAACAGGAACAGCTGCGGCGGTTTCACGGTCTTGAACGCGCTCTCGACGCCGGCGCCGGCCGCCAGCGACCGCGCCCGGTCGACGGCGTGGAAGGCGACCGGATGATCGGGGTTGAACGGGTCGGTATCGGTGTGGGTGACGAGCACGTCGGGCCCGAACTCGCGGATCACGTCGGCGATCAGGTTGAGCTCGTCGGCACCGATCTGCAGCGGGTAGTCGCCGAGATCGAGCGCACGGAACGAAGCGCCCAGCTCGGCCGCGGCCGCCTCGGCCTCGGCATGGCGGATCTTCTTGACGTTCTCGATCGTCTGGTTCTCGTGCTTCCACAGCTCGCCGGACTCGCCGCGCTCGCCGTAGGAGATCGCCACGACCTCGGCGGTCCCACCGAGCTCGACCGCCTTGGCGATCGCGCCGCCCGCACGCCAGACGAAGTCCGCCGAGTGGGCGCCGATGACCTGGATGCGACGGCTCACCGTGCGTCTCCCGCGAGCCTGCAGGTGTTGGTGACGGTCATCGTGTGAACCTCCTCGTCGCTGAAACCGGCCTCGAGGAACTTATCGGCGAACAGTGCCAGACCGTCCTCGACCGGCGGGTTGAATACCTGCCCCAAATCTGTGGAGAGCACGTTGTTCCCGACGCCGGTGGCGCGCACGCCGTCAAACACGTGCTCCCAGGTCACCTTGCCCGTGTAGGGGGTTGTGAAGCAACGCTCGAGCAGCGCGCCGCGGCCGGCCAGCTGCGCCTGATCCTCGAGGCTCAGGTTCTGAGACGGGAACTCGGGATGCGTGACGACGACGTCGCGGATCCCGGCCGCCAGCGCTCCGTCGACGACGGCGAAGATCTCGTCACGGGCCAGATGCCCCGTGGCCAGCACGAGCTGGTGACGGGCGGCGACGTCGAACACCCTCTGCACGGCCGGCAGCAGGCCACCATCGCCATCGAGGACCGCCACCGGCTCGGGCTCGACCCCGGCCTCACGCAGCGAGACCTCGAACTTCATCCACACCGGCATCGGTGCGCCGGGGCCGAAGCTGTGGACCTCCTCCATCTCGTTGATCGAGTTGACGGTCGGCATCCACACCGTGCGCGCGCCCTCGCGCGCGGCGATCTCGACGGCCAGCGCGTTGATGCCGCCAACGGCCTGATTGAGCACGATCGCGCCGATCGCCCGCACGCCCGGGACGGCGGCGTTGACCGTACGCGCGCGCTCCGCCGTCGAGTTGTAATGCGACTTCATCTGAAAGCCTGCGAGCCCCAGCTCAAGGCACCGGCGCGCGAGGCCGATGTCGTCGATGATGCGCGCTACGAAATCGGGATCGATGTGGACGTGCATGTCATAGCCGCCACGGACGATCTGACGCGCGCCCTCGCTGGGAGTCGGATGGGTGGTCATGGTGCCAAGTTATCGGACCCTGCATGCAAGAGGGGCCCTCGGTACACAGTATGCCGCGCTTTGACGAGCGGCCCAAGTGATCTGGACACCATGGTTTACTCGCAAACGGCGCTATTACGGGGTTCCTGGGGGTTGCTGTGAGCGTGGAATTAACCGCAAAAGCCGGGCGAGGCGGCCGGTGACACTCGTGGCGATGCACGACGACAGCGGGCGGCGGTCGGACTGCTTCCGGGTCTGGAGCGCCGAACTCGAAACCGGCGTGCCCGGCTCCGCGCCCGACCAGGATCACGAGGCACTTGCCGAGCTGCGCGCGCGTGTGATCCGCACCGGTGAGAGCGGCCAGGTCGAATATCAGGTGCGTGAGGGCCGCAGCGTCCGCTGGCTCTCGACGGTGATGGCCGTCGCCGAGCGCAGCGGCGATCAGGTCACCCGCGTCTGCGGCTACACGTTCGACGTCACCGCGCGCAAGCGGCTCGAAGGGCGTCGGCAGGCCGACAGCGAATCGCTCGGTGCCTACCGCGGCGTGCTCGACCGGCTCTCCCGCGGCGAGCCGCTGCAGCAGATCCTCGATGCCGGAGCCGCGTGGATCGACGGCCAGATCCCCGGCCTCGGCTGCGCGATTCTGCTCGTCGACCGTCGCAAGGGGTTGATGCGGCAGGCCGCCGGCCCGGCGCTCGATCCCGGGTTCGCGGCGCTGGTCGAAGGCCTGCGCGTCGGTGAGGGGTTCGGTCCGTGGGGCGCCGCCGCCGCTCGCCGTGAGCCTGTGATCATCGGCAATCTCCGTGCTGAGCCGGCCGGCGAACTGCATCAGGGGCTCGCGCGGCTCGGTGTGCGTTCGCTGTGGACCTCACCGCTCTACCGCACCGGTGGCGATGAGGTGATTGCCGTGATCGCGCTCTACCAGGCGGTGCCCGCGCGGCCACGCAAGCGCGAGCTCGAGTTGGTCGCGAGCATGGGCCAGCTGCTTGCGCTTGCGATCGAGCACGGGTCGGTCGCCGAGCGGGCGCGCGCGGAGACCAACGTCGACCCGTTGACGGGGACGCTCAATCGCGTGCGCTTCATGGAGCTGATCAACGAGCGGACGGCGGCGTCGAGCGTCCCGGTGGCGGTGATCTGCCTCGAGATCGATCGCTTCAAGCCGTTGCGGCTGACGCTCGGCCAGCACGCGGGCGATCAGCTGATCGCCGAGGTCGGCCGGCGGCTGCTGGCAGCCGCCGGCAGCGACGGGCTCGTCGGTCACTTCAGCGCCGACGAGTTCGGGCTGATGGTCGACGCGCCCGACGAGCGGGCGGTGCTCGCGGTCACCGACGCGATCCGCGAGAGCTTCAGGACGCCGGTCGTGCTCGAGGGCACCGAGTTCTTCCTCAGCTTCCCGCTGGGGATCGCCTACGGCGATCAGACCGCCGGCGCCTATGGCCTGGTCCGTGACGCCGCTGCCGCGATGCACGCCGCGCGGGCCGACGGTATCGGCCGTCTGCGCGTCTTCGACAGGCGCATCTCAACGCAGCTGCGCGACCACGTCGAGCGCGAGGCGGAGCTGCGGCGGGCACTTGCCGAGGATGAGTTCGTGATGCACTACCAGCCGCTGCTGCGGTTGGGCGATCGGGTCTGGGATCGCGCCGAGACGCTCGTGCGCTGGCAACATCCGACCCGCGGCCTGATCTTCCCCGGCGAGTTCATTCCGCTTGCCGAGCAGACCGGTCTGATGGGTGCGCTCGGCGAGCGCGTGCTCGAGCTGGTGATCGCTCAGGCGAAGCTGTGGTCGCGGACGCTCCCGGGCATTCAGCTATCGGTCAACGTCTCCGGAATCCAGCTCGCGCGGCCGCGGTTCGGGGATCGCGTGCTCGAGCTGCTCGACGCCGCCGGCCTGCCACCGGCGACGCTGCTGTTCGAGGTCACCGAGTCGGCGATCCTGCAGGACGTGGGCGCCGCGCAGGCAACGATCGCACGCCTGCGTGCGGCCGGCATCCGCACCGCGATCGATGACTTCGGCACCGGCTATTCGTCGCTCGCGCGGCTCGGTGAGCTCCCGATCACCGGCGTCAAGATCGACCGCGCGTTCGTCGCCGGACTCGGCGAGGACGAGAAGCCGCGCGCGATCTTCGCCGCGATCGCCCAGATCGTGCGCGCGCACGGGCTGCTGATCATCGCCGAGGGCATCGAGGATCAGCGCACGCTCGCCGAGATCGCGGCATGCGGCTGTGACTTCGCGCAGGGCTACCACCTCTGCCGCCCGGGACCGCCCGAGGCCATCGAGCCGCTGCTGGCGGCGCCGGTCCCTGACGCGCTGCTGGCGGCACTCAGCGCGTGAGCTCGGCGAGGCTCGCGACGATCGCGAGCAGCGCCCGACGGTCGGCTTCGCCGGCGCTGTCAAGCGTGCGGCGCAGTGCGCCGAGCGCCTCGGAGGACTCGTCGCCGGGCACGGCACGCGCATCGAGCACCAGCTGCAGGATCGCCGCGGCGTGATCCGCGAGCATGGCGATCACGCGCATCTCGGCGATGCCGACGCTCGGCGACGCGGCCTGGTCGAGCAGGCTGATCACGCCGAGCGCCCGCCCCTGGCCGAGCAACGGAAAGACGGTCATCGTCGCGGGCACGAACCCGGTTGACTCCGCCACCTCCCTGGCAAACCGCGGGTCGCGGCTGACGTCGACGACCGAGATCGGCTCCTCGCCGGCGAGCGACCATCCGGCCAGTCCGGTCGTGGCCGGCAGCCGCCTTCCGACGAGCGTGTCCGCGCCCTCGCCGGCGACCGCCTCGAAGACGAGCTCTCGCGTGGCTCGGTCGTGGCTCATGATCGAGCAGGCACGCGCCCGGAAGATCGATCGTGCGAGCTCGACGATCGACTGCAGCAGGCGCCGCTGGGCGGCACTGTCGGCGAGCGCGCTCATATCCGCAGCTCGTTGCTGGACGCCGCACGCAGAACCGCCTTCAGCTCGTAGGGGCGCAGATCCGGGTGCTTGGCGAGGATCAGCGCGGCGATCCCGGTGATGTGCGGCGCCGCGAACGAGTTTCCGGTGGCGACGATCGTCGTGCCCTCGGACCACGCGAGCTCGAGATCGACGCCCGGCGCCACGAACTCGACCGGCGGGCTCGGGTTGACGTAGTACTCGTACGGGTCATCGCCGTCATGGCTGCCGACCGACAGCACCGAGGAGAACCGCCAGGGGTAGGACTCAACCGGCATGTTGTGCGCCGAGGCCACGATCGAGACGTTACGGAAGTACGCGAGGTCGGCAAGCTCCCGCAGCTGTGCGGCGATCTGGTGCTTGGTCGTGGAGAGGCTCAGATTGATCAGGTCGAAGCGCTCCTCGATCGCCCAGCGCAAGCCGCGCGCCAGCACGTCACCGTTGCCCGTCAGCTCGCCTCCGAGCACGCGCAGCGAATGCACGTTGCACTCGGGCGCGAGGCTGCGGATGATCCCGGCGCAGGCGGTGCCGTGGCCGAACAGGTCGCCGGCTCGATCGACCGCGACCTGCAGCTCACCCGCGGCGTCGGCGACCCCGAAACTGCTCGCGACCGTGCCCACGCGCGGGTGCGACGGATCGACGCCGCTGTCGATGATGCAGACGTCGACGCCCGCGCCGCCGGATCCGGCCCATGCCCAATCGCGCGGATTCTCCAGCGGCCACACCGCCGCCAGCCGCTCCGAGCGGGCGACGTCGCGCTCGAGTGACCACGCCGGCAGCTCCGGCTCGGACTCAGCCATCGGCCAATCCTATGGACGCCCGCGGAAAAAACCACGGTCGGACCGATCGATCCGGCCACGCGGCCCGGACGGCCGCGTAGCCTTTTCGTTGGATGACCGCATCTGACATCACTCCGGGACCAGCGGGCGCCGGCGCCGCCGCCGGCCGGACGCTGCTCGAGTCACTCGCGGTGTGTGAGTCGATCTCGCTGCAGGCGATCGATGATCCGGAGCTGCGAAGTGGCGTGGTGCTGGAGGCACGGCGCCTTCTGGGACGAGCGACCGAGGCGCTCGACAGGAGCGTTCGCGCCTACGCGCGCGCCACCGAGGAGCTCGACGCCGCCACGCACGCACACGCCGCGGGAAGCGGTCGCGACGCGACGCTGCGCGCGGCGCTGATCGACGCCGCCGACAGCCTGCTGGCGTTGGTCGACATCGCCGCCGACACCGCGCTGCTCTCGGCGGGACTCGCCGACGTGGTGGAAGCCAGTCGTCGCGTTGACGCCGCGGGCACGGCCGAGCTTGCGCTGGGGGCGGCGCGATGCCTGCGCCACCTGCTCGAGGTGAATCTCGCGCTCCCGCGTCGTGACGAGCGGCGCGACGTTGCCAACGGGCTCGTTGCGGTCGCCGAGCAGGCTGCTGCCTCAGCCCGGCGCGCGCTCGAGGAAGGCTGAGCGCGTGCCTCAGGCGAACTCCGCCCGTGGCGCCGCTACGACGCCTCGGTGCCGACCGGCTCGGGCGCCTCGGTCGCGAGCATCCGCGACGGGTGCGTGAGCGCCAGCCGGCCGCGCGCGGTGTCAACCAGTGATGTCGAGATCGGCGTGCTGGTGAGGGCATCGAGGAACGTGTCCTTGTCGATCCGCTCACACGCACAATCGCTGGTGGCGGTGACCGTGGCGGTGCGCGGAATGCCCTCGAGCACGCCGATCTCGCCGAATAGGTCGGGCGCCTGCATCGTCCGCAGCACGACGCTCGCGCCGCCGTGCTCACCGCTCGAGGTGACCTCGACGGTGCCCTCGGCAAGTGCGTAGAACGCGTCGGCGGTGTCGCCCTGGGTGACGATCGCGGTCCCGGCCGCAAAGTTGGTCATGACCGCTGCGCCGGCCAGGCGCTCGAGCACCGTGCGGCTTGCGCCGCTGAAGATCTGAAGCTGCTCGAGCAGCGCGACGCGTGGTGCGAGCGCCGCCGCGGTGGCGGCCGTGTCACGGTCGATCGAGAGCAGCGCCGGCACCGCGATCAGCACCAGGGCCGCCGGCGCGAAGCCGAATACGAGCAGCGCGTGGTCGAGCCCGAAGGCGCTGACCACCGGTGCCGCCAGCAGCGACCCGAGCGCGCTGGCGCCGTAGACGATCGTGAAGAACACTCCGAACACACGACCGAGTCGGTCCGATGGCACCGCGCGCTGCATCACCGTCACCGCGAGCACGTCAACCATCAGTGTCGAGGCGCCACGGAAGACCTCGATCACGCATGCGACCGGGACGCTGTGCGTGAGCGTCAGCAGCGCCGTTGGCAGGCAATAGCCCAGCGCTCCGATGATGATGATCGGCGCCAGCCGCAGCGACCCGGCGAGCCGGTTGACGAGTGGCGCCGCGAGGATGCCGCCCGCGCCCAGTGACGCCAGCAGGTAGCCCCAGCCGCGCGAGCCGGCGCCGAGCCGGTGCGCCGAGACCGCGACCAGCAGCACGGTGTCGGAGCCCCACAGGGCGGTGACCAGCCCGCACATCGCAACCAGCGTGCGGGCGGCGCGGTCGTCCCAGATCGTCCGGAAGCCGACGGCGAGCTGCGCGCGCAGCGAAGCAGTGCCGTCCTCGGTCACATCGACCGGCTCGGTGCGCGTCTTGATCCGGCTCACGGCAAGTGCGCATACGGCAAAGCTCACGGCGTTGACCGCGAACACCGCCGCGGGCGAGCCGAGCAGCAGGATCACCGCGCCGACGGCCGGCCCCGCGATCACCACGAAGTTGTCGATCGTGCTGTTGAGCGAATTGGCGGCGACCAGCTCGCTCTCGCCCACGAGCGTTGGAATCGTGGCCGCGGTCGCCGGCCCGTAGACCGAGCCGCAGACCGTGCTGAACACCGAGAACAGCAGCGCGAGCTCGAGCGGCCCGCCGAGCGCCACGGTCAGCGCAAGGCTCGCCTGCCACAGGCAGCAGAGCAGATCCGAGCGGATCATCAGGCGGATCCGCTCGAGCCGCTCGGCCAGCACGCCGGCGTATGAGGTCACAAACAGCCCGGCGAGGTAGCGGATCAGGCTCGCGGCCGCGACCCAGCCGACCGAGTGGGTGCGCTGGTACATGACCGCCAACAGCGCGACGTTGTAGGCCCAGCTGCCCATCGCCGAGAACAGCAGGCCGCCGAACAGCAGCCGCAGATCGCGGTGCCTGAGCACCGACAACAGGCTCGTGCGCGCGCCTGTTGTCATTCCTCACCCCAAGTGCCGATGCCGCCGGACGTACAGACCATCAGAGGCCCCCCACGAAGCCAACCCATAACCGAACCCCCGTCCGCGCAGCAGTCTAAACGGCTCGTCGGCCCCCGGCGATTGATCAATGCGTGCATCCGCCGCATCGCCGGGCCGCCACCGGGGGTGCGCCGATGCGTACGATGACCTGCGATGTCAATGGACTGCACCTACCGCCTGCGGATCCCGCACCAGGCGGGACAGCTTGCCCAGGTGGCGCTCAAGATCAGTGCCGAGGGCGGGCTGATCGGCGACGTGCACACGATCACCGTCGCCCGCCTCGAGGCGATCCGCGAGATCACCGTCGAGCTGCGTGACAAGGACCACGCCGACCGTCTCGCCGTGGCGCTCAACGAGTTGTCCGGCGTGAGTGTCGTCTGGTACCACGACCGCGCCTTCATCGCGCACATGGGCGGCAAGCTCGAGACGCGCTCGCGCCGGCCCGTCACCACCAACCAGGAGGTGCGCGACGTCTATACGCCGGGTGTGGCGCGCGTCTCCGAGGCGATCCACGAATACCCGCAGCTCGCCCAGCGCTTCACGATGATCGGCCGCAGCGTCGCAATCTGCACCAACGGCAGCCGTGTGCTCGGGCTCGGTGACATCGGCCCGCTCGCGGCGATGCCGGTGATGGAGGGCAAGGCGATGTTCTATTCGCAGTTCGTCGACATCAGCGCCGTGCCGATCCTGATCGACACCAAGGACGTCGATGAGTTCGTCGAGACCGTGATCCGCATCGCGCCGGGCTTCGGCGGCATCCACCTCGAGGACATCTCGACGCCCGGTTGCTTCGAGATCGAGCGCCGCCTGATCGAGGCGCTGCCGCAACCGGTGATGCACGACGATGTCCACGGCACCGCCGTGGTCACGCTGGCGGCACTGATCGCCGCCTGCCGTCAGGCCGACATCCGTCTCGACGAGGCCGTGGTCGGGCAGATCGGGCTCGGCGCCGCCGGCTTCGGGATCGCGACACTGATCCACGACGCCGGCGTCAGGCGTGTGCTGGCGTCGGATCCGAATGAGGCCGCGCAGGAGCACGCCCGCGCCCGCGGGATCGAGATCGCCGACATCGACTCGCTGATGCGCGAGGCCGACGTCGTCGTCGCCACCAGCGGCAAACCGGGACTGATCAAGCCCGAGATGGTGCGCAAGGGGCAGGTGATCTTCGCGCTCACCAACCCGGCCGCCGAGATCGACCCGGACGCCGCGATCGCGGCCGGCGCCGCGTTCGCCGCCGACGGCACGAGCATCAACAACGTGCTCGGCTACCCGGGCATCTTCAAGGGTGCGCTGCTCGCCGGTGCGAGCGAGATCAACCTCGAGATGAAGCGCGCGGCCGCCTGGGCGCTGGCCGGCCTCACCGTCTCCTCGGAGCTGATCCCCGAGGTGCTCGACCGCAAGGTGCACGAGGTCGTCACCGAGGCCGTACGCCAGGCCGCGATCGAGAGCGGCGTCGCCGATCCCGAGCGGATCTCCGCCGAGTACTGATCGCCGCGGCCGAGCCCGCAAACCGGCTTCCCTAACGTCTGGAAGCATGAAAGCCGTCAGATTCGATCAATACGGAGATCGCGATGTGCTCTACATCGCGGAAATCGAGGCCCCTGAGCCGGGGCCGGGAGAGGTGCTCGTCGAGGTCAGGGCCGCCGGGATCAACCCGGGTGAGGCGAGCATCCGCACGGGCTTCCTGCAAGAGCGCTGGCCATCGACGTTCCCGTCGGGTGAGGGCACGGATCTTGCCGGGGTCGTGACCGCCATCGGCACCGGCGTCAGCGAGTTCGACGTCGGCGACGAGGTGCTCGGCTGGTCCTGGACGCGCTCGAGTCACGCCGAGTTCGCGACCGTGCCGGTGACGCAGCTGGTAACCAAGCCGGCGGCGCTCAGCTGGGAGGTGGCCGGCTCGCTCAACGTCGCCGGAGCAACAGCCTGGGCGGCCGTCGATGCCGTCGACCCCAAGCCGGGCGAGGCCGTCGTCGTGTCGGCTGCCGCCGGAGGCGTCGGCTCGATCGCGGTGCAGCTGCTGGGCATCCGCGGTGCCGACGTGATCGGGATCGCCTCAGCGGCCAACCACGCGTGGCTGCGGGAGCGCGACGTCACCCCGGTTGCCTACGGCGATGGGCTCGAGCGCCGGGTCCGCGACGCCGCGCCGGATGGGGTCGACGCCTTGATCGACACGTTCGGTCCCGAGTACCTCGACCTCGCGGTCGCGCTCGGTGTGGCGCCGGAGCGGATCAACACGATCATCGCCTTTGAGCGTGCGGCGCAGATCGGGGCAAAAACCGCCGGCAGTGTCGATGGCTCGACGCAGCAGGCGATGGCCGCCCTCGCCGAGCTCGCGGCAAGCGGTCGGCTCGCTGTCCCGATCGCGGCGACCTATCCGCTCGCGCGCGTGCAGGACGCCTTCGCCGAGCTCGAGCAGCGGCACACGCGCGGCAAGATCGTGCTCATCCCGTAAGCGACTCGAGTGACGTGTCCGGGTCGGTGAGCTTTGCCTCATCGACCCGCCTGCGCGAGCGGATCAGCTCCTGGACGTGCTCGTTGACGTCCCAGACGTTGACGTTCATGCCGGCCGTCACCACGCCGTCGCGCAGCCAGAAGGCGACGAACTCGCCGCCGTCGTAGTCACCGCGCAGCACGACCCGGTCGCTCTGCTCCGGTAGCCCTGAGTACTCCATGCCGACGTCGTACTGGTCGGAGAAGAAGTAGGGCAGCTCCTTGTAGCCGCGCTCGCTGCCGCGCATCGAATGTGCCGCGTGCGTGCCCTGGCTCTGGGCGTTTGCCCAGTGCTCGACGCGCACGCGACGTTCGTAGAACGGATGCAGCTGGTTCGCGACGTCCCCGGCCGCGAAGACTCCGGGCACCGAGGTCTGCAGCCGCGGGTCGACGAGGATGCCGTTGTCGGTGTCGAGCCCGGCCCGCTGGCCGAGCTCGACGTTGGGCATGGCCCCGGCGCCGACCACGACGAAGTCACACTCGACGACACGTCCCGATTCGGTACGGACCCGCTGGACCGTGTCAGCGGTACCCTCGAACGCGGCAAGCCCGTCGTCGAGCACCAGCGCGACGCCCTGGCTCGCATGAACGTTGCGGTAGAACTCGCCGACCTGGCGACCGAGCGACTCGAGCGGCAGTGGCTGATCGGAGATCAGCGTGACGTCCAAGCCTTTCTGCCGCGCGCTCGCGGCGATCTCGCACCCGATCCAGCCGCCGCCGACCACGGCGACGTGCCCACCCTGCTCGAGCCGCTCACCGATCGCGTCGCTGTCGGCGATCGTCCGCAGGTAGTGGATGCCCTGCAGCTCGGCGCCCGGGAGCTGCAGCCGCCGTGGCCGCGAGCCGGTGGCGATCAGCAGTGCGTCGTAGGTGATGTCGGCGCCGTGGCGCTCGAGCTGCACGCTCCTGGCGCCTGGATCGATCTCGGTCACGGCGTGGCCGAGCAGCAGCTCGATCTCCTTTTCCTGGTAGAAGGTCTCGCTCTCGACGTAGAGATCGTCGCGCTCGGAGTCTCCGCGCAGGTAGTCCTTGCTCAGCGGTGGGCGCTCGTAGGGAAGCTCCGACTCCGTCCCGATCAGCAGCACGCGTCCCGCGAAACCGCGCTCGCGCAGCTCGATCGCCGCCTTGGCGCCCGCGAGGCCCGCGCCGAGGATCACAAATGTCTCATCGCTCATCAGCTACCCATACCCAGGTCGTGGTCAGCGCAGCGTAACGTCGCGCAGCGCCGGTGCAATGTAGTTGGTAATGGATGCAAATCAAGCACTCAAATCAGACGCCGAGCTGCTCGGCGGCTCGGGTCGTGACGCGTCCGCGTTCGCGGAGATCTATCGGCGGCATGCAGCGGCGATCTACCGCTACCACTGCCGCTGCACCCGCGACAGCGACGCCGCTCACGATCTGACCGCCGAGACCTTCGCCCAGGCGTGGCTGACCCGCGCGCGCTTCCGTGACGAGGCGGGTGGATCGGCGGCACCGTGGCTGTTCGGGATCGCCCGCAACGTTGTGCTGATGTCGGTCCGGCGTCGCCGGATCGAGCAGGCGGGGTTGCAACGTCTCGGCATGCTCAGTGATCCGTCGGCGCTCAGCGGCATCGAGCACCAGCCCGACGACTCCTGGCTCGGCGAGCTCGAGACCGCGCTCGACGAACTGCCCGCGACCCAGCGCGAAGCCGTGCGGCTGCGGTTCGACGCCGACCTCCCCTACGACGAGCTGGCAATCGCGCTCGAGACCTCGCCGCAGGCCGCCCGCGTGCGTGTGCATCGCGCGCTCAGCACCCTGCGCGCGCGCCTCAACCACTGAACCCGACAAGGACTGTGAACTGAAATGACCACCGATACCAATACTCCCGATCGGCTCGTGCAGCTCGGCGAGGCACTCGACCGTGCCGTGCGCGCCGACCTCGCGACCCGCCACGACAGCGATGCGCAGCGCGTGCGCCGTCCCCGGCGCCTGCCGCGCACGCGGCGCATGCTGGTCGCCGCCGTCGCGACGGTCGTGCTCGTGCCCGCGGCCGCCGTCGCCGCAACCCAGCTGCTCAGCACGGGCCAGGTCGCCGCGAGCCTGCCGCAGGGCACGCTCGCGCTGATGGGGACGCATCCGACCTGCACGACCGTCACCGCGAACGTCGAGTACCACTGCGTGCTCGCCAAGGCGCCAGGTGAGGAGGGAGCGCCTGCCGCGGGCCAGTGGAACGGCACCGTCGAGGACACCGTCGACGCGTCAAAGCACGTCAACGGCGGCTGCAGGTCGCTCAACGCGGACGGCACCGAGTGGCAGTGCTACATCGGTCAGGCGGCCGTCCAGCAGAAGATCATCGGCGCGAGTTTTCTCGGTCAGCAGGTGCAGGGGCCGGGCGTCGGCTGAGTCGCTGGGAGGGGGTTGGGGTCAGCGGACCCCAACCCCCAGGACCTTAGGTTCGTGTAAAGAGCCCCGCTGCCGGGCAAATGTCAGGTATGAGCACTGACAGCCCCAAGGCAGCCTCCGGCCAACAAACACGCGGTTTCTTCAAAGCCGTAACCGCCAAGAACAACCGCTTTGCGCTGGGGATCGCGATCCTCGCGGCGCTTGGCGGATTCCTCTTCGGATACGACACCGGCGTGGTCGGTGGAGCGCTTCCGCTGATCACGAACAAGCTGCATCTCGACGCCGGCGGCGAGTCCTGGGTGACCGGATCGCTGCTGCTCGGTGCTGTGACCGGTGCGCTGATGTCGGGCTTCCTGGCCGACCGCATCGGCCGTAAGTGGACGTTGTTCGTCGCCGGTGTGATCTACACCGCGGCGGCGGTCGCGTCGTCGCTGATGTCGACGCTGCTGCTGCTGGGCGTCGCGCGTGGCGTGCTCGGCCTGGCCGTCGGCACCGCCTCGTTCGTGGCGCCGATGTACATCGGCGAGCACTCGCCCAAGGAACTGCGCGGAGGCATGACTGCGCTGACGCAGGTGGCAATCACCTTCGGAATCCTGATCGCGTACTTCGTCGCGGATGCCCTGAAGGGTGCGTCCTCCGGTTGGAACTGGATGTTCGCCCTGGGTGCGGTGCCCGGCATCGTCCTGGCGCTATCGATGCTGATCGTGCCCGAGACGCCGCGCTGGCTGGTGGAGCACGGTCGCGAGGAGCAGGCCAAGAAAGTCCTGACCCGCAACCGATCCGAGCAGGAC
>DATASU010000193.1:0-38645 GCA_036269095.1 Solirubrobacteraceae bacterium
TCCCGCGGCGGCGCCGACGGCGTCGCGCGCGCCCGCGAGGAGTAGATCAACCGCGCTCGGCTCCGGCTGCGGGCGCCACGGTTTCAGCTCGGTGGTGTCGAGCGCGGTCGGCGTCGGGCCGAAGTCGAGCAGCACCGTCGCGAGGTCGATTCCGGAGATCCCGTCAACCAGTGCATGATGGTTCTTGGCCAGCATCGCGAAGCGCTCGTGCCGCGAGCCCGGTGCCGGCTCGATCCCCTCGACAAGCCAGAACTCCCACAGCGGCTTGGTGCGGTCCAACGGCTGCGAGGCGATCCGCGCCGCCATCTCGAGCAGCTGCGCCTCGCTTCCGGGCGCCGGCAGCGCCGAGTGGCGGACGTGGTACTCGATGTTGAAGTTGGAGTCGTCGACCCACAGCGGTCGGCCGCTGCCGGCCGGCGGTACCGCCAGCTTCTGCCGGTAGCGCGGCACAAGGTGCAATCGCCCACGGATGTGCTCGAGGAAGTCCTCGAAGCGCGGCGCCGGCCCCTCGAACAGCAGCACCCCGCCGACGTGCATGTGCGCACTCGCGGTCTCCTGATGCAGGAACCCCGCGTCTGTCGACGTCAACCGGTCAAGGTGCTGCTGGGCCACCGAACGCGCCTTTCGTCATTTGCCGTGGCGATGCCTGCGCCAAGGGTACGCGCGTGGCCCTCGGGTGGTCCAGCGGGAACAACCACAGGGACTAGACTTCTGGACGGATGCCCGCCACCCCCGAGAAGATCCTGCTTGCGTCGCCGCGTGGTTACTGCGCCGGGGTCGATCGCGCGGTTCAGACGGTCGAGAAGGCGCTTGACCTCTACGGCGCGCCGGTGTACGTGCGCAAGGAGATCGTGCACAACAAGCACGTCGTCCAGCAGCTGCGTGAGCGCGGAGCGATCTTCGTCGAGTCCGAGAGCGAGGTTCCCGAGGGCGCGACCGCGGTGTTCTCGGCCCACGGTGTCGCACCGAGCGTGCACGAGAACGCCGAGAGGCGGGAGCTCAGGGTGATCGACGCGACCTGCCCGCTGGTCACCAAGGTTCACGTCGAGGCCAAGAAGTTCGCCGCCGAGGACTACACGATCGTGATGATCGGGCACGAGGGCCACGAGGAGGTCGAGGGCACGATGGGCGAGGCGCCCGACCGGATCGTGCTCGTGCAGAGCGAGGAGGACGTCGCCGCGCTCGAGGTCCCCGACCCGCAGCGGCTCGCCTACATCTCGCAGACGACGCTGAGCGTCGACGAGACGCGCTCGATCATCCTCGCGCTGCGCGAGAAGTTCCCGGCGATCGTCGGGCCGCGCACCGACGACATCTGTTACGCGACCACCAACCGCCAGGCGGCGGTCAAGGAGCTCGCGGTCGAGTGCGATCTGGTGCTGGTGATCGGCAGCCGCAACTCCTCGAACTCGAACCGCCTGGTCGAGGTGGCACGCGAGTGCGGCGCCGCCTCGCATCTGATCGACAACGCGGGCGAGGTCCAGGAGGAGTGGCTCGAGGGCATGCGCGTGATCGGGATCACCTCGGGCGCCAGCGCCCCCGAGGAGCTCGTCGCGCGGCTCGTGGAGTTCTTCCGTGCGCGCGGCACCAGCGACGTCCAGGAGCTCGAAGTGGTCAAGGAAGACACCCGTTTCATGCTCCCCAAGGCGATCCGGCAAGCCTTAGCCAGCGCGTAAGTGCGCACCCTGGTCATCTCGGACCTGCACATCGGTGCGGGTCACGGACGCGCCGCCCTCGAGGACTCACAGCTGGTCGACAGGCTCGCGGACGCGATCGCCACCGCCGACCGGCTGGTGCTGCTCGGCGACATCATCGAACTGCGCCAGGGTCCACTCCAGGACGCGCTCGCCGCTGCTTCGCGCGTCTTACCGGAGCTGGTCCGGGGGATGGCTGCGGGCCGCGAGGTGGTCGTGCTGGCGGGCAACCACGACCACCAGCTGCGGGTCCACCCCGAGGCCGTCAGCGCGGTCGCGGCGATGCTCTCCGGGGCGGGGGCGAGCGTCCGCTTCGAGTACCCCGGCGTGTGGTTGCGCGACGACGTCTACGCCCACCACGGCCACTACCTCGACCGCCACACGACGACGCCGGCGTTCGAGCGCGTCGCCGCCGGGGCGATGGCGCGGTTTTTGAAGCTGCCGTTCGCGGCGATGGCGGAAGAGAACGACTACGAGCGCCTGCTCGCGCCGATCTACGCGTGGATGTTCGCGATCTCGCAGACGAGCAAGCGCGAGATCGACGCCGCCGACGGCGGCGGCTCGACCCGCGCGCTGAAGCTGATCCGCGAGTCGCGTGGCGCGAAGGGGCTCGCGGTGCAGACCGGCCTGCGCTCGGTGCTCGGGAGCGCGAACCTCGCGGGTCTCGGGCCGCTGCGCCCCGACCTCTCGCCCGAGATGCTGCGGCGCTCGTCGCTGATCGCCTACGGCGAGGTGCTGTCGGTGCTGAAGCTGACGCCGCGCTACGCGCTGTTCGGGCACTCCCACCGTGCCGGGCCGCTGCCGGGCGACGATCGCTCGGAGTGGATCACCGGCAGCGGGATCGAGCTGCTCAACAGCGGTTGCTGGGTCAACGAGTCGGTCGCGTTCATGTCCGAGGAGCCCGGCGACAACCCCTATCGCCCGGGGTTCGCGATCGAGCTCGACGACGCCGGTCCGCCGCGGCTCGTCAACCTGCTGGACTGAGCTCTTAAGAAGGTCTTTAGGTTGCTGTAGAGTCGTGCTCGCTGCGCATTGAACGCAGCCCCCAGGACCGGGGACGACAGCGGGGGGCCGTGAAATGGTTGAGCCACGCGTGGGTACGGCGATGGCGTCGGGCCGGAGCCGATGGGTCGTTACCTTGTTGATTGCGGCTGCCGGCCTGCTCGCGTTCGCGCCGGGCGCGTCGGCGGCGACGAATATCGCTGCGGTCGAAGGCACCGCCTTCAGCGGTCAGGTCGCGGCGCTGTCACCGCAGTGCGGGAACGCGCCGACGTTCGTCTCCGCCACGGTGTCCTGGGGCGATGGCTCGAGCTCGGCCGGCCGCTACACCGATCCGGGCACCAGCTACAACGTCTCCGGGACCCACACCTACGCGCGCTATGGCACCTACAGCGGTGTCGTGAGCCTGACGCTCCAGTGCGGCGGCCAACCGCTGACCGAGATGGGAGGGTTCACCGCGACGGTGACCGACGCGGCGCTGTCGGCCACCGGTGTCGCGGTCAGCGCGGAACCCGGGCAGGCCTTCACCGCGGTCGTCGCGCACGTCGCCGACGCCAATCCCGAGGGCGTCGCCGCCGACGATACGGCGACGATCGACTGGGGTGACGGGAGCAGTTCCGCGGGCACGCTCGCGGCCGCCGCGGGCGGCGGCTTCAGTGTCAGCGGCGGCCACCGCTACGCGCTGGCCGGCAGCTACACGGTCGCGGTGTCGGTGGCCAGCAAGGGTGGCTCGCACACGTCGGCGAGCACCACCGCGACGATCGCGCTGCCACCGTCGGTCAAGGCGATCTTCGCGATCTCGGGCACGCCCGGCGCGGGCCGCGTGGACCTCGACGCGAGCGCCTCGGCCCCCGCGGGAACGACGGCCTCCTACTACGATTGGACGCTGGCCTCGGCACCGGGCCAGGACGTCGTCTGCCCGGCGGACGAGCCGCACGTCGAGCTCGACGTGCGCACGGGCGTCAGCACCGCCGTCACGCTCGTCACGGCGGACCTCGCGACCGGCGCCCAGAGCACCAGCACGCAACCGATCACGATCCCGTCGCCGGCGTCCCCGCATTCCGGCGCCGGCGCCGTGGGCGTCGTCGGCGTCTGCTCGGGCGCATCGACGATCACGGTGCCGCCGCTGCGCGCGAGCAACCTGCCCAAGGGGTTGCGGCCGCAGATCGCGAACGCCGGCGGAGCGCCGCCCGCGGGCTGTGACCAGGACCTCGTGTTCGGGGCCGCCGACGTCCGCGGCTGCCTCAACAAGATGCCCGACGTCAACGATCTGCCCGGTGGGATCACCGTCGGGCTTGCGGGACTGCTGTGCAAGGCAAACGACAAGGACTTCTGTCTGGTCGGCGGAGTCGTCTCGGCGGCCACCCACGCGGTCTTCGCCTCCGCGGCGGCGTCGATCCCGCCGCAGAAGATCGCTGCCGTCAAGAGCCTGCTTGCGACGATGAGCGTCCCGAGCTACTACAGCTACAGCGCGGTGCGCCTCGACGGCGTCGACCTGGTCCCGCAGAACGGCACACCGATCCTGATCCTGCCGGCCTCCGACGCGATCGTCGCGCCGCAGGTGCGGGTGTTCCTCGACGGCCATGTGATCTCCCCGGGCACGATCCCGCTCGCGCTTTACCTGCCGGCCGCGGGCGGCCAGCTCGCCACGCTGACGCTCCCGCGCCAGCTGCCGTTGATCGGCTCGCTGCCGTTCAAAGGATCGATCGCGATCGCACTGGCGAGGGCGCATACGACGCTCTCGAACGGCGACACCTGCCAATACGCGTGCGCCGCGCTGACCGTGAGCGCCGAGCTTCCCGGCGTGTTCAGCGATGACGACGGCAACGGGCTGGCGGCCACCGGAGTGGTCACCGCCGATGCCGTCAACGGCCTGCAGCTCGACTCGCTCGAGATCAAGGTGCCGTCGGCGCAGCTCGCCGGGATCGGCGTCAAGGACGTCGACATCCGCTACAGCCACGCCAACGAGTCGCTGCACGCGCAGGCCACGGTCGAGCTGTTGGATGTGGCCGGCGACATCAGCGGCTCGATCGACTTCGTGCACGGCGCCTTCCAGGGCGCATCGGTCGCCTGGGACGCCGGCGATGGCCCCGGGATCGATCTCGGCGGCCCGTTCAACATCTACCTCACGCACCTCGGCGGCGGGATCTCACTGAACCCGACGACGATCACCGCCAACGGCACGATCACCGGCGGACCGCAGACGCTCGGCTGTGCGCTGTTCGGCATGACCGGGACGATCACGACGACCTTCGGCCCGTTCAGCCTCGATGCCAACGCCACCGGTCAGCTGCTGTGCCAGAACGTCGCCAACGAGTACTTCCATGTCGACCAGGGCGGCTCGATCCTGATCGGCGGCAACGTCAACATCGGACTGCTGTTCTTCCAGTTCTCGGGCGGCCTGAACATCGCCGCAGATACCGCCCAGGGTCACCTGCAGGCCGACGCGAACATGAACGCCTGCGTCGACATCGAAGGCGAGCACTGCGTCGGTGCCGAGGTCGTCGTGTCCGATCGTGGCGTGGGATTGTGTGCGGACCTCGGCTTCACCCATGCCGGTGGCGGGATCCAGTTCCCGGACAACGTGCTGATCTTCTGGGACAGCTGCGACATCGGCAAGTTCCGCTCGCTGGGCTTCGTGACCTCGGCGGCCGGGAAGCGGCTGTTCAGCGTGCCGCGCGGGCAGGCGGTGTCGGTCATCGGCATCAAGGGTGACGGCGGCGCCCCGCAGGTGACGCTCGTCGGACCACACGGCCAGAAGATCGACACGCCGGCCGGCGGCTACGCGAAGACCGCGCACGAGTTCATCGTCGCCGACGGCGTCCACAGCGACGAGACGTACTTCGTGATCGACCACATGGCGCCCGGGCGCTGGAGCATCGACCCCGACCCCGGCTCGGTCGCGGTGACGACGATCCAGCAGGGCGCGAGCCTGCCCGCGCCCGACGTGCGGGCGCATCTGAGTCGCGGGCGCAAGGGCGCGTTCGCGCTGCATTACAGCCTGCACCCGCTCGCGGGGCAGCGCGTGAGCTTCATCGAGCGCGACCAGCGCGGCAACGTGTACACGATCGGCACCGCGCGGGGCAAGGCCGGCGCGATCAGCTTCACGCCGAGCGCGTTGCTCGGAGCGAAGCGCACGATCGTTGCGCAGGTGACGCAGGACGGCCATCCGCGCGAGGACGACACGCTGCTGCGCTACCGCGCGCCGGCTCCCGCGCCGCTGCCGCCGCCCCGCGGTCTGCACGCACGGCGGGCCGGGGGAGGGCTGCGCGTCAGCTGGCGGCGCGTCGCCGCGGCGGAGGCCTACGCGGTCACCATCAGGCTCGCCGATCACACGACGCGCTTTGCGCAGGTGACGGCTTCCGCGGCGACGGTTGCGGCGTTCCCGGCGGGCACCGCCGCGACTGTGCAGGTGCGGGCGATCCGCCGTGCCGCAACCCGGCGCCTCGGACACGCCGCGACGACCAGGGTCGCGGCCGGCAAGCGCGCACGGATCGTCAAGGTCGCGCCCGACTGAGTGGTGCCCCGGCAACGTCGCCGAGGCGGCTTCGCTGTACCGGATCCGGGAACCAGAACCGTCCCTGGCGGACGGTCTTGCTGCCCGCGTCACACTCGCCAGGCGTGATGCAATAGATAGGGCGATGAGTGTTCCTCGGGAGGATCGGGCGGGTTGGGCAGACGCCGAGCTGCTCGCCGCCGTCGCGCGGCGCGACGGGGCGGCGTTCTCGGCGTTCTACCGCCGTCACCTGGCCGAGGTGCTCGCCTATCTGGTGCGCGAGACCGGCGACTCGGAGCTCGCCGCCGACCTCGCGGCCGAGGTCTTTGCCGCGGTGCTGCTGTCGGCCGCGCGCTACGAGGCGCAGGCCGTCTCGGCGCTGCCGTGGGTGATCGGCATCGCGCGCCACAAGCTGCTGATGAGCTGGCGCCGCGGCCGCGTCGAGGCGCGCGCCCGCCAGCGGCTCGGGCTCGAACCGGTCGAGCTCGACGACCTCGCGCTCGAGCGCATCGAGCAGCTCGCGGACGCCGGCGTCGGCCGCCTCGAGCAGATGCTCGAGCAGTTGCCGCCGATGGAGCGCGAGGCGGTGCGCTGGCACGTCGTCGATGAGGTCGGGTACGACGAGATCGCAAAGCAGCTGAACTGCTCGGAGATGGTCGTGCGCAAGCGCGTCAGTCGCGGGCTCGGACGGCTGCGCAATCAACTGACAGAGATGGGGCCGGCATGAGCATGGATTTCCTCGAGGCTCTGGAAGAGCAGCTCGTGGCGGCGACCGAACGCGGTGTCAGGCGTCGCCGCTGGCGCTGGCCGTGGCTGATGCGGATCCGGCTGCCGCTGCGCGCACCGACGGTCGGGATCGCGGCGGGGGTGGGGGCGGCGCTGGCGGCGAGTGCGATCGCCGCCACGCTCACGCAGCTGCCGGCGTCGAAGCCCAAGCCGGTTGCGAGGACGTCAGCCGGCGCCGCGACCGGTGCCGGCGCGCGCAGCTTCACGACCGCCGGAGCCGTCCCCGCCGGCTTCAGTCCCGAGTCGTTCACCGCGATCAGTGAGCTCACCTGGTGGCTGCTCGGAATCGCGCCGTGCGGCGGGCACAGCTGCACGACGATCGTGCACACGATCGACGGCGGACCGTCGTTCACACGGATTCCGGCACCGCCCACGAGCCAGGTCGCGAACCTGCGCTTCGGCAGCCTCGACGATGGCTATGCGTTCGGTCAGCAGCTCTGGAGCACACACGACGGCGGCCGGAACTGGGCCCGTCTGCAGCTGGGCTCGACCGTCGACGACCTCGATATCTCCGGCGGCCGCGTCTACGCGATCGTCTCCAGCCGCGGGCATACGCAGCTGATGAGCTCGCCGCTGGCGACGGACTCGTGGACGCGCGTCGCCGGCCTCGGTGGCGGCCATCTCTCGGGCCTCTGGGCCCAGGGCGCAACCGTGTTCGTCGAGTCCGGCAGCCATCTGCTCGTCTCCGACGACAGCGGTCGCAGCTTCAGGCGCGTCGGCGGCGTGCGCGGTGCCGGCGATTGCGCCTACGACGGCGGCCCGCAGGCGCTCTGGGCGCTCTGCAGCACGGGGACGGCACCCGATGACATCCTGCTCTCGACCGACTCCGGCAACAGCTTCAACGCCGCCGCGCAGGTACCCGACGGCCCGATCGATTCGTTTGCCGCGGCCACCGCCACGGTGGCCGTCGCCTCCGGTCAGGGACCGCTGTATGTGACCAGTGACGCCGGGGCCAGCTGGACGCCGTCGTCGGCCCCGCCGGCGGACTGGACCTACCTGGGCTTCACCGACGCGACCCACGGCGTGGCGATCGGCCAGTTCGGCAGCGACGCCGGCGTGAGCGATGGCCGCCTCTACTACACGACCGATGGTGGCGCCAGCTACCACCGCGTGAAGTTCGGCCCGTGAGCGCTGTCGCGATCGGCTAGGACGGTGAGCCGGCGCTCGACGGCGATGGTCGCGGCAGCTGCCGTGGTGGTCACGGCCGTGCTCGTGCTCGCCCTGGTGCGCGTCCTCGCGAGCCAGCGACCGACGCCGCCGATGCCGACGCCGACGTCGACCGCCACGTCGACCGCCACGCCGACCGCCACGCCGGCGCGCCACGCGTCGGCGCGACCCGGGCTAGGCCCCGATCAGCGGCCGTGCCTGACGGTCTCCGGGATCACGCAGACCTCGAGCGGCCGGATCGACGGCTGCCTGGCCGTCGGGAATCTGCGCCCGGGTCGCCACGCCCTGACGCTGCGCGAGCGGGTGTTCACCGGCCCCACGACCGTCGGCAGATCGTGGCGAGGTCCGAGCGTCAGGGTCTCGCTGTCGCCGTCGTCGGGGCCGCCGGGAACGGTCGTGACGATCCGTGGAAGTCTGGCGCGGGCCGTCCCGCGCGCGACGCGCCGGCACCTGATCGCGCTCGGCCGCGACGTGCTGGGCGTCGTCTCCTGGGACGGCACCGACGGATTGATGCTGGATGCCGAGCGCTTCCGCTGGACATCGCGCCGCAGCTTCACGGCGGTGGTCGTCGTGCCCTCGGCGCCGTGGATCGAGCGCACGCGAACCCCGGCCGTGCTGGGGCTGCGCTCCGGCAGCTATCCGATCGCGGTGACGTGCATCACCAACAGCGGCGGCTGTGCCTACGCCGCGGAGGGAAGCGCGAGCTTCCGGCTGCGAGTCGCGCATCCGATCAGCTGGTGCAAGGCGCCGGACGCCTGCGCTCGGCTCCGCGCGTACCCGGACAACGCAGCGGCCGGCGCGCTCGTGCGGGTGTCCGGCTACGCCCCGCTGCTCGAGTTCGACGATGGCGGCGACTCGTTTCTCGGAACCGCCGCGATCACCCGTGGAGCGGGCGGCCGCCGGGGAGTACGGTTCGTCAAGGGCCCGCGGCTGCGCGTCACCGAGCGGCTCGGCCCGGCGCCGCTCGTGGTGCTCGGGCGTCCGTACCTCGAGCAGCTCGGCCGGATCCGGCCGCGCGCAACGCTGGCCGGCGGGCCGACGCCGATCGCCGCTGACCCATCCGATCCGCACACCGTGGCGTGGTGTGGCAGCGGGGTGATCGACGTGTCGGTCGATGGCAGGCTCACCCGCGTCTCGACGGCCACCGCCGTGGGCGCGCTGCGCCGCCTCCACGGTCTGGCAGTGGTGCAGGGGGCCGCGTCGCCGCCCTCGTGCACCGACGTCATGCCATTGAGCGCGACGACCGTGCTGGCCGCGTTCACCGGCGGCCTGCGCCGGTTCCAGGACGTGATCCCGCCGATCGCGTACTACGCGCTCGAGACGCGTGACGGTGGCAGGACATGGATGACGTTGCCGGTTCCCAGGGGAACGGATCCGGCCGAGTTCGGAGGCTTCCGCTCCACCGGCCGTGACGCTGAGGCGGTCTTCGCTCGCCCCGTCGCGCCCGACGAGTCGCCGGACGCGACGCATCCGCTGGCGGAGCGCAGCGGTGACGGCGGCGCGAGCTGGACGCCGGTGACGTTCGGCTGCGCCCGGGTCGGCGCGTGCGTGACGTTCGGACCGTTTCTGCCCGGTAACTGCGCGCAGGGCCTCTCGACCCAATACGTCCTGCGCTCCGACGATCGCGGCCGCAGCTGGCGGCAGTCCCCGATCTTCGATGCCAACGCGTTCGCCTGTGGTGACGCGCAGCTGGCGTCGCTCGGCGGGCGCACGCAGCTGCTGGTGAACGCGATCTCCCCCCATCCGCTGCAGCTGTCAACCGACGGCGGCGTGAGCTGGCAGAACCTCAGCATGCCCGCGCCCGCGCGGCTGGAGACGCCCTCCGTGACATCGATCTACGACTTCGGACCCGGTGGCATCACCCTGCTTCGGAACGGCGCACTGCTGCTCACCGGTGGTGGCGCCTACCGCGGCGGCTGGCAGCTGCTCGAGCCACGGGCGCGCGAGTGGTGCGACGTCGCCGGGGCGTCGGGGACCTGGCAGTTCGCGCCGCAGGCCTCGCGCCTCACGCCGATCGGGGACAGGCTGTGGTGGCTCACCTACGGCCGGTCGCACGGCAACTGGCCCACACCGATCGAACTGCACACGTTGCCGCTGGCCGCCATCCGCTGTGCCTAGCCGCCGGTGCCACCGCGCCGCTGTGCCTAGCCACCCGCCGACGCGCTCTGCGAGCCGCCGTTCGGGTTCGCGATCGCCTGATTGATGTCGGCTCTGGTGATGAGCCCATGGGTGACCGACACGCACGCGTAGCCGGCGGGCCTGATCGCCGGCTGCTGGAGATTGATCCCGGCCGCGCTGAGCATCGCCGGGCTCAGCCGACCCTGGCTGTCGGGGTCGGGGAACTTCGGGAATCCGTGCTCGCGCATGCACCTGGAGAACGCCAGGAACGCCTGCTCGCGGGCGTGCTGCTGTGCCGCGGTCGGCGCGCCCGTGGGCCGGGGAAGGATGTGCGCGCACGTCCTCTGGGCGGATTTGAACGCCGGGGAACCGGTGATCGCCGGGTCGACGTGGAAGCCGATCGAGCTGGAACTCCCGTCTGAGCTGACCTTCGGGTCGCCGAAATTGGTGACCCCGTGGGTGCGCATGCAGTCGGCGTAGCGATAGGCGGCTTGCACGCCGGCGTTCCGGGCCCCGGCTGCGGCTCCGGCTCCGGCTCCGGCTGCGGCGTGCCCGGATAGCGATGCGGACGGTGGTTCCTTCGCGCCGCCACAGGCGGCAACCAGCATGGCTGTGAGCGCGGCCAGGGCGATCGCCAGGGCGCGGTGGCTGAGGCGGCTTGTGTTCATCGGGCCGTTGTACGCCGCCGGCGGTGCCGGGCCCGTCACATCGGTTGTCACCTCGCTGTGACCGCCAGGCGGCATGCTGTGCCGGTGCGTGTGCTCGTCGTCGAAGATCATCAGCGCCTGGCCCGGGCGATCGCCAACGGGCTGCGGCTCGAGGGGATGGCGGTCGACCTCGCCTTCGACGGCAGCGACGCGCTCGCGCATACGACCGTCAACGACTACGACGTCGTCGTGCTCGATCGCGACCTGCCCGGCGTCCACGGCGATCAGGTCTGCCGCTCGCTCGCGGATCGCCGCAGCCCGACGCGGGTGCTGATGCTGACCGCGTCGGACACGATTCGCGATCGCGTCAACGGGCTCGAACTCGGCGCCGACGATTACCTCGGCAAGCCGTTCGACTTCTCCGAGCTGGTCGCGCGTGTGCGGGCGCTGGCGCGCCGCGCGAGTGCGCCGTTGCCTCCGGTCTACGTGCGCGGTGACCTCAGCCTCGATCCGTCGCGACGGATCGTCTCGCGCGCCGACCGCCGGATCGATCTGAGCCCGAAGGAGTTCGGCGTGCTCGAGCACCTGCTCGCCGCCGACGGCCGCGCTGTCTCCGCCGAGGAGCTGCTCGAGCGCGTCTGGGACGAGGCCGCGAATCCGTTCACGACGACCGTCAAGACCACGGTCGCGCGCCTGCGCGGGCGGCTCGGTGAACCGCCGCTGATCGAGACCGTGCGCGAGGGGGGCTACCGGATATGAGCCTGTTGCGGGGCGGCAGCGCCCGTCGCCGGCTGGCGCTGATCTACTCGGCGTCGTTCCTCGCGCTCGGAACCGTGGTGATCATCGTGATCCTGTTCGCGGAGCGCAGCGGTTCGACGGTCGCGGTCGCGAATCCCACGATCCATGTCGTGACCCATCGCCGGCAGCTGTTGCAGCCGGTGCTGATCAGCGGCCCGGCGTTCGTGTCGGCACAGCACAGCGCCGACATCACGCGGCTGGCGGTGATCTGCTGGATCGTGCTGCTGCTGACGGCGATCGTCGCGTTCCCGCTCGGCTGGCTGGCCTCGGGTCGGATGCTCAAGCCGCTGCGCGAGATCACCGCGCGCACGCGCACGATCTCAGCCGGCAACCTGCACGAGCGCCTGGCGCTCGCGGGCGGGCGCGACGAGTTCACCGAGCTCGGCGCGACGCTCGATGATCTGTTCGCGCGGCTCGAGTCGGCATTCGATGCCCAGCGACGGTTCGTCGCCAACGCATCGCATGAGCTGCGCACCCCGCTGACGCTCGAGCGCACGCTGCTGCAGGTGGCGCTCGCCGACCCCGACGCCACCGCGGCGACGCTGCGCGCCGCCTGCGAGGAGCTGCTGTCGAACGGGCGCGAGCAGGAGCGGCTGATCGAGGCGCTGCTGACGCTGGCGCGCAGCGAGCGCGGGCTCGAGCGCCGCGAGCGCACCGACCTCGGCGCGCTCGCGGCGCGTGTGCTCGAGCGGCCGCTGCCCGAGCTCGAACAGCACGGGATCGAACTCGACAGCGAGCTCGAGCCCGCGATCACCGAGGGCGACCCGGCACTGATCGAGCGCCTGATCACGAACCTGCTCGAGAACGCGGTGCGACACAACATCGATGGCGGCCGGATCGTGATCAGCACGCGCCAGCAGGGTGACCGGGCCGTGCTGCACGTCGAGAACAGCGGCCAGATGATCGCGTTCGAGGAGATCGAGACGATGTTCGAGCCGTTCCGGCGCCTCGGACCTGCGCGTACCGGTCCGGACTCAGGCCAGCATGGGCTCGGTCTCTCGATCGTGCGCGCCGTCGCCGAGGCCCATCACGCCGAGATCGACGCGCGCCCGCGCGCCGGTGGCGGGCTCACGATCACGGTCGCCTTCAGGGCGCCGCAAGCCCCGGCGTGAAGCACACCGCGAGCACGCACAGCTCGTCACTGACGCTGAGCTCGAGCACACCCTCGGTGTGGTGCTCGTGCCTGATCAGCTCAACGGCGCCGGACTCGGGCACCGGCAGCGCGGTGCCGTTGACGGTCGCCACACCGGAGCCGCTGAACACCGCCCAGACGCCGGCGGCCTCATACGGCCCGCTGTAGGGGCCGGGGACGTCCTCGCTCTGCGGCACGAGCACGGCACCGGGCGCATCCTCGGGGCGCAGCGGCTCGAGCGTGTCCTGCTCGATGCCGAGCAGCTCCTGGATCGCGAGCTCGGTCTCGGCGTAGCCGCCCTCGCCGTAGTGGAACTCGAACAGGAAGCCGTCGGGATTCCAGAGGTAGCGTGCGGGCCAGCCGAGGTTCTCGTACTCCTGCCAGATCTGGTGGCCGAGATCGACGACGACCGGATACTCGATCCCCAGCCGCCGGACCGCGGCGGTGACGGCGTCGGGATCCTCGGACGGCTCGAAGCCGGGCGAATGCACGCCGATCACGCGCAGACCCCGGTCGGCATAGCGCGCGTGCCATGCTTTCAGGTAGGGCAGCGTGCGGATCGAGTTGGGACGGCAGAAGTCCCAGAACTCGATCAGCACCGGCCGGCCGCGCTGCTGGTCCATCCTCAGCGTGGCCACGTTGATCCAGGGCAATCCCGCGGGAAAGGCCGGCGCCGGTATGTGGTCGACAGGAGCGCGGATGGGAGCAGGTTATATGCCTGCCTATACTTTCTTATCCAAGGAATCCCGAGTGCTTTTTAGGAGTTTGAAATGAGTCCCTCTGGAGCGGAGGTTCTTCGCCAGATCAAGGACCGGATCGAAGAGGTCGACCCGGCTGCAGTGCGCGACCAGCTCCAGACCGGAGCGGTCGTGATCGACGTGCGCCAGGACGATGAATGGGCGGTCGGGCACATTCCCGGCGCGCGCCTGGTCCCGAAGAGCCACATCGAGTCACGGGTCGAGGGCGTCGCGCCCGACAAGACCCGTCCGGTGATCCTGTACTGCGCCTCCGGGCAGCGCTCGGCCTGGGCCGCGCGCACGATGATGGAGGACCTCGGTTACGAGCACGTCTCGTCGATGACCGGCGGCTTCACGTTGTGGAAGGACCGCGGCTATGACGTCGAGATCCCGCGCTTCATGAGCGCCGAACAGCGCGACCGCTACTCGCGCCACCTGCTGCTCGACGAGGTCGGCGTCGAAGGCCAGCAGAAGCTGCTCGACGCCAAGGTGCTGCTGCTCGGCGCCGGGGGGCTCGGCTCGCCATCGGCGCTGTACCTTGCGGCGGCCGGTGTCGGCACGCTCGGGATCGTCGACGACGACACCGTCGATCTCTCGAACCTGCAGCGCCAGGTGATCCACAACTCCGCTCGCGTCGGGGTCTCCAAGGTCGACTCGGCGGAGGAGACGATCAACGCGCTCAACCCCGACGTGAACGTCGTCAAGCACAAGCTGCGGCTCGGGCCGGACAACATCATGGACATCCTGCCCGGCTACGACATCGTGCTCGACGGGCTCGACAACTTCCCGACCCGCTACCTGCTGAACGACGCCTCGGTGCGCCTGCGGATCCCGGTCGTGTCGGCCGCGATCCTCGGCTTCGACGGACAGCTGTCGGTGTTCAAGCCCTACGCGGGCCCGTGCTACCGCTGCCTGTTCCCGGTGCCGCCGCCGGCCGAGCTCGCACCGTCGTGCGGCGCCAACGGCGTGCTCGGCGTGCTGCCGGGGACGATGGGCCTGCTGCAGGCAACCGAGGTGATCAAGCTGATCCTTGACATCGGCAACCCGGCGATCGGCCGCCTGCTGATGTATGACGCGTTGGCCGCGACCACGACCGAGGTCAAGATCCGTCGCGATCCGGAGTGCCCGATCTGCTCGCGCGACCCCGACGAGATCCGCGACGAGGAGATGGGCGTCTTCCCCGACTACGAGGCGTTCTGCGCGGGCGCCCACTAGGGCGAGCTCACGCACCGCCCCCGCCGAAAACACGCCTTTTGATTCGATATCGCGGCGATATCGCGAGCGATATCGAATCAGAATCAACAGAAAGAGACATAGGAACCCGAATGGCCACCATCAAGATCCCACCAGTGCTGCGCCCCGCCGTGGGCGGAGAGCGCGAGATCAGCGCCGACGGCGACAACGTCGGTGAGATCCTGCGGTCCGTGGTCGAGGACCACCCCTCGACCCAGGCGCAGCTGTTCGGCGCGGACGGCGACCTCAACCGCTACGTCAACGTCTACCTCAACGACGAGGACGTGCGCGTGCTTGACGGGCTCGAGACCACGGTCGGCGCCGGCGACACGCTGGTGATCCTTCCGGCGATGGCGGGCGGCGCGCGCTAGCGCGTCACGCCCGTCAGTATCGACGGCGCGCGAACCTCGCTATCTTTTGTAAAGCGATGGCTTCCAGCGAACTCCGGAACAAGCCCTGCGGCGGTCGCTACGGCGACATCATCGAGGCGATCGGGCATACGCCGCTGATCGAGCTCAAGCGGCTCAGCCCCAAGCCGGGCGTGCGCCTCTGGGTGAAGCTGGAATCGCGCAACCCGACCGGATCTGTCAAGGATCGTGTCGCGCGCTCGCTGATCCTCGACGCCGAGGACAAGGGTCTGATCCGGCCCGGGCAGACGATCCTCGAGCCGACCTCGGGGAACACCGGCATCAGCCTCGCGATGATCTGCGCCCGCAAGGGCTACCGGCTCAAGGTCGTGATGCCGGACAACGTCACCCCCGAGCGCACCGACCTGCTGCGCATGTACGGCGCTGAGATCGTCTACTCCGAGGGCTCGAAGGGCTCCAACGGCGCCGTCGAGCTGGCGCTCGACATGGCCGCCAAGGACGCGAACTACTACATGCCCTACCAGTACGGCAACGAGGCCAACCCGAACGCTCACTACAACGGCACCGCGCTCGAGATCCTCGAGGAGCTCGACGAGGTCAGCGCCTTCGTCGCCGGGCTCGGCACCGGTGGCACGCTGATGGGCAACGGCCGCCGGCTCAAGGAGGAGCTCGGCGACAAGGTCAAGATCGTCGCCGCCGAACCGATGCAGGGCGAGCCGGTCCAGGGGCTGCGCTCGCTCGACGACGGCTTCATCCCGCCGATCATCGACATCAGCCTGCTCGACCGCAAGATCTTCGTGACCAACGAGGACGCGATCATCTGGACGCGCAAGCTGCTCGACGAGGAGCAGCTGTTCGTCGGCGTCTCGACCGGTGCGATCGCCCGCGTCGCCGTACGCATCGCCAACGAGCTCGACGAGGGCAACGTCGTCTTCATCGCCGCCGACGACGGCAGCAAGTACTTCTCCTCAGGCATCTACACGCGCCCGATCGAAGAGATCGAGAACCTCGACTCCACCGTCTGGTGGTAGGCGGGCGCTGAACGCCCGCCCCTCCACGCAAATGCGAATCGCCCGCGCGCTCCACGACGAGATCGTCGCGCACGCCCTCGCCGACGCGCCCGACGAGTGCTGCGGGATCGTCTCGAGCCGTGACGGTGAGTCCGTCGAGGTGTTCCGCATGGAGAACACGGCGCACACCTGGATGCGCTACGAGATGGACAACATGGAGCTATACCGCGTGATCACCGCGATCGAGGACGCCGGGCTCGACGTCGGAATCATCTACCACTCGCATACGCGCACCGACCCGTATCCGTCGCAGACCGACATCAACCTCGCCTTCTATCCCGACTCGCTGTACGTGATCGTCGGCACCGCCACGCCGCAACCGGTGGTGCGCGCGTTCACGATCCGTGACGGCGAGGTCGAAGAGACGCATCTGACCGTCGTCTGAGCCGAGGCTCGGGGAGTTATGCGTCAGAACTGACGCATAATGGCCACGCGCTCATGGCGCGTCCGACTTCGGCGGGAGCGAGCGCGCGAGGTCGACGCCGGCGCCGACCCACCCGCGCAGGTCATCGTCCTCGGTGACGGCCTCCTCACCGGCTCCAGCAGCAGGATTTCGCGGACGCGCTGTGCGAGTTCCTCGTCGTAGGCCACGGGCCGACTATCCGCCCTCACCGAGGCGCCGTAGGCGCGAGCGCCATTCGTTCTCGATCGCGGCGAGGCCATCGCCGGGGAAGGCGTGGAGCAGCGCCGCCTGCGAGCCGCCGGTGTGCAGCCGGCCGGCCAGGCGCGCAACTCCGGCCGGGCCATCGCGCTCGGCCAGCAGGTCGATCAGCGACGGCGCCAGCAGTGGCGCGTCGCGCGGGCCGGGCGGGAAGTGGGGGCGGCGTCCGGAGCGCATGTAGAGGCCGACGACCGAGCGCGCGTGGCCGCTCTCACCCGAGAGCCAGCGCGACGCGCCCTCGACCAGCCACGCCCAGCGCAGCTCCGCCCACGAGCGCGCCGGCAGCCGCGCCGACTGCAGCTCGCGATTCGATCCGACGATCACCCGCTTGGCATAGAGCGAGGCCGGCGCCAGCGCGAGCATCTCGAACGAGCCGGAGACGTTCGACGCGCGCTCGCGCAGCGCACGCGGCGAGAGCACGTGCAGCTCGTGGCGCCCCACCCAGCCGCTCACGTAGCGCCGCGCGGGCTTCGAGGTCAGCCCGTAGATCGCGGGCAGCAGCGGGTTTGAGAGCAGCAGCGCGTGCCGGCTGTCATGCAGCACGACGGTCAGCTCCTCGGCGTCGAGGTTCGGGAACTGCTCGAGCAGGCGCTCGCGCGTGCGCTCGAGCAGCCGCAGCACGCGTGCGGCATCGGCCGCGCGCTCCGACGAGTGCCGGCACGCAAACGACGCCGACGTCGACTCGGTCCATGCCATGTCGCGAGCTTACGGACCGTTAACGCGAGAGGGGTGGCCCGCTGGCCACCCCTCTCGAAGAAACGTCTGGTCCGGGTCGTTCTAGACGAGGACCGGCTGGCGGTCGCCCGCGGCGATTGCCGCGATCTCCTCAGAAGCGCGCTCGAACTCCTCGTCGGAGAGCACCGGAGTGCCCTCAAACGGAAGGTCGCGCGTGATCTCCAGCCACGAGCGGCATCCGCCGTACTCGTCGCGCACCTTGACCGTCACCGGACGTGGAATCCGGTACGTGCGGAGCACCACCACATGCAGCGGGTGGCGGCGCTTCCAATCGAGGCGCTTCTCAGCGTAGTCGGGCGTCCACACATAGAACGGCGATAGTGCGTCGACGGCCCGGCGATCGTTGATCGTGTAGTGACCAGCCACTTCGGCCCAGGCGCGGATGCGCACGCGGTCAGGCTGGTTGATCTCCACGCCGCGCAGCATCGCTGCCGCAGACGGCTCTCCGTCGCTCCAAACCCCCTCCTCCAATGCCCGGGCTAGTTCCGGGCGGTGCGACTCACGCACCAGATCGGTGCGCTGATGGTCGAACGTGGGGTACAGAAAGAAACGGTCATGCTCCAGTTCAAAGTGCTTATCCGGTTCACGGATACCACCTTTGCGGAGCGTCAGCAGCTGCTCTCCCTCAGCGAGCGCGCGGACGGTGACCGCCCATTCTTTGAAAGCAATCGGCATTTTGTACTCAGTAGGGGGTGATCAGGATTTCGAACCACCCGGCGCAAGACAGCATGCCGGGCGAGGCCCGATTCTATGTCGGTTTTACAGAATCACCAAATCCTCGGCGAAATAATCGCTAGGACTTAGGCCGTCAATCGTATGAATCGCCCAAAGCGCGCCGCTGATTACTCAGGCGGCCCGGAGTTCGTCGTACTCGTGGAACTCCTCGGTCTCCGCAAGATGCTGATGTGAGGGGCAGTAGCCGTTCTGCGGCAGCGGTGTGCGCTGGCACTGCGTGCCCTTGCGCGTGCTCGCGCGGCAGAGGATCGGATTGCCGTAGATGTCGAAGCGGCTCAGCGGCTGGCTACCGAGAAACTCGTCGGCGAAGGTCATGTAACGCTCGACCACGTACCAGACGCGCCGTTGGGCCGTGATCGGGAAATACACGCGGATGTCCGTGAACAACGTCCGCGCCGGCCGGGCGAAGTAGTGGCGATCGGTAGCCAGCCGCTCAACCGCGGACTCGCATGCCCGCAGAACCCGTTCGTGGTTCAGATAGGGCTGCTCACGCGCGTCCTCGATGATCTCGGCGCAGAGCTCGCGGTAGATGGCTCGGCTGAAGCGGTACATGCAACTGCATCTCCTTTCGCCTCCAGTCCGGTCCGCCCACAACACTACTTCCAGCGCTCGAAAACTGACTCCTGGTCCGTGACAAGCGTCACATGGCGTTCGTCGAGGGCGGGATCGGTTCCGGGACAGTCTTCCCGCCAGTGCGCTCCGCGACTCTCGCTGCGTTTCAGGGCCGCGGTCGCGATCAGGCGCACCAGCGGATGGGGGTCGTCGAGCAGCCTGCTGAGGCCCTCGGCGTTGCGCGCGAGGCCGGCGTGGAGCCAGAGCTGCTCACGTGACTGCTGGGCGGGTCGCCAGCCGGCACCTTCGGCAGTCCCGCTGGTCAGCGGACCAGCGGGACTGGACGAAGCCACGTCGGACGCCAGCAGGCTCGGCTCGTCGAGCGCCGCACGCGCCGCCCGCGCACCGAACACGAAGCACTCGCTGAGCGAGTTCGAGGCCAGGCGGTTGGCGCCGTGCAGGCCCGTGCACGAGCACTCGCCGACGGCCAGCAGCCCCGGCAGCGTCGAGCGCGCCTGCAGGTCGGTCTCAATCCCGCCCATCATGTAGTGCGCGGCCGGGGCCACCGGGATCACGCTGACCTCGGGGTCGAGCCCGAGCCGCCGCAGCGCGGTCACCACCGTCGGGAACAGCGCCGGGTCGACCTTGCGCATGTCGAGCGCGACCGCGGTCGAGCCGGGGCGGCTCAGCATCTCCGTGTAGATCGCGCGGGCGACCTCGTCGCGGGGCGCGAGCTCGTCGACGAAGCGCTCGCCCTTGTGGCCCAGCAGCACCGCGCCCTCGCCGCGGATCGCCTCGGTCACGAGCAGCCCGTCGCCGCTGCCGTCGACGCCGGCGACGACGGCGGTCGGGTGAAACTGCATGAACTCGATGTCGGCGAGCGCCGCGCCGGCCGCGTACGCGAGCAGCAGCCCGGCGCCGACCGCGCCCGCCGGGTTGGTGGTGCGTGCCCAGAGCGCGGCCGCGCCGCCGGTGCTGAGGACGGTCGCGGCGGCGTACAGCTGCTCGCCGTCGTCGAGCACCACCCCCGTGCAGCGGCCGTCGTGGGTCAGCAGCGCCTGCGCGCGGCGGCCCTCGCGCACGTCGATGCGCTGCTCGGCCGCCACCACCGCCGAGAGCTGGCGCACGATCCGGCGCCCGGTCGCGGCCCCGCCGGCGTGCACGATCCGGCGCAGGCCGTGGCCGCCCTCGAGCCCGAGCGCGAGCCGCCCGTGGCGATCGGCGTCGAACGTGACGCCGAGCCTGCCGAGGTCGTCGACCGCTTCCGGGGCCTCCTCGACCAGCACGCGGGCCGCCGACGGCCGCACGGCGCCGCGCCCCGCGGCGAGCGTGTCCTGCAGGTGCAGCTCGACGCTGTCATCGGCGGCGAGCGCGGCGGCGAGCCCACCCTGCGCCCAGTAGCTCGAGGTCTGCGCCAGCTCGGTGGCCGAGATCAATGTCACCTGCGCGCCCTCGCGGGCGGCGCGAATCGCGGTATAGAGACCGGCGGCGCCGGCGCCGATGACGACCAGCTGCCGCTGGCCGCGGCCGGACTTCGGCGTGGCAGGCATCGGCCGGTACGGTACCGGGGCAATGTCATCGGTGCCGGTCTTCCTCTCACACCCGTCGTCGCTCGAACACGACACGGGCACGCACCCGGAGCGGATCCAGCGGATCGAGTCGATCAACGGCGCACTCGCGGCGCGCGACTGGCTCGGTTACGAGCGGGTCGAGTCGCCCGCGGCGCAGCGCAGCATGATCGAGCGGGTTCACACGGCGGCCCATGTGGATCGCATCGAGGCCGCGTCGCTCGGCGGCGGCGCGCAGCTCGACCCCGACACGTTCGTCAGCGCCGGTTCGTTCGACGCCGCGCTGCACGCCGCCGGTGGCGCGGTCGAGCTCACGCGCCGGCTGCTCGACGGGCGCGCCGGGCAGGTCGGGTTCAGCGCCCACCGGCCGCCCGGGCATCACGCCGGCGCCGGCCTGCCGATGGGCTTCTGCCTGTTCAACAACGTCGCCGTCGCGGCCCGCCACGCGCTCGCCGAGCTCGGTGTCGAGCGCGTGCTGATCCTCGACTGGGACGTGCATCACGGCAACGGCACCAACGACATCTTCTGGGACAGCGATGAGGTGCTGTTCGTGTCGATCCACCAGCTGCCGCTGTATCCCGGCAGCGGCACCGCGGGCGAATTGGGCGGCGAGCAGGCATTGGGCTACACCGTCAACCTGCCGGTGCCGCCGCGCTCGGGCGATGCGACCTTCGTGTCGCTGGTACGCGACGTCGCGCTGCCGCTGGCGCGCAGCCACGCGCCACAGCTGATCCTCGTGTCCGCGGGCTACGACGCGCACGACGGCGATCCGCTGGCCGACTGTGCGGTCAGCGATGCGGGCTTTGCGGCGATGACCGCGCTGATGCGCGACCTCGGCGCCGAGCTCGAGGTGCCGGTCGGCTGCGTGCTCGAGGGCGGCTATGACGTCGATACGCTGGCGCGCTGCGTGACGCTGACGATGGAGACGCTGGCGGCGCCGGTGGGCAGCGGTGAGTCGGACGCGGGCGCGATCCCGGTCCACGAGTTCGCGCACAAGGCGTTCACGCGGCTGGCACCGTTCTGGCCGCAGCTGGGGCGCTGAACAGCCGGAACCTTTAAGCTCGCGACGATGAGCGATCGCAGCTACGGACGCGCCGCCGGTGAGATGCGGCCGATCTCAATTGAGCCGGGGTTCGTGCGCACCGCAGACGGTTCGGCGCTGATCTCGGTGGGCGAGACGCGTGTGATCTGCACGGCCTCGGTGCAGGAGAGCGTGCCGCGCTGGATGATCGGTCGCGGCCGCGGCTGGGTCACGGCCGAGTACGGGATGCTTCCCGCCTCGACGGGCGACCGCAAGCAGCGCGACATCTCGAAGGGCAAGGCCGACGGGCGCTCGGTTGAGATCCAGCGCCTGATCGGCCGTTCGCTGCGCGGCGTGGTCGACTTCGACGCGCTCGGCGAGCGCACGATCTACGTCGATTGCGACGTGCTGCAGGCCGACGGCGGCACGCGCTGCGCGTCGATCACGGGCGGCATGGTCGCGCTCGAGCTGGCGATCGCGAAGCTGATCGCCGGTGGGCGGCTCGAGCGCTCGCCGCTGACCGGCAGCGTTGCGGCGGTCTCCGCCGGGATGGTCGCGGGTGTGCCGCTGCTCGACCTCGACTACTCCGAGGATTCGGGCGCCGAGGTCGACGCCAACGTCGTGATGACCGGCGACGGCGGCCTCGTCGAGGTGCAGGCGACGGCTGAGCGCACCCCGCTCTCACGGGCGCATCTCGATGAGCTGCTGCTGCTGGCCGAGGCCGGGATCGGCGTGCTGCGCGGAGCACAGCAGGCGGCGGTCGGCGCTTAGTGCCGGGTGGAGGTGAGCTCGGTGCGGGAGCTGGTGCTGGCAACACGCAACGACCACAAGGTCGCCGAGGTCACGCGGCTGCTGGCGCCGTTCGGGCTCTCCGTGGTGCCGCTCCCGCCCGCGGTCGTGCTGCCGCCCGAGGACGGCGAGACCTACGCCGACAACGCTCTGATCAAGGCTCGCGCCGGGGCGCGGGCGCTCGGCCGCGCGGTGATCGCCGATGACTCGGGGGTCGAGGCGGCGGCGCTCGGTGGGCGTCCCGGCGTGCGCTCGGCGCGCTACGCGGGCGAGCACGCGAGCGACTCCGAGAACCTCGCCAAGCTGATCGCCGAGGTGCCGGTCGGCAGCGAGTTGCGCTACGTCTGCGCGCTGGCGTTCGTCGCTGGCGACGGACGCGGCGGGGACGGCGAGTACGTCAGGCATGTCGAGCACGGGTACTGCACGGGGCGGATGGCGGCCTCCCCGCGCGGTGCGAACGGCTTCGGCTACGACCCGATCTTCCTGCCCGATGAGCACGACGGCGTGACGATCGCGGAGCTCTCCGAGGCGGGCAAGGACGCGATCAGCCATCGCGGCAGGGCACTGCGCGCCTTTGCCGAGTGGTACTCCGAGGGCGGCCATTCCGAGGGCGGCTGATGAAGCAGCGCACGGCGATGCTGTCGGTCGTCTCGAACACGGTGCTGATCCTGATCAAGGTCGTCGCCGGAACGCTCACCGGCTCGGTCGCGATCCTCACCGAGGCGGTTCACTCGGCCGTCGACCTGATCGCGTCGCTGGTCGCGCTCGTGTCGGTGCGGATCGCCGACGAACCGGCCGACGCGGGCCACAGCTACGGGCATGAGAAGGTCGAGAACCTCGCGGCGGCGTTCGAGGCACTGCTGATCCTGGTCGGCTCGGCGCTGATCGCGTTCGAGGCGATCCGGCGGCTGGTGATCGGCGGCAGTACGCACACGCTCGGGATCGGTATCGGCGTGATCGGCTTCTCGGCGGTCGCGAACCTCGTCGTTTCGGGCGTGATCGCGCGCGGCGGCCGGCGCACCGGATCACCGGCACTCGAGGGCGACGCGGCGCACCTGCGGACCGATGCGATCAGCTCGCTGGCGGTGCTGATCGCGCTGGTGCTCGTGCAGGCGACCGGCGCACAGTGGATCGATCCGGTGGCCGCGCTGGTGGTGGCTTCGGTGATCGTCGTGACCGGCCTGCGGCTGCTGGTGCGCGCCGGGGAGGTGCTGGTCGACCAGGCTCTGCCGGCCGACGAGATCGAGGCGATCATCGCCGCGATCGAGGGTTTCGGCGACGACGCGATCATCGGCTACCACGAGCTGCGCACGCGGCAGGGCGGCTCGAAGCGCCATGTCGACGTGCACGTCCAGTTCCGCCGCGGGACCTCGCTCGAGCAGGCGCACCGCATCGCCCACGAGCTACAGGACCAGATCGCCGCCGTGCTGGGAGGCGCCGACGTGCTGATCCACCTCGAGCCCGAGGACCGGCTGCGGCCCGGCCAGCAGGCGCTGCACGTCGGCTGACCGGCGCTGGGCGTCAGAACAGGTTTGTGGCGGCCGAAAGGGCCACGGCGAGGGCGACCGCGGCGTAGCCGGAATCACCCCGGACGAGCACCACGGCCGCGGCGACCAGACAGGCCACGGTGGTCAGTAGCCAGGCAAAACGACCCAGTTGCATGAGCCCAGAATGCCACTCGCGGCGGTCCGCAGCGACCAAAAGTCCGGAAACTCTGGGCTGACGATGGGCCAAACACCGCCGAACCGTCCGCAAACCGTGTTAGTTTCGGCGCTTCCTACCACCTCGAAGGAGGAGTGAAGTGACGAAAGCCGAGTTCATCGACCAGGTCGCAGACCGGGCCGGTCTGAGCAAGAAGGACGCCTCAGAGGCGGTCGATGCGGTTCTGGAGACGATCGAGGACGCGCTCAAGCGCAACAGCGATGTGGTGTTCTCCGGATTTGGCAAGTTCAGCGTTTCGGCGCGGGCTGCGCGCGAGGGTCGTAACCCCGCCACTGGCGAGAAGATCCAGATCGCCGCATCGAACGTGCCGAAGTTCACCGCTGGCGCCGCCCTCAAGAAGGCAGTCAACTAGCCGCATCGCGGCGACGTTTTCGCATGTGAAGACGCGGCTTACGGAGCTTTGCGGATGACGGCTGATCACGATCAGCCGGACACCGTCGAGCTTGACGGATCATCCGCAAGTCGTGGAGCTGTGGAGAGCTTTGGGGACCGCTTGGCCGGGCGCGTCGTGCGCCGACAGTCGCAGCTCGTGCTCGGCCTCGATCCGGATCCCGCTCTGCTTTGGCCACATGCGCTCGAACTTGTGGGTGGGGTGGACGATTCGTCCGCCCCACCCGCCGTCCGGGCAGCCCGCGCGGTCGCTGTCCACTGCGCGCTGGTAATCGACGCGGTCGCCGAGCACTGCGTCGCCGTCAAGCCCCAGGTGGCTTGCTTCGAACGCCTCGGCGCCCCCGGCTGGGAGGCGCTCACCGACGTGATCGCCAAGGCGCACGACGCGGGTCTGATGGTCATCACCGACGCGAAGCGCGGTGACATCGACGTCACGGCACGTGCCTATGCGCAGGCGTTCCTGGGCGCGACCCCGAGCCCGTTCGGATTGATCCCGGGTCTCGGCGCGGACGCGATGACCGTCAATCCCTGGCTCGGCAGCGACGCACTCGACCCGTTCATCGATGTGGCTCGCGAGGCCGGTGCGGGACTGTTCGTGCTGGTGCGCAACTCCAACCGTGGCGCGGTCGAGCTCCAGGACCGCGAGCTCGGCGACGGCAACCTCAGTGACGCCGTTGCGCGGATGGTCGCCGCGCTCGGTGCAGACGGTGTCGGCGCGTCAGGCCTCTCCGACATCGGCGCCGTCGTCGGCGCGACCGCGCCCCACCACCTCGGGCGCCTGCGCGAGCTGATGCCGGGCGCGGTCTTCCTGTTGCCCGGCGTCGGCGCACAGGGCGGGCGCATCGATGACCTCGGTCCGGTGTTCACGCACGGTGTGGCAAGCGGAGTCATATCGGTCTCCCGGGGAATCGTCCAGGCGCACCGCATGTCCGGCGGCGACCCGGCGGCGGCCGCGAGGCGCGAAGCGGCGCGGCTGCGCGAGCAGGCATGGGCGCTGGCCTCGAGCTAGAGGCTCTTCATCCCGTCTGGTATCACCGTCCCCGAGAATGAAGAAGGCGGCAACGAGCTTGGCCATCCTCGCGGTGGCGCTCTCCACATGCGTCGCGGCGGCATCCGCGCGCAGCTCACGGAAACAGACACCACCCCCGGCGGTGCAGGTCGCACTGCCGGCTCCGACGCTGCCCGTCACCGGCGCGAGCCTGTTGCTGGCCGGCACCAAGACGCCGCTCTGGAGCAGCCACGGCAACGCCGAGCTGCCGATCGCCAGCACCACGAAGCTGATGACCGCGCTGGTCGTGCTGCAGCACGTCACGAACCTCAACACCGTCTTCACCCAGAACGACTGGGACCCGGCCGCGGCCGACTCGCAGATCGGCCTGATCCCGGGCGAGCGGATGACGGTTCACGACCTGCTCGTGGCGCTGCTGCTGCCGAGCGCCGATGACGCCGCCGAGGACCTCGCCTACAACGTCGGCGGCGGTTCGATCGCACGGTTCGTCGCGATGATGAACGCCGACGCGCGCAGCCTCGGGCTGACCCGCACCCACTACACGACGCCGATCGGGCTCGACACGCCCGGCAACTACTCGAGCCCCGACGATCTGGTCCGGCTCGCCGACTACATGATGAGCAACTGGCCGTTCTTCCGGCAGACCGTCGGGCTGTCCTCGGCGGTGCTGACCAGTGGTCGTTACGTGCGCCACATCGTCAACACCGACGACCTCGTCGGCAAGATCGGCTGGATCCACGGCGTCAAGACGGGCCACACCGCCGACGCCGGGTACGTGCTGGTCTCGGAGGGCAGCCGCGACGGGTTCACGCTGCTGGCCTCGGTGCTCGGGACCGCGAGCGAGGCCGATCGCGACGCGAGCGCCCTGGCGCTGCTCAACTGGGGCTTCAGCGAGTTCAAGCTCGTGCGGCCCGTGCGCCGCGCCGAACGCTTTGCGCTCCGGCCGGTGCCGTACGAGGCCGCGCGCGTGTCGATCGTCGCCGCGCGCGGCTACAGCACCGTCGCCGCGCGCAACGCCCGGATCAAGCTGTCGGTCGGGAAGCTGCGCGAGCTGCACGGCCCGATGGCCAAGGGCACGATCGTCGGCCACCTGCGCGTGACGATCGCCGGCCGGCACGCGGTTCGCATCCCGCTGATCCTCGCTCGCCGGCTGCCTCCGGTTTCGATGCTTACGAAACTGGGGCACTTCCTCAGGCAACCGTTTACGCTGCTGGTGCTCGCGCTGCTGCTCGCCAGCGCGGGGGTCGCCTTCCGCGGATGGCGGCGTCGCCCCCGAGTCGTGGCACTACGCCGCGTGGAGGAACGATGATCATCACCGTCACCCTCAACCCAGCGCTTGACCGGACCCTGGAGGTTCCGAGCTTCACCCCCGGCCGCAGGCACCGCAGCCTCGATCAGCGCACGATCCCGGGCGGCAAGGGCGTCAACGTCGCGCGCGCGCTGAAGCTGCTCGGCCAGCCGGTGATCGCGACCGGCATCATCGGCGGCGCGACCGGCACGCGGATCATCGAGGGCCTCGGCGACGAGTCGATCCTCAGCGCCTTTGTCCGCATCCGCGAGGAGTCGCGCACCAACATGGCGGTGCTCGACCCGACCACGGGGATCCACACCGAGATCAACGAGCGCGGGCCGGCGGTCTCCGAGAACGAGCTCGAACTGCTCGAGCAGAAGCTCATGTATCTGGCGCGCGGAGCCAGCATCTGCGTGTTCGCCGGCAGCCTGCCGCGCGGGCTCGAGCCCGGCACCTACGCGAAGCTGATCCGCTCGGTGCAGAAGCTCGGCGTGCTGACGGTCGTCGACACCGATGGCGAGCCGCTGAAACTGGCGGTCAGGGCCGAGGCCGATGTCGTCTCGCCCAACGAGCTCGAGGCCGAGGAGCTCGCCGGGCACGAGTTCGGCGGGATCGACGACCGTGCCCGCGCCGTCGTCGAGATCACGCGCCAGGGCCCGGAGGAGGCGATCATGACGGTCGCCGACGGCTGCTACGCCTATGTCCGCGAGGACAACGGGCACACGCTCTACCGCGTCGCGATCGAGCCGCTCGAGGCGCAATCGCCGATCGGTTCGGGTGACGCGTTCCTGGCCGGCTACGTCGCCGCCCGCTACCAGGGCAGGACCCCGGTCGAGTGCCTGCGCTTCGGTGTCGCCTGCGGCGCCGAGTCGACCCAGCACGTCGGCGCCGGGATCCTCGATCCGTCGACCGTCGACCGCCTGCTCGAGGGTGTCGTCGCCGAGCCGGTGACGCTGCCCGCCGAGGTCTCCTGAAGGCCCGTATCGCCCACTGCTAAGGTGGATTCCAAGCCGATGGTTGCCGCCGTCGCGACGCCTGTTCTCGCGAAAAAGTGGGGTTCTCCTTGACATCTGTACGACCTTCTACGATGCGCTGATGGAAGTTGAAATCGGCCGTGGAAAGAAGGCCCGTCGGGCCTATGGATTTGACGACGTAGCGATCGTTCCGTCACGCCGGACGCGCGACCCCGACGACGTCGACATCAGCTGGACCCTCGGTCCGTACCGCTTCGAGCTGCCGCTGCTGGCAGCCGCCCTCGACGGTGTCGTCTCGCCGACGACCGCGGGCGCGCTGGGCAAGCTCGGCGGCCTCGCGGTGCTCAACATGGAGGGCATCCAGTGTCGTTACGAGGACGCCGATGAGCAGCTGGCGCGGATCGCGACCTTCTCCAAGGACATCGCCACGCGTGAGCTCCAGGACATCTACCGCGAGCCGGTCAAGCCCGAGCTGATCGCGCAGCGGATCAAGGAGATCAAGAGCCATGGCGTCGTCGCCGCGGCATCGCTGACTCCGCAGCAGGTGCGCAAGTACTACGAGGTGGCGCTCGACGCCGGCCTCGACGTGCTCGTGATCCAGGGCACGGTCGTCTCCGCCGAGCACGTCTCCAAGGACACCAGCCGCCCGCCGCTGAACCTCAAGGAGTTCATCCGCGAGCTCTCGCCGATCCCGGTGATCGTCGGGGGCTGCGCCTCCTACCACACGGGCCTGCACCTGATGCGCACCGGCGCGGCCGGTGTGCTCGTCGGAGTCGGACCGGGCGCGATCTGCACCACCCGCGGGGTGCTCGGCCTGGGCGTACCGCAGGCCACGGCGATCGCCGACGTCGCGGCCGCGCGCTCGCAGCACATGCTCGAGACCGGTGACTACGTGCGCGTGATCGCCGACGGCGGCATGCGCAACGGCGGTGACATCGCCAAGGCGATCGCCTGCGGCGCCGATGCCGTGATGCTCGGCTCGGCGCTGGCTCGCGCCACCGAAGCCCCCGGCCACGGCTTCAACTGGGGCATGGCCACGTTCCATCCGACGCTGCCGCGCGGCACCCGTGTCGCGACCAAGCAGAACGGCACGCTCGAGGAGATCGTCAAGGGCCCGGCCCGCGAGAACGACGGCACCTTCAACCTGATGGGCGCGCTGCGCACATCGATGGCCACCTGCGGCTACCAGGACATCTCCGAGTTCAACCGCGCCGAGCTGATGGTCGCCCCGTCGCTGCAGACCGAGGGCAAGCACCTCCAGCGCGAGCAGGCCGTGGGCATGGGTGCCACCGGCAAGGCCACGGTCGGTGTCGCTGACTGAAAAAGACGATGATGCTGCTGTCCCCACTGTTGGTGGCCCGCTGGCCACCAACAGTGAAGTGGCGACTCAGCAGGTCGTCGTCCTCGACTATGGCGGTCAGTACTCACAGCTGATCGCGCGGCGTGTCCGCGAGTGCGGCGTGTTCTCGACGCTGCTCCCGTACCACGTCGGTCCCGAAGAGGTCGCCAGGCTGCATCCGATCGGCCTGATCCTCTCGGGCGGGCCGGCCTCGGTTTACGCCGACGGCGCGCCGAAGCTCGACCCGGCGCTGCTCGATCTCGGGATCCCGGTGCTCGGCATCTGTTACGGGATGCAGCTGATCGCACGCGAGCTCGGCGGCAACGTCGAGGGTGCCGAGGTCGGTGAGTACGGGCGCTCGCAGCTGACCGTGCACAGCCACGGACGGCTGCTCGCGGACACGCCGAGCGAGCAGCCGTGCTGGATGTCCCATCGCGACACGGTGTTCGAGGCGCCGCCCGGCTTCCAGGCGCTCGCGTCATCGACGGCATCGCCGGTGGCCGCGATCGAGGCCGACGAGCGCGGCGTCTACGGAATCCAGTTCCACCCCGAGGTCGTGCACACGCCCTACGGGCAGCAGGTTCTGCGCAACTTCCTGATCGACATCTGCGGTGCCGACGGCAGCTGGAGCGCGCGCTCGGTGATCGAGGAGCAGATCGAGCGCATCCGCGCGCAGGTCGGCGACGGCCGCGCGCTCTGCGCGCTGTCGGGCGGTGTCGACTCGAGCGTCGCGGCGCTGCTGGTGCACCGGGCGATCGGCGACCGCCTGGTCTGCGTGTTCGTCGACCACGGGCTGATGCGCAAGAACGAGGGCGACCAGGTGATCGCCACGTTCCGTGACCACTTCCACGTGCCGC
The DNA here is from genome assembly GCA_036269095.1 of Solirubrobacteraceae bacterium. Classification (GTDB taxonomy): domain Bacteria; phylum Actinomycetota; class Thermoleophilia; order Solirubrobacterales; family Solirubrobacteraceae; genus Palsa-465. The sequence continues at coordinate 29,886 of DATASU010000193.1, forward strand.
TGATTCCGGTCGACGCCGAGGAGCGCTTCCTCGCGAAGCTCAAGGGCGTGACCGATCCCGAGCAGAAGCGCAAGATCATCGGCACGGAGTTCATCCGCATCTTCGAGGAGGAGGCGACCAAGCTCGACGGGATCAGGTTCCTGGTGCAGGGCACGCTCTACTCCGACGTGATCGAATCGGGGGGCGGCACCGGCACCGCGACGATCAAGTCCCACCACAACGTCGGCGGCCTGCCCGAGGACCTCGAGTTCGAGCTCGTCGAACCGCTGCGCACACTGTTCAAGGACGAGGTCCGTGCCGTCGGCGCCGAGCTCGGGATGCCCGAGCGCCTGGTCTGGCGCCAGCCGTTCCCCGGACCGGGACTCGCGATCCGCGTCGTCGGCGGCGATGTCACGAAGGAGAAGCTCGACGTGCTGCGTGACGCCGACGCGATCCTGCAGGACGAGATCCGCAAGGCCGGCCTCTACCGCGAGCTGTGGCAGTCGTTCTGCGTGCTGCCCGATGTGCGCGCCGTGGGCGTCCAGGGTGACGAGCGCACCTACGGCAACGTGGTCGCGATCCGCGCGGTGACCAGTGACGACGCGATGACCGCCGACTGGGCGCGGCTGCCATACGATCTGCTCGAGCAGATCGCTAGTAGGATGATCAACGAGATCCGGCCGGTGGGTCGTGTGGTGCTCGACATCACCTCCAAACCCCCGGGAACGATCGAGTGGGAATAGCCCCGCTCGAACCGGATCAGACCACTTTGTAACCCCAGGCCCCGTCAAGCGCCGAGGATCGTCTACCATGATCGATCCCGCGCCTGTGCGCGGCATATGAGCGTGCCATGAAGACATACGTAGCCAAACCAACTGATCGCGAGCGCAACTGGCTGATCGTCGACGCCACGGGCCTGACCCTTGGCCGTCTGGCGACCCAGATCGCTGACGCGCTGCGCGGCAAGCGCAAGCCGACCTACACCCCGCACATCGATACCGGCGACTTCGTCGTGGTCATCAATGCGGAGAAGATTTCCGTCACGGGCAAGAAGCTCGCCGACAAGCGTTATTACCGCCACTCGGGTTACCCGGGCGGACTCAAGTCCCGCACCCTCGCCGAGATGCTCGACCGCCGGCCGGAAGAGGTCATCCGGATCGCGGTCAAGGGGATGCTTCCCCGCAACCGGCTCGCGCGCAAGCAGCTCACCAAGCTCAAGGTCTATGCAGGGCCCGATCATCCGCACGCCGCCCAGCAGCCGCAACCGATGGAGATCGAGTCGTGACCGACGAAACTGAAAATCCTGAGATCGAGCCCGCGTCCGCATCGGACCCGGCCTCGGAGGCCGTAGCCGCGGAGACGACCGATGGCTCCGATGAGGCGGTTGCGGAAGGCGGCGAGGCCGCGCCGGTGGCCGACGAGGCTCCCGCCGCTTCGGACGATGACTCGCACGTGCTGGCCAGCGATGAGGCTGTTTCGGAGGCGCTGGCCGAGGCCGTTGCCGACGAGCCCGTCGCGTCCGCCGAACCGGTGGCGGTCGATCCGGCTGCGATCGTCGAGGGGGATGTCGAGTACATCGAGGAGGATGTGGAGCCGCGCGTCAAGCCGGCGATCCCCGGTGCCGACCTGATCCCGGACATCGCTCCTGAGGGCAACGACTTCCTTGACGCCGAGGCCCGTGCCGCGGCCGAGGCGGAGGCCGAAGAGGCCGCCGCTCGCGCAGCCGAGGAGGCCGACGGCGAGGCATCGGCGCAGCCGATCGCCGAGGTCGCCATCAACCTTGCCGCCGGCGCGCGCTACACCGCGACCGGCAAGCGCAAGAGTGGCGTCGCCCGCGTGATCCTGAAGCCGGGCACCGGTAGCTACACGATCAACGGCAAGTCGCTCGAGGCGTACTTCCCGCGTGACACGCTGCAGCGCATCATCCGCCAGCCGCTCGAGGCTGTCGGCTATGAGGCACGCATGGACGTCGTCGCGCGCATGCACGGCGGCGGCGTGTCGGCCCAGGCCGGGGCACTGCGCCACGGCATCTCGCGAGCACTGCTCGAGGCCGATCCGAACCTTCGTGGCGAGCTCAAGCGCCGCGGCTTCCTGACGCGTGATCCGCGCGTCAAGGAGCGTAAGAAGGCCGGCCTCAAGAAGGCCCGCAAGCGGCCACAGTTCTCGAAGCGCTAGTCGCCTCAAGCTCGCTACCCGGAGCGGCCCGCACTATGTCGCGCCAGCTGTTCGGCACCGACGGTGTCCGTGGTCGCGCCGGGGAGTTCCTCAGCGCTGAGCTCGCGGTTGCGCTCTCACGAGCCACCGTCGAGCTCTGCGAGGAGCCGCATCCGCAGGTCCTGATCGTCCGCGACACGCGGGAGTCGGGCGAGATGCTCGAGGCCGCGATCGCCGCCGGCGTCACCGCCGCCGGTGGCGACGTGCTGCTCGGTGGTGTGCTGCCGACACCGGCCGCGCCGCTGCTCGTGCGCCGTCACGGGCTGCAGCTGGCGGCCGTGATCTCGGCCTCGCACAACCCGTACGAGGACAACGGCATCAAGTTCTTCGCGGCCGACGGCTTCAAGCTCAGCGACCAGACCGAGGCGGCGATCGAGCAGCAGATGCTCGGCCAGGCTCGGCGGCCCGACCGCATCGGCCGCGTGCGCGAGCTGCACGGCGCGCTCGAGGACTACCTGCGTGAGTTGCACACGCGCTTTGCCGAGCTCGATCTGAGTGGCACCCGGGTGCTGCTCGACTGTGCCCACGGCGCCACCTTCCGGGTCGCGCCGGAGATCTTCAGGCGACTCGGCGCCGAGGTTGACGTGCTCGCCGACAGCCCCGACGGGCGCAACATCAACGCCGGCGTCGGTTCGACCCACATCGAGCGCCTCTCCGAGACGATCGCCGCCGGCGAGTACGCCATCGGCTTCGCCTTCGACGGTGACGGTGACCGCATGCTGGCCGTCGACCGCCGCGGCCAGATCGTCGACGGCGACGAGCTGATCGCGCTGGCGGCCGTCCACTACAAGCGCATCGGGCGGCTCGACGGCGGCGGTGTCGCGGTCACGGTGATGACCAACTACGGCTTCCATACCGCGATGACGGAGGCGGGTATCGACGTCGCGACGACGGCCGTCGGCGACCGCTACGTCTACGAGGCGCTGCGCGACCGCGGCTGGCGGCTCGGCGGTGAGCAGTCCGGTCACATCATCGATCTCGGCTTCGGCCCGTCCGGCGACGGCATCGCCAGCGCGCTGCTGACACTCGAGGCGCTGGCCGGCTCCGACCTCGCGGAGCGCCACGCGATGCGCAAGCTGCCTCAGCGGCTCGTCAACCTGCGTGCCGCCACGCGCGAGGCGCTGGCCGCGGCGATCGATGCGAGCACCGTCAAACAGGCGATCGCATCCGCAGACGCGGCGCTCAGTGGCCGCGGGCGCGTGCTCGTCCGTGTCTCGGGCACCGAGCCCCTGATCCGTGTGATGGTCGAGGCGCCGAGCGAAGAGGAGACGGAGGCGGTCGTCTCCGGACTCTGCCAGGTGGTCGAGGAAGCACTCGCGGGTTGAGCGGCCGGAGCCTGAGGCTGGGGATGGCCGGGGTCGAGCTCGTCACGCTCGGTCATCAGCACGTTGAGCAGCTTGCGGCGCTGCGCGTCGCCAACGCCGAGGACATCCGCGTCACCTCGGCGACGCGCCAGCCGTACGAGTTCGGCCGCGACGACGTCGTGCGCTCGCTGCAGTACCGGATCGAGACCGCGGGCGCCGAGCTCTATGCGTTCGTGATCCTGCGCGACGGCATCATCGTCGGCGACCTCAACCTCACCCAGGTGATCCGTGGCGCCGAGGAGAGCGCCAACGTCGGCCTGCTGGTCGACGCCGGTTGCCGTGGTCAGGGCATCGCAACCACGGCGATCGCGCTGGCCTGTCGCATCGCCTTCGAGGAGCTCTCGCTGCACCGCCTGGAGGCCGGTATCCAGCCCGCGAACCTGGCCTCGCAGAAGGCGTTCATCCGCAACGACTTTGAACGCATCGGCCTGGCCCGCGGCTTCCTGTTCGTCAACGGCGCCTGGCGCGATCACCTGCTGTTCCAGAAGCTCGCACCGTGAACTCGGCTCTAGACTCGGACGCACGCTGATGGACCTGCCGGCCTGGCTGACACCGCTACCCGACGCCGCCCAGCAACGGGCGCTCGACACCTGGGCGATCGAGCAGCATCGCATCCCGGGTGAGACGCTGATGGAGCGCGCCGGCAGCGCGCTCGCGCGAATCTCTGCCGAGGTCATCCCCGAGGGGCGAATCGTGATCGCCTGCGGCACCGGCAACAACGGTGGCGACGGCCGCGTGGCCGCGCGCGTACTCGGTCAGCTCGGGCGCGAGCTGACCGTCGTCGACGTCAGCGCCGCTGACGCGCCGCCGCTTGCGCAGCTGCTGGACGGCGCCGGCGGTGTGATCGACGCGCTGCTCGGCACAGGATTCTCCGGCGCCCCGCGCGAGCCGATCGCGAGCGCGATCGCCGCGATCAACGCCGCACGCGCGCGCGACCCGCGCCTGCGCGTGATCGCCTGCGACATGCCCAGCGGTGTCGACGGCTCGACCGGCGAGATCAGCGCGGAGGCGGTGCAGGCCGACATCACCGTCACCTTTCACGCGGCCAAGCCGGGCCTCTGGATCTCACCCGGCAAGCAGCACAGCGGCGAGGTCCACGTCGTCGACATCGGCATCCCGGAGGCCGACCAACCGGTCACCCCCGGCATCGGCCTGATCGCCGACCGCGTGCGCGCCGAGGTTCCGCGGCGTCACGCCGGATCGACCAAGTTCAGTGCCGGCAGCGTGTTCGTCGTCGGCGGCTCGCGCGGGCTGACCGGCGCGCCGGCGCTCGCCGCGCTGGCCGCCGCGCGCGCCGGCGCCGGATACGTGACGATCGCGGCACCGGCCTCGGTGGCGCCGACAATCGCCGGCAAGCTGCTCGAGGTGATGACGATCGAGCTGCCCGACGACCCCGAGACGGGGCCCAAGCGCGGCAGCTCGCGGATGGCCGTCGATCGTGCCGGCCGCACGCAGGCGCTGGTGCTCGGTCCGGGACTCGGGCGGCTGCCGGCGGCCCAGAAGTTCGCGCGTGACGTCGCCGCCCACGCCAAGCTTCCGCTGGTGCTCGACGCCGACGGCCTCAATGCGCACTCCGAGGAGGAGGACGGGCTCGAACTGCTGGTGCGCCGCAGCGCCGCGACGGTGCTGACGCCGCACGCCGGCGAACTCGGGCGGCTGCTGGGGCTGGCGAGCGACGAGATCGAGGCGCACCGGCTCGAGCACGTGCGTGCCGCCGCCGCGCGCGCACAGGCGATCGTGGTGCTGAAGGGCGACGACACGCTGGTCGCCGAGCCCGGCGGCAGGGTCGCGGTCAGTCCCGGGGGCGCCCCGGCGCTCGCGACGGCGGGCACCGGTGACGTGCTCTCGGGCGTGATCGCGGCCTTCCTCGCCAAGGGCGTGGAGCCGTTCACCGCGGTCTGCGCGGCGGTCTCCACGCACCTGACCGCCGGAGTCATCGCCGCCGAGCAGATCGGTGCCGACGGCGTGATCGCAAGCGACGTGATCGCCGCGCTGCCACGCGCCCGCGAACGCACCCAGGGCCGGCCGGCCGAGGAGCGCTGAGATGCTGCGCGCGGTCGCAGAGGTCAACCTTGCCGCGATCGAGCGCAACACCGAACGGCTGTTGCGGCGCGTCGGTCACCACACGCGGGTGTGCGCCGTCGTCAAGGCCGACGGCTACGGGCACGGCGCGATCCAGTCCGCGCGGGCGGCGCTGCGCGGCGGCGCGACCGCGCTCGCGGTCGCGACGGTCGCCGAGGCCGTCGAGCTGCGCCAGACCGGGTTCGACGTGCCGATCCTGGTGCTCGGTGCGATCAGCGACGAGGAGCTGCCGCCGGCGGTCGGCGCCGGCACCGAGCTGACCGTCTGGGACCCGAATTTCGTCGCGCGGCTGCGCGCCGTCGCGGCAGCGGCGCCCGCGCCGATCGGCGTCCACGTCAAGCTCGACACCGGACTCGGGCGGTTGGGCACGCGTGAGCTCGACGAGGCCCTTGCCACGGTGCAGGCGGTGCTCAGAAGCGGGCCCGAGCTGCGGCTCGCCGGGGTGATGACCCACTTCGCGACCGCCGACGGCGACCTTGATTTCGTCGCGCGACAGCTGCACGAGTTCACGCCGTTCGTGGCCGAGGCGCGGGCACTGGCGACGACCGACATCACCGTGCACGCGGCCAACAGCGCGGCGATCCTGCGCGTGCCCGACAGCCGCTTCGACATGGTCCGGGCCGGCATCGCCCTCTACGGTGCCGATCCGATGAACAACGATCCCGCCGACCACGGGCTCGAGCCGGCGCTGGCGCTGCGCAGCTACGTCGCGGCCGTCAAGCCGATCGCCGCGGGGCAGAGCACCGGCTACGGACGGCGCTTCATCGCCGAGCGCGACGGCCAGATCGCGACGCTGCCGATCGGCTATGGCGACGGTGTCGTGCGCGCGCTGGCCAACAACTGCGAGGTGCTGATCGGCGGCCGGCGCTATCCGCTGTGCGGGATGGTCAGCATGGACAACGTCACGATCGACATCGGCAGCGGCTCGCCGGTCGCGCTCGGGCAGAGCGCAACGCTGATCGGAGCCGACGGCGATGAGCGCCAGACCGCCGAGGACCTGGCCCGGCGCGTCGGCACGATCAGCTACGAGCTGCTGTGCTGGATCTCCAAGCGCGTGCCACGCGTCTACCACTACGACGGCAGGCCGGCGTGAGCGAGCCCGGCCCGCTGGCCGCGCTCGCCGAGATCGCCCCTCGCCACGGGCACGCCTGGCTGGTGGGCGGCGCCGTGCGCGACGCCCTGCTGGGTCGTGCGACGCCCGACTTCGACCTCGCGGTTCAGGGCGACACACCGGGCCTGGCGCGTGAGCTCGGCCGCCGCGCGGGTGGCCACGCCTTCAAGCTGTCCGAGGAGTTCGGGGCCTGGCGGGTGCGCTCGCACGACCAGCGGTGGCAGGTCGATCTGACGCCGCTGATGGGGGAGACGCTCGAACAGGATCTGCGCCGCCGTGACCTCACGATCAACGCGATCGCGAGCGAGCTCGATGCCGGCGACGGCGAGCTGATCGACCCGTGCGGTGGCGCCGCCGACCTCCAGGCACAGCGCCTGCGGGCCGTGGGCCCGGACTCGTTCCGCGCCGACCCGCTGCGCGTGCTGCGCCTGACGCGGATGGCCGCCGAGCTCGGCTTCGCGCCCGACGCGGAGACGCTGCGGCTGGCCGCTGCCTCGGCTACCGCGCTGTCCGCGGTGGCGGCGGAACGGATCTTCGCCGAGCTGCGACTGACGCTCGCGAGCGACCTCGCCGTCGCGGGACTCGAGCTCGCCCAGCGCATCGGTGCCGCCGCGGTGGTGCTGCCCGAGCTCGACGCGCTGCGCGGGCTGCGCCAGAGCGACTACCACCACCTCGACGTCTACGACCACACGCTTGCCACCCTGCAGGCCGCGATCGAGCTCGAGCAGGCTCCGGTCGCGACCTTCGGCGAGCTCGCACCCGCGCTGGCCGCGGTGCTCGACGAGCCGCTGGCCAACGAGCTCAGCCGCGGCGAGGCGCTGCGTTTCGGCGCGCTGCTGCATGACATCGCCAAGCCACTGACATACGCGGTGGGTGACGAGGGCAGGCCGACCTTCTTCGAGCACGACGTCCGCGGCGCCGAGCTGGCGACCCAGATCCTCACACGGCTGCGCGCGAGCGAGCGGCTGATCGCCCACGTTGCCGCGCTGACCCGCCATCACCTGCGGCTCGGCTTCCTCGTGCACAGGCAGCCGCTTTCGGCGCGGGCGATCTTCCACTACCTGGCGACCTGCGAGCCGGTTGAGGTCGACGTCACAGTGCTCAGCGTCGCCGACCGGCTGGCCACGCTCGGGCGCAACTCCGAGCGGGCGGTCGCGCTGCACCTCGAGCTGGCCCAGCGGATGCTCGCCGACGCGCTGCAGTGGCGGGCTGACCGCCCGCGTCCGCCGGTCGCGGGCGACGAGCTCGCTCGCGCGCTCGCGATCACACCCGGCCCGCAGCTCGGCCGGCTGCTGGCCGAGCTCACCGAGGCCGCCTACGCGGGTGAGATCGAGGGCAACGAGGCGCTGCTCGCCCACGCGCGCGCGTGGCTTGCGCGCGACACGCCGACGGCCGCGCACGGGCGCTAGACGAATCGATCATCTAGGCTGCCCGGCAATGACCGACGACTGCATCTTCTGCAAGATCGTGGCGGGCGAGATCCCCGCCCAGGTGCTCGCGCAGGACGAGCACACGCTGACGTTCATGGACATCGCGCCCGCGACCCGCGGCCACGCGCTGGTGATTCCGAAGCGCCACGCGACCGACCTCTGGGAGATCGAGCCCGACGAGCTCGCGGCCGTCACCAAGGCCGCGCAGCGCCAGGCGCTGCGCGTACGCGAGCGGCTCGCCGCCGACGGCGTGAACCTGATCAACTCCTGCGGCCCGGCGGCCTGGCAGACCGTGTTCCACTTCCACATGCACGTCATCCCCCGCTACGCCGGCGACCCGCTGAAGCTGCCGTGGGAGCCGACGCCCGGCGACGCCGACGAGATCGCCGCCGCTGCCTCCGAACTTCGCTGAGACACGTTAACCAAACATCCGTCTAGCCCAGTTCAGAGCCTTGATACGGTTCCCGTGAATCTGCCGGGAGCCAGAGGGGCGCCCGGCGACTATCGCCAGCAGCGCCGAAGGGGATTCACAAATGGCAACTGGAACCGTCAAGTGGTTCAGCGACGACAAGGGCTTCGG
>DATASU010000194.1:0-5565 GCA_036269095.1 Solirubrobacteraceae bacterium
CTCCTTGGAGGTGGCGGCCATGTCGCTTGAGGAGGTCGCGACGTTGTCTGCGGAGATCTGGATCTGGCGCAGCAGCTGTTCGATCTGCGCCCGCATGCGGGCGATCGCTGTGCCGAGCCGGTCGTGCTCGGAGCGGGGCTCGACCGTGACGTCGAGGTGCCCGGCGGCGATCTGGTCGGCGACGTCGGCCAGCTCGGAGAGATAGGTGACGATCTCGCGGAAGCTCTCGGCCACCTGGCCGATCTCGTCGGCTGAGTCGTTCTCGATCGCGACGTCGAGATCACCGGTGCTGATCTGCTGCGCGGCGTCGCGGACCCGCTCGGCCGGCTTGACGAGCTTGGTGGCGACCAGCGCCAGGATGCCGGCCACGGCCAGCACGACGATCAGCGCGATCACGATCAACTCGTTGCGCAGCGAGTGCGCGCTGGCGAGGATCTCGGAGGTCGGAGCGACGCTGACAAAGCCCCAGTCGCCGTTGCGCACCGGCGTGTAGAACATCTTGACCTGCTTGCCGCTGAGCGGATCGGTGCTCACCAGCGAGCCGCTCTTGCCCGCCTTGACGGCGGCGGCGATCGTCGCGTAGGCCGGTGTGTGGTCGCGCTTGGCGAGCTGGTCGAGCGTGAACTTGCCGACCATCTTGCTCTTCGGATAGGTGACGAGGATGCCTGTGTGGCTGACCACGAAGCTGTAGCCGCTCTGCAGCACCTTGACCTTGTTGATCTCGCTGGTCAGGCTGCCGAGCTGCATGTCGATGCCGGCGACGCCGACGACCTGGCCGTTGTGGAACATCGGCGCCACGGTGCTGGCCAGCAGCGATCCCTCCCACAGATACGGCTCGATGAAGGCGGGCTTGCGCGACCTGCTGGGAATCTGGAACCAGGCAGCCGACTGCCAGCCGACCATGCCGTAGCTGAGGTTGACCTTGCCGCCGAGCCGGTTCCAGTAGGTACCGAACTCTCCGGCGGGGCCCATGCCGGCCTGGCCCTTGTAGTGCGCATCCTGGCCGTCGAAGGCGTTCGGAAGGTAGTCGATGTAGGAGCCCGCGATCTGCGGGTTGGCGAGCAGGATGTTGTGCTCGATGTTCATCACCGCGGCGCGGTTGGTGCTGCCCACCAGGGCGGCGCCGGCGCTGGCCTCGGTCTCGGCCATGCTGATGCGACCCTCGACCTCACCGTTGAACTTCTGCGCCTGGGCGGCGTTCGAGTTCGCGACACTCTGCGAAACGCTGTGCTCCTGGGCTGAGGTCACCTTGGTGATCGTGATCACGCTCATGACGATCAGCGCGACGACGACGACGGGGATCATCAGCAGCAGCAACTTGGTGCGGATGGAGCTCACGTTCTGCAGTGAGATCCGGCGCGACTCGAACTTCATCTCTTCGACTCCTTGTCGTGGTGCGGCGGTGGCCGGGAAAAGTACGGACCGGTGGCGGTAGTCCTCACCGTGAGAATCGGCAACGCCTAACAAACCTTTAAGCAATGGGCCGGTGACCGCACCTATGGGGCGTACAGTCCTGGGCCGTGGCAGCAGTGAGCGACATCCGGCGGATCCTGCGAGCCGGCTTCGGCGCATACCGCCGCGTGCCCGTGCGCTGGCGCCTCGGGGGCGGCTCCGCCGCGCTGACCTTCGTGATCCTCGCAAGCGTCGCGATCGTGACCGACGTGCTCACCGACCGTCAACTCTCCAACTCGTTCCACGCGCAGACGAGCGGCGGGCTTGCGACGCTTGCCGAAAAGATCAACCCCGCGGTCGATCCCACCTCGCGCCAGGTCGAGTGCCAATACGACCTGGCCGGCTACGCATCGTCCGATAGCGCGCAGATTCGCCTGTTCTCGACCAGCGGTAAGCTGCTCTGCTCGCAGGCCGTCACGCTGACAGCGCTGCAGACCCCGATCAATGACCCGGCGTTCCGGACGCCGACGCGTTTCAGCCGTCCACGCCCGACCTCTGTCCAGCATGGGTTCTACGTGGATACGCAGGCGATCTCCTGGAAGGGTCTGCGCAACGTCAGCCGCCACGGGTACCTGTACTACGCACGCCCGCTCTCGAGTCTCGACGAGATCATCAGCGAGGTCCGTATCTACCTGACCGGCGGAGTGCTGGCGGGCACGGTGCTGGCGATGCTTGCCGGCCTGCTCGTCGCGGCGCGTGCCATGCGCCCGGTCGTCGAGCTGACCGAGACCGCACGTGAGATCGAGCGCACACGCGATCCGTCCCTGCGGATCCCTCACCCTGAGGCCGAGGATGAGGTCGCCGATCTGGCACGAACCCTCGAATCGATGCTCGGCGCGCTGACGGCGGCGCGCAACGAGAGCGAATCGGCACTGATGCGCCAGCGCGAGTTCGTCGCCGACGCCTCACACGAGCTGCGCACACCGCTCACCAGCGTGCTCGCGAACCTCGAGTTGCTGGCCGACGAGCTCAGCGGCGAACAGGCCGACTCGGCGAAATCGGCGCTGCGCTCGACGCGCCGCATGCGCCGGCTGGTCGCCGACCTGTTGCTGCTCGCGCGGGCCGACGTTGGACGCCAGCAGCCGCATCGTCTGACGAACCTCGCAACACACCTGACCCACGCCGCGGCCGAGCTGGGCCCGGGGCTCGATGACCACTCGATGGTCATAAATGCCGAGCCCGCGCCGGTCGATGGCTTCGGCGACGATCTGCACCGGCTGATCCTCAACCTCGTCGAGAACGCGATCAGCCATACGCCGGCTGGTACGCGCATCACCGCCTCGAGTGGGATCCGCGACGGGCACCCGGTCGTCGTGGTCGAGGACGATGGTCCCGGAATCGACCCTCAGCTGCAGCAACGCGTGTTCGAGCGTTTCGTGCGCGGCGGCGGCGATACGGGCTCGCGCGGGACCGGGCTCGGGCTTGCGATCGTCGATGCGGTCGCGAGCTCCCACGCCGCGACCGTCAGGATGACATCTCTACCCGAGCTTCAGGGAACCCGCTTCGAGATCAGGTTCCCACCCGCCGTCGATGATGAGGGCGACCTGGCGCTGCCACCGACGGCCGAGCTCAGTCTGGCTCAGACCTCGACGACGACAGGCAGGACCATCGGACGGCGCCGCAACCGGTCGTAGACGAACGCTGCGAGGTCGTCGTGCAGCTCCTCCTGGAGCAGATCGACCTGGGTGATCCCGTCTGAGTGGGCGCGGGCGAGCGACCGTTCAACCTCGTCGCGGATCTCCTGGCGGAGCTCCTCGGCCTGTTCGACGAACGGCACGCCGCGGAAGATCACCTCGGTCTCGGCCACGGTCGCGCCCTCGGACTCCGAGATCGTCGCCACGACGATGAAGATGCCGTCGGCGGAGAGCATCCGGCGGTCGCGTAGCGCGACATCCGAGGGATCGCCGATGTCGACACCGTCGACGAAGATCATCCCCGACTGCTCGGGCTCGCCGAACGCTGCGCCGTGCTCGTCGATCTCGAGTGGCAGACCGTTGTTGCCGCGGAAGATGTGGTCGGGATCGATCCCGACCGCCTCGGCCAGCTGTCCATGCAGATGGATGCGCTTGTGGTCCCCGTGCACCGGCAGCACGTAGCGCGGACGTGTGAGGTTCAACATCAGCTTGATCTCTTCGGCGTAGCCATGGCCGGAGGCGTGGATCGGCGCATCTGCCGTGGTCACGACGTCACAGCCGATGTGGTAGAGCCGGTCGATCGTCTCATTCACGGCGCGCTCGTTGCCCGGGATCGGAGTCGCCGAGAACACAACCGTGTCACCGTCGCGCAGCTTGATCTGGCGGTGATCGTTATGAGCCATGCGCCGCAGCGCCGACAGCGGTTCGCCCTGGGAGCCGGTCGAGATCACGACCACGCGGTGGTCGGGCCAGTCCTCGACCTCCTGGGGCTGGATCAGGATCCCCTCGGGCACCTCGATGTGCCCGAGCGAGCGCCCGATTCCGACGTTCTTGCGCATCGAGCGGCCGACCAGCGCGACCTTGCGCCCGAGCGCCGAGGCTGCGTCGATCACCTGCTGCACGCGGTGGATGTTCGACGCGAAGCTGGTGACGATGATCCGGCCCTCGGCGCGCGCGAAGACCTCCTCGAGGTGCGGCCCGACACCACGCTCGGACGGCGAGAAGCCGGCGCGATCGGCGTTGGTCGAGTCGCCGCACAACAGCAGCACGCCCTCGCGCCCGAGTTCGGCCAGACGCTGCACGTCGGCGGGCTCGCCGTCGACCGGGGTCTGATCGAACTTGTAGTCGGCGGTCATCAGCACGGTGCCGACGTCACAGGTCACAGCCACCGCACAGGTGCCCGGGATCGAGTGCGTCATGTGGATCAGCTCGATGTCGAACGCGCCGGCGGCGATCTCGTCGCCCGGCAGCGCCTCGACCAGCTCAACCTCCTTGAGCTTGTGCTCATCGAGCTTCGAGCGCGCCATCGCGACCGTCAGCCGCGAGCCGTAGACCGGCGGCAGCTCACCGTAGGCCTTTAGGTCACGCAGCACCCATGGCAGCGCACCGAGATGATCCTCGTGGCCATGGGTGATGACGATCGCCTCGATGTCGTCGACGCGATCGCGCAGATACGAGAAATCGGGCAGCACCAGATCGATGCCGAGCATCTCGGCCGTCGGGAAGCGCAGCCCGACGTCGATCACGACGATCGAGCCCTCGTACTCGATCACCATCATGTTCTTGCCGATCTCGCCCAGGCCGCCGAGCGGCAGGACGCGCAGTTTGGAATCGGTCACGCGCTGGCGACAGGTTGCAGAAGGCCATGGCGCTCGAGCAGCGCCCGGATCACCGCGGTCTCGCTCTCATCGAGCGCGACGTAGGGCAGCCGCGGTCCCCCGACCTCAACCCCGATCAGATTCAACGCCGCCTTGCAGCTGCACGCGCCGGGCGCGACCGCCATGTCGCGGTAGACATCGGCAAGCGACGCGTTGATCTGCTGGCGACGCTCGGGCTCATCGACCATCCGCCGGAACTCGTTGCCGAACACGTGGCTGCCGGTGAGAATCCCACCCGGCTCCCCCATGTCGAGCACGGTCGCGAGCAGATCGTCGTTGCCGGCGTAGATCTGCAGCCCGTCGATCTTTGCGGCGTTGTCAGCGTTCGCCTGCTTGACGGCGAGGACGTGCTCGAGCTGCGCGAGCTCGGCGAGCAGGTCGTTGGGCATGTCCGAGCCGGTGCGCTGCGGGATGTTGTAGAGCACGATCGGCAGGTCGGTCGCACGGTTCACGGCCTCATAGTGGGCGACGATGCCGCGCCGGCTCGGGCGGTTGTAGTACGGGTTGACGTGCAGCAGCGCGTCGGGACGCATCGCCGTCGCCCGCTCGGTCAGCTCGACGGCGTGACGCGTGTCATTCGAGCCGACGCCGGCGACCACGCTCTTGCCGGGATATGAGGCGCGCGCCTCACCGACCATCAGCTCGATGAAGCCGAGGTGCTCGTCGTCATTCATCGTCGCCGCCTCGCCGGTCGTACCGCAGACGACGACGCCGTCGGAGCCGTTATCGAGCAGGTGGTGCAGCAGGCGTACGGCCGCCGCCTCGTCGACGCGTCCATCCGCGTCGAAGGGCGTGACCATCGCCGTGAGAATCGATCCGAG
>DATASU010000195.1:0-33473 GCA_036269095.1 Solirubrobacteraceae bacterium
GGAGAGAGAGTTGGCGCTGCTGAGTCCGAAGTCCCAGTGGGAGGTGCCGGGTCCTTACGCGACCACCTGCGTCGAGGTCGACAGCTGGGCGAGCGTTGAGGACGGCGACCTGGCGGTCTACGCGCAGCTGCCCATCGGCGCGGACCTCGAGCCGCTGCCGGTCGTGGTGCTGTCGCATGGTCTCGGTGGCGACCACCATGGCTACGGCCCGCTCGGCGCCCATCTCGCATCGCACGGGTATGCCGTGCTGCATCCGCAATACCTCGATTCACGTGGATGCCTGGTTGCGTCCGGACAGATCGATCCGGTGCCGGCCGGCGGTCCGCAGGCGGATGAGGCGGTTGCGGCAGTGATCAAACCGATGCTGTTCGACCCCCAGCACTGGTGGTCGCGGGTGCGGCGCGCCCACGTGCTGCTCGACTCACTCGCGGCTCAGCGGCACCTGCCCCTCAAGCTCGACCCGTCCGGGGTCGCCGTGATCGGGCATTCCTATGGCGCCTACACGACGCAGCTGCTGATCGGAACGCGCCTCTCCGGCGTTGATTCGCGGTTCGACGGTTGCGCTCATGCGGCTGTCGGCTGCGGTGTGCTGATCTCGCCGCAGGGCAGCGGTGACCGCGGCCTGACGCCGCGCTCATGGGCCGCGGTCACCGTCCCGATGATGGTGATCACCTCCGAGCGTGACTTCGGTCCCCACGGTGAAAGCGTCGCTTGGCGGCGCGAGCCGTTCGACCGTGCCGGCTCCCCGCTCAAGCACCTCGTCGTGATCGGCGACAGCGATCACCACATGGGAGGAATCGCCGCGACCGGCACGACCAGTCCGCTGGATCACCGGGGGCTCGACCGCGCCCCGGCACCGGCAGTGGTTGCCGCGTTTGCCGCGGCGTTTGTGCAGGCGGCGCGTGGTGATCTGGCCGCAGCGGCGTGGCTCGCGGCAGATCCGCTCTCCAACTTCGTCCAGAACGAGCACATCGGAGGATTCAGATGAGCGACACGATCCTCAGCGCAACCGCGCTCGAGCGCTCCTTCGTCGCCAAGCAGCACGTTGTTCATGCCCTCGGTCCGGTTGATATCGAGGTCAGCCGCGGCGAGTTCGTCGCGATCGTCGGTCCCTCCGGCTGCGGAAAGTCGACGCTGCTGCGAATCGTGGCCGGCCTTGCCAACCCGACGGCCGGCCAGATCCAGATCAGGCGGGCCGACCCGCTGAACCCGCTCTGCTCGATGGTCTTCCAGGACTACGGGATCTTCCCCTGGAAGACCGTGCTCGCCAACGTGCGGTTCCCGCTCGACATCGCTCGCGTCCCGCGGCGCCGGGCGAACGAGATCGCGCGCGAATGGATCGAACGCGCCGGCGTCCAGGGCTTCGAGTCGGCCTATCCCGCGACGCTCTCGGGGGGGATGCGCCAGCGCGTCGCGATCGCACGTGCGTTTGTGGCGGATCCCGAGATCCTGCTGATGGACGAGCCGTTCGCTGCGCTCGATGCCCAGCTGCGGCTCGTGCTCCAGCAGGAGCTGCTCCGGGTTTGGGAACAGTCCCGGCGCACCGTGCTGTTCGTGACCCATTCGATCGACGAGGCACTACTGCTGGCCGACCGGATTCTCGTCACGTCGGCTCGTCCGGGCCGTGTCCTGGCCGACATCAGGGTCCCGTTCAGCCGGCCCCGGACCCGCGCCGTGCGCGCGACCGTCGAGTTCGGTCAGCTCGAGGAGCAGATCTGGCAAATGCTGAAGGGTGGTGTTGAAGATCGTGGTAGCGATGACGCCGAGGCGTGAGCGGGCACGCGACTCAGGGGCGGTCGTGACCGTCACCAGGGCGCCGGCCGCCGTTGACGTCGATCCGACGAGATACGCGCGCCGCCGCCGCGCCGTTGGGACGGTCCTCGCCTGGGGGACGCCGGTCCTGCTGATCCTGCTGTGGCAGATCGCCGCGAGCTCCGGCTGGATCGACGTGCGCTTCTTTCCGGCCCCGGCGACGGTATGGAAGGCGGGCGTCGCCGCCTTCGGCAACGGGACGATGACGAGCGCGGCCGAGGCCACGATCGCCAAGCTGTTGATCGGCTACGGCATCGGCGTGATCGCGGGTGTCGCGCTGGGGTTGCTGCTCGGCTTGTCGTGGATCGCGCGCTCGTCGCTCGAGTACACGCTGATCGCGCTCTACACCCTGCCGAAGCTGGCGCTGTTCCCCGCGTTCCTGTTGATCTTCGGGATCGGGTGGACGCCCCAGGTCGTGCTCGTCGGCGTCAGCGTCTTCTTCATCATCGTGCTCGCGACTATGACCGCGGTCGTCTCCGTGGAAGCCGGCTACCGCGACGCCGCCACGGTCTTCGGGGCCAATCGCGCACAGCTGCTGCGGCACGTGATCCTGCCGGCGGCAATGCCGGCGATCGGCACGGCGATCCGGCTCACCGCCGGCATCGGCATCCTCGTGATCGTCGGCATCGAGATGGTCTCGGGCAGCAGCGGTCTCGGCTACCTGATCTTCGAGCGCGCACAGGTTTTCGACCCGGCGACGATGTACGCCGGCGTGATCGTCGCCGGGCTGATCGGCGTGATCTTCACCGCGCTCGTGACGCTCCTGCTCCGCTGCGCGATCCCGCAACAGCGCCCGCGGCTGAGGCGGCGCTGACCGCGGTCACCTCTACACGCGAACACCAACCAGCAGACACAACCCAGTACCACAGGAGGAGAGAGAGAATGTTGATATCGACGCGCGCGAGGCTCATTCGCTTAGCGCTCATGGCGGGCCTGGCCGCCCTCGGCGTCAGTGGCATCGCCGCGGCCAAATCCCCGACGAAAACCAAGACCAAGTACTACTCGCGGCAACTCTCGGCCCTGCCCAAGGGCGTGAGCCTGTCGGGCAAGCCCTACACGCCCGCGGTCAAGCGGCTCAAGCAGACCCAGACCCTGACCGTCGGGATTCCGTCCAAGCTCGAGCTCGAGGCACCGGTGTTCCTCGCCTACGACGAGGGTGAGTTCGCCAAGGAGCATCTGCGGATCAACTTCGTCTACGACACGGTCCCGGATCTGCTCACGCTGCTTGGCGAGAACAAGGTCGATCTCGTCTACGCGGGTGCGCAGGCAGCGGTCTTCAACGCGCTCAAGGCGGGTGTTCCGATCCGTTGGGTCTCGGGCGTTGCATCGGCGGCACCGGACAGCGGTCTGTACATGAGTGACAAGTACGGGACGAGCTCGACGTTCAACCCGTCGGTGCTCAAGGGCCTGACCATCGGGGTCAATCCCGGTGGCCTCGCGGCTCCCTCTGAATACGGGCTCTACGCGGCGCTGAAGAAGGGTCATGTGAGTCCCAGTCAGATCACGATGGTCCCCTTCTCGAACATCTCCGCGATGGTCAGTGCGCTCAACGCGGGGCAGCTGCAGGGTGCCACCGTCGGTCCGCCCTACACCGCCGGCATCACGCCGGGAACCGCGTTTCAGGCCGAGCCCGGTTACCCGAGCACGATTCAGATCGCCGGGTACTTTGCGACGACCAACCTGACGAAGAATCACCGCGCGGCCGGCATCGCCTTCTTCCAGGCGATCGAGCGGACGATCAACACCTATCTGCATGGCAATTACCACAAGGATCAGATCGTCATGCACCTGCTGTCACAGGAGCTGGGCACGACCACCCAGCAGCTCGGGGCGGCTCCGCCGGTTCCGTTCAACCTCAACATTCCCCCGGCGACCCTGCCGGCGTTGCAGCAGATGTATGCCACGGTCCCGAACACGCTCTCCTACTCCGGCCTGGTCAAGCCGAGCCAGCTGGTCGATCTGTCACTGGTCGTGGACGCGGCCGAGGGACAGTGAAGTGATCCGCCAGACGCATAACCGGCCGGCCACGGAGGTGTAGGCAGGGATGAACGCTGTCCTCTCTGGAGTCAAGGTGCTCGATGCGGCGACCGTGCTCGCGGGACCCGTGTCGGCAACCATGCTCGGCGACTTCGGTGCTGAGGTCGTCAAGATCGAAGATCCGATCGGCGGTGACTTCACCCGCGTCGGCGGGCGATCGCCGAGCTGGCTCCAGGAGGGCCGCAACAAGAAGTCGGTGACGCTGAACCTGCGCACCGAGGAGGGCCGCGAGCTGTTCCGGAGCCTGGTGCCGAAGTTCGATGTGATCGTCATGAACTTCCGGCCGCCCACGCTCAGGCGCTACTCGATGCTTCCCGACGACCTCACTCCGTTGAACTCGCAGGCGGTGTTGCTGTACCTCACCGGCTACGGACTCGACGGTCCCTATAGCGATCGTGGCGCATTCGACCGGATCGCGAGCTCCTACAGCGGCCTGACGTATGTCACCGGTGAGCCCGATCGGCCACCCGTGCGCAGCGGATACTCCGTGATCGACTACATGGCCGCCTATCAAGCCGCGTATGCCGTCATGCTTGCGCTCTACCACCGCGACGTGCATCGGGCGGGTGGACAGGTGATCGACATGGCACTCTACGAGGCTGGGCTGCGGGCAACCGAGGATTCCGTTACGACCTTCGGGCTGGAGGGGGTGATCCGCGAGCGCTCGGGCAACCGCAACCCGGTGATCGTCCCGGCGTCCGACTTCGAGACTCGCGATGGCCGGCGTGTGTCGATCCATGCCGGGACCGATTCGCTGTTTCGCAGGCTGGCCGCGGTGATCGGGCAGCCGCAGCTCGCGAGCGATCCTCGCTACGGGGATCGAGTCGCGCGAGTGGAGAATCAGGAGAGCCTCTATCCACTGATCTCCGCATGGGTGGCGGGCCACACCGCTGAGGACGTCGTCAAGATCATGAGTGATGTGGATATCCCCGCCTCGCCGCTGATGAGCGTCGCGGACCTGATGAACGATCCGCACTGCGATGCCCGTGGATCGATCGTCGTCGTCCCCGATGAGGAGTTCGGAGCGGTCCCGATGGTGGCGCCGCTACCCAAACTCGGTGCCACACCCGGCTCGGTTCGCTGGGCGGGTCCGCCGCTCGGCTCGCATACCGAGGAGGTACTCAACGAACTGCTCGGGCTCGGTGTTCAAGATATCCAGGACTTGAGGGATAAAGGTGTCGTCTAGGAGCCCGTTTCAGCGCGCCACGGAGTGTCGCGAGATCGCTATTGAAGGCCGGTGTCCGAAGTGAGCGACGTGCTGCAGCCGCGACGGTCTCGCGACCGTGCGCGCACCGAGGCCAACCTGCTCGAGGCCACCTTCGAGCTGTTCGAGCGTGACGGCATCTTCGCCGGCCTCAATCTGCAGGAGGTGGCCGAGCGCTCCGGTGTCAACCGCGGTCAGATCTACCAGTACTTCGGTGACCGGCGCTCGCTCCTGCGTGCGGCGGTCGCCCACCAGGCGCGCATCTGGGCGGCCGGGGCGCGGCGACACTGGGAGCTCTCGTTCACACAGCGCCGTTCAGCCATGTTCCGCAGTGCCCTGGCGCACCCGCGCACCACGCTCGTCGAGGCGCTGCTTGCGATCGACGGTGATCCCGATTACCACGTGCTGCCCGAGATCGAACGCACGCGCGAAGCGCTCAGTCGTGACATCGAGGTCGGTGATCTTCCGGCGGGCTCGGACGGAATCGCGATCCACGTGTTCATGGTCGCCGCCTACAAGGGCTACCTGGTGTTCCGCGAGGCACTGGCACGTGACATCGGCATCCCCGTGGAGGAGCTCGATGCGCGGATCCTGCCGGTGCACGATCGGCTCGTCGAGCTCGCGGCGACGGACCCGGGAACACCCCAGGACTGAGCCGCTGTCCGGGCCGGGCCGCGCCTCTGCGTCAGCGGCGGGCTAACCTTTGCCCGATGCCCGCACAGGCTTACGAAGGCAAGGAATGCGTCTGCCAGTTCCGCAAGGGGATCTGCGACCAGTCGTGCGTGCGCGACATGCTCGCCACCCCGTTCTACATCGCCTGCCTGCGGCTCAGCGGCCGCCGCACGCTGGTCGTCGGCGGCGGTGAGATCGGGCTCGAGAAGGTCGAGGGGTTGCTCGCCTGCGACGCCGACGTGCTGCTGGTCGCACCCGACGCGATCGCCGAGCTCGAGGAGCTCGCGGCCGAGGGATCGATCACCTGGCACCGCCGCGAGTACGCCTCCACGGACCTCGAGGGCTGTCTGATCGCGATCGCCGCGACCAGCGACACCGACGTCAACATCCGGGTCTTCAACGACGCCGAGAAGCGGGCGATGCTGGTCAACGTGGTCGACGTGCCACCGCTGTGCAACTTCATCCTGCCGGCGATCGTGCGCACCGGCCCGCTGGCGGTGGCGATCTCGACGGCGGGCGCCTCGCCGGCGCTGGCCAAGCGCATGAAGCGTGAGATCGGCGAGCTGTTCGGCGAGCCCTACGCGACGCTCGCGATCCTGCTCAACGACGTGCGCGGCTGGGCCAAGGGCACGCTGCCCACCTACCAGGACCGCAAGGAGTTCTTCGAGAGCATCGTCAACGGCGAGCCCGATCCGGTCGCGCTGCTGCGCGACGGTGACGTCGCGGCGGTCAAGGACCTGATCGCCGCGGCCCAGAGCTCCTACCAGCCGGCCTGAGCCTTGGCCGATCTCACCCATCTGGGCGCCGATGGGCGCGCGGAGATGGTGGATGTCTCCGACAAGGAAGCGACCGTGCGCCGAGCTGTGGCGCGGGCGGTCGTGCGGATCTCCGCGGACACCGCTGCGCTGGTCGCGGCCGGCAACGCCGCCAAGGGCGACGTGATCGGCGTCGCGCGGGTCGCCGGGATCCAGGCCGCCAAGCGCACCCACGAGCTGATCCCGCTGTGCCATCAGCTGCCCCTGTCGTTCGTCGGCGTCGAGGCCTCGATCGACGTGGCGGCCGGCCTGATCGAGCTCACCGCCGAGGCCCGCACGACCGCCCGCACCGGGGTCGAGATGGAGGCGCTGACGGCCGCATCGGTCGCGGCGCTGACGATCTACGACATGGTCAAGGGCGTCGAGCGCGGCGCCGCGATCGAACGCGTCGAGCTGCTCGAGAAGAGCGGTGGGCGCTCGGGACTTTGGACCCGCTCGGAGTAGTCGACGACGCGCGAGCGCGCGCCGGGCAGACGCTCGAGCTCGCCTCGCGCTACCTCGACCCGTCGCTGGTCGAGGTGCTGCGGATACTCGGCTTCGACAAGGCCTACCGCTCGGCCAGCGGCTCGTATCTGTACGACGAGGACGGGCGCGCCTACCTCGACATGCACAGCGGCGAGGGTTTCGCTTCGCTCGGGCACGGCCACCCCGATGTGCGTGCGGTGCTGCGGGCGATGCTCGACACCGACCTCGTCGACGGCGTGCAGCTGCACTACTCGGTGCTGGCCGGGATGCTCGCCGAGGCTCTCAGCGCTCGCCTGCCCGCCGGCCTTGACGCGACCTTCTTTGCCAGCACCGGAGCGGAGGCGGTCGACAGCGCGATCAAGTTCGCCCGCGCCGCGACCGGGCGCCCACGGCTGCTGTCGTGCGACTCGAGCTTCCACGGTGTGACGCTGGGGCCGCTCTCGATCGTCGGCGACGACTTCTTCAAGGAGGGCTTCGGGCCGCTGCTGCCCGGCTGCGCGCGCGTGCCCTACGGGGATCTCGCGCGCCTGGAATCGGAACTGAGCCGCGGGGATGTGGCCGCCTTCATCGTCGAGCCGATCCAGGGGCGGCTGGTCACCCTGCCGCCGCCGGGCTACCTCGAGGCGGCCCAGGAGCTCTGCCGGCGCCACGGCACGCTGTTCGTGATCGATGAGATCCAGACCGGACTCGGGCGCACCGGTGAGTGGTTCGCCTTGGATCACTGGGGTCTCGAGCCCGACATCGTCACGGTCGGCAAGGCGCTCAGCGGCGGCTACATGCCGGTCGCGGCGATGGTCACGCGCCGCGAGATCTTCCAGCGCGCTGTCGGGTCATTGGAGCGCAGCTACGTGCACCAGTCGACCTACGGGCGCAACCGCCTGTCGATGGCGGCCGGGCTCGCGTCGCTGCGCGTGATCGAACGCGACGGGCTGATCGCGCGCTCGGAGCAGATCGGCGGCCTGCTGGTCAAGGGCCTGCGCGAGCTGCAGCAGCGCCACGAGCTGATCAAGGAGGTCCGCGGCGCCGGGATGATGATCGGCATCGAGCTGCAGGCGCCGCGCTCACGCAAGGCCCAGCTCGGCGTGCGGCTGATGCGGTTGGCGAGCGAGGGCCTGTTTCCGCAGCTGATCGTGATCCCGCTGCACCGCGACCACGGCGTGATCACAATGGCCGCGGGCAAGAACGACGTGATCAAGCTGCTGCCGCCGCTGACGCTGTCGGACCCGGAGGCGCAATCGTTCCTGGCGGCGTTCGACGCTGTGCTCAGCGATTGCGAGACCGACGGCGGCAAGAACTGGTCGGTCGTGCGCGACATCGCCGTCTCGACGCTGCGCCGGCGCGAGCAGCAGCCGGCCCCGCCGGCGATCGCCGGCGCGCACCCGCGCGGCAAGCCCGTCGACGTCTCACAGGACAACGTCTGCCTGGTCACGGGGGCGAGCGGGTTCATCGGCGGTCACCTCGTCAGGCGGCTCGTGCGCGAGGGCTACCAGGTGCGCTGCCTGGTGCGTCCCAGCAGCGACGTCGCGGCGCTGCTGGCGCTCGATGTCGAGCTCGTCACCGGCGACCTCACCGCTCCGGAGACGCTCGCGCGCGCCGCCGAGGGCTGCCGCTACGTGTTCCACTGTGGCGCGCTCGTGTCGGACTGGGCCACCTCGGAGGAGGTCCAGACCGTCAACGTCGCCGGCACCCGCAACCTGCTCGATGCCTGCGCCCGCGGGTCGGTCCAGCGCTTCGTGCACTTCTCGAGCACCGACGTCTACGGCTACCCGGGCCGCGCCGAGGTCGACGAGGACTACGTCACGACGGGCTTTCGCAACTGGTACGCCCAGACCAAGAGAGATGCCGAGGCCGAGCTGCGGCGCGCCGCCGCCGAGGGTGGCTTCGAGACGGTCGTTCTGCGGCCGGCGACGGTTTACGGGCCCGGCTCGCGTGAGGTCGTGCTCGAGGTCGCGCGCGCGCTGCGCGGCGGCCACATGCTGCTGATCGACCACGGCCGCGCGCTCGCCGGGCTCTGCTTCATCGACAACCTGATCGACGCGGCGCTGTCCGCGGCCGTGCACGAGCAGGCGCCGGGCCAGGCGTTCAACGTCGCCGATGGCGTCGATCTGACCTGGCGCCAGTTCGCCGCCGGCATCGCCGACGGGCTCGGCTGTGGCCGCGCGCGCCTGAGCATGCCCTTCCGGCTGGCCGAGGGCGTCGGCATGTCACTCGAGTACGGCTACCGCCTGCTGCGCGGGCGCACCGGCCTGACGACGCGCCCGCTGCTCTCGCGCCAGGCCGTGCACGTGATGGGCATCGACCAGAGCTTCAGCACCCGGCGAGCCCGCGAGCTGCTCGGCTGGGAGCCGCGCGTCGGCTACGCCGACGGCCTGGCCGCGACGCTCGAGTGGCTGCGGTCCGAGGGCGTTTAGAGCGGCCGCGTTGAGCGGCCGATGACCTGCTGAAAGTGACGATCTGCGGGGTGTCTCGGTGAGCGCTGCCCCACCTGGCGCCTCAGACGAGGCCGCCCTCCGAATTCTGGGCGTCCTCGGACGCGTCGAGCGCGACCAGGAACCCATCGTGGTCACGCGAGTAGCGGACCAGCATCCTGCGACTGTCGAGGTACTCGCGGACCGAGGGCACATCCGCGGTCGAGAAGACGACCAAGCGCACAGCCTCGGGGCCGGGGTTGGTCAGCCGTCGCGCTCCGGCCTCGCCGTCGCGAAAACAGACGACGTCACCCGCGGCCAGCAGCGCCTCGCCACCGGGGTGACGCAACAGCGGGCTTCCGGCCACCACCAGCAGCCACTCCTCACGGCCGTGCTCACAGTGATAGGGCGCGCCGCCCTGGCCCGGATCCAGCTCGAGCAGCGTCGCCCCGAGGCGGTCCGCCGCCAGCAGCGGTCCGAGCCGCCGCAACCGATGCCGGAACCCGTCCGGCGCGACAGCTCCGGACCCATCGGGTGCCTGCGCCTCGACCTCGGCGATGTTGACCGCATGCGGCCGGTAGTGCGGGCGCGGCGGACGCACGAGCTCGGGCGGCTCGACCGGATCGCCCGAGCCCTCGCCGTACCAGTAGTCGACGGCGGCCTCACGCGGGAAGTCGAGCGTGTCGAGCCCCGGCACCGCCATGTTGCCCGGGCGCACCCCGATCTTGTCGGAATCGGGATAGACGCTGACCGAGGGCTCCGGCGAGCCGCCGATCGAGAAGATCATGAACCGCCCCGGACCGCCGACCGTATGGGCGCCGACGTGCCCCGACGGGAAGCAGACGAAGTCTCCGGCGGTCAGCTCGCGCTCACCGCGGCGGTCGCGCAGGACCGGGGAGCCGGACACCACGTACAGCCACTCCTCGACACCGTAGTGGTAGTGAAAGGGCCACACCCAGCGCCCGTCCTCGACCTCGTACAGCCCGGCGCCGATCCGCTCGGCCCCGAGCTTGGGACCCAGCGCCGCGCCGTGGTTGGCGATCGTCCCGTGCTCGAAGTAACCATCCAGCTCGTAATCGAACACGTTGACCTTGCGCATGGCGGCATGCTCGCACCTCGCTCGGCAGTCACGCGCGGATAAGCTCGCTGACACGATGCGCTGCGCGATCCTCACGGTGTCCACCTCGACAGCGGCCGGCGCAAACGAAGATCTATCGGGACCGGCGCTGGCCGACGCCGCCCGCGGCGCCGGAGCAGACGTCGTCGCCCAGGCTGTCGTGCCTGACGACGTCAGCGCGATCACGACCTGGCTGAGAGCCCAGGTCGACAGCGGCACCGAGCTGCTGCTCACGACCGGCGGCACCGGCCTGACCGCTGACGACGTGACGCCCGAGGCGACACGCGCGGTGATCGATCGCGACGTCCCCGGACTGGCCGAGGCGATGCGCGCGGCATCGCTTCAGTACACGCCGATGTCGATGCTCTCGCGGGCCGTGGCGGGTACCTGCGGCGGCTCGCTGATCATCAACTTTCCCGGCAGCCCGAAGGCGATCGTGCAGCTGTTCCCGGTGGTGGAACCGGTGCTCGCGCACGCAGTTGCGACACTGCACCGGGAAAATGGACGACGCGAACGTCATCGAGCTTGAGAGCCTGACGCGCCACTTCGGCGAGCGCACGGTGCTGCGCGACGTCTCGCTGACCCTGCGGCAGGGCCAGACGCTCGCGGTGCTCGGTCGCAATGGCGCGGGCAAGTCAACGCTGCTGCGGATCCTCGCGACGCTGCTGCGCCCGCACTCCGGCAGCGCCAGGCTGTTCGGCGAGCCACTGCCGCGACAGAGCTGGAAGGTACGCGGGCGCCTCGGGCTGCTCGGCCATGAGCCACTGCTCTACCGCGACCTCAGCGGCCGTGAGAACCTGATCTACCACGCACGCCTGCACGGGGTGCCGATGCAGCGGGTCGACGAGGTGCTTCGGGCGGTTGCGATGCACGACCGCGCTGATGACCCGATCAGATCGCTGAGCCGCGGCATGGTCCAGCGGCTGACGGTCGCGCGCGCGGTGCTGCACAGCCCCGAGCTGCTGCTGCTCGACGAGCCGCGCTCGAACCTCGACCCGGCCGCCGGTGAGCTGGTCGAGCCGCTGATCGGCCGCGCCTCCGGCGTCACCCGCGTGCTGACCAGCCACGATCCGCAGGCCGCGCTTGCCGAGTCAGACGTCGTGCTCGCCCTGCAGGGCGGGCGCGCCGCCTACCTGGGCCCACCCGCCGGACTCGACGCCGGCACCCTGAAGGAGCTCTACGCATGAGGACCGCCGCCGCGATCCTGCGCAAGGACCTGCTGGTCGAGCTGCGCACGCTCGAGACCGTCCCGGCGATGGCGCTGCTGTCGGTGATCACGTTCGTGATCTTCCACTTCGGCCTCAACATGGACACGCTTCACGGCCAGCTCGCCGCCGGTGTGCTCACCGTGACACTGCTGTTCGCCGCGATGCTCGCCGTCAACCGGCTGTTCGTGGCCGAGCGCGAGCAGGGTGGCTTCGACGCCTTCCTGCTGGCGCCCGTCGATCGCACCGCGATGCTCTATGCGAAGGCCGGCGCGCTGTTCATCTTCATGGCCGCGCTCGAGCTGATCGCGCTGCCAGCGTTTGCGCTGCTGCTCGATCCGCCGTGCCTCGGGCACTCGCTGCCGGGGGTGCTGCTGATCCTGTTCCTGGCCGATATCGCGTTCGCGGTGATCGGCACGTTCGTGTCGGCGATCGCGGTGCACACCCGCGCGCGCGACCTGATCGGGCCGATCATCGGGCTGCCGCTGCTGCTGCCGGCGCTGATCGCGACCGCGCGCGGGATCGGACCGCTGCTGACCAGCGGCTCGAGCGGCTCGCCGCCGGCGAAGTGGCTGGCGGTGCTGGCGCTCTATGATCTGATCAACGCGCTCCTCGCGATCGGCCTGTTCGACTTCCTGCTCGAGGAGTGATTGAAGGATCATGAGCACCCACGTCCGGCACCTGCGCGGCCTCACGATCGCCACCGCCGTGACGGTGACGGCGGCGCTGAGCCTTGTCTTCTTCTACGCCCCGCTCGAGGCCGAGCAGGGGTTCGTGCAGAAGATCTTCTACATCCACGTGCCGCTCGCGATCGTCTCGCTCGTCGGCTACTGCCTCGGCGGCGTCTTCGGCCTGATGTACCTGCGCACCGGTGAACGCGTCTGGGACATGCGCTCCTACTGCGCGATCCACATGTCGCTGATCTTCTCGGTCGGCGGGATCATCGCCGGCTCGATCTGGGCCAAGGCCTCCTGGGGTCACTGGTGGGTCTGGTCGGAGCCGACGCTGGTCTCCTACCTGATCGTGATCCTGCTGTTCTGCACCTATCAACCGCTGCGCTTCTCGATCGAGGACCCCGAGCGCCAGGCGCGCTACGCCGCGGTGTTCTCGATCGTCTGCGGCGCGTTCGTGCCGATCAACTTCATCGTCGTGCGGCTCTCGGCCGCGTACGTGCATCCGCGCGTGCTCAACCTCGAGGGCGGCAACCTGCCGGGCTCGATGAAGCTCACGTTCTACCTGTCGCTGCTCGGCATCGCGCTGCTGTTCACGACGCTGATGAAGTTCGAGATGGCCGCCAAGGAGATGCGCATCGAAACCCGGCGGCTGCGCCGCAAACTGCTCGGCGACGACGCCGTACGCCCACTCGGAAGGACCGCCTCACCATCATGATCGCCCTGTTTGCCGAGGCGCCCGCGCTGCCGCTGCACACCGCCGGCCCGTACGTCGCGGCCGCTTACATCGTGTTCCTGCTGGTCGTGCTGCTCTACGTCTGGATCATGGCCCGCCAGCTGATCTCGGGCAGTCGCGAGCTGCGTGATCTCAAGGCGCAGCTCGACGAGCGCGAGCACACGGGGGCCGGTCCCGCTGGGCCAGCCCCGGTAGAGCAGCATCCTCATAGCGAGGCAGGCCCCGCTGAGCCTGCCTCCCTGGAGCCCGCGGCGCATGAGTGA
The DNA here is from genome assembly GCA_036269095.1 of Solirubrobacteraceae bacterium. Classification (GTDB taxonomy): domain Bacteria; phylum Actinomycetota; class Thermoleophilia; order Solirubrobacterales; family Solirubrobacteraceae; genus Palsa-465. The sequence continues at coordinate 13,406 of DATASU010000195.1, forward strand.
GCTGCTGGCGATCGGGGTCTCGCACAAGACCGCGCCGGTCGAGGTGCGCGAGCGCCTGGCGCTGACCGACACGCGCGCCGTCGAGTTCGTGCGCGACCTCCACGGCGTCCCCGAGATCCAGGAGGTGGTGGCGCTCTCGACCTGCAACCGCACCGAGCTCTACCTCGTCGTCGACGATCCGGTCGCGGCCGAGAGCACGGTGCTGGGGATGCTGGCCAGGCAGGCGAGCATCCAGCCGACGGCGCTCGCCCCTTCGATCTACTCGCACCGCAACTGCGAGGCGGCCCGGCATCTGTACCGCGTGAGCTCGGGGCTCGAGTCGATGATCATCGGCGAGGACCAGATCCAGGGCCAGGTGCGCCGCGCCTACGACGGCGCGCTCGAGCACGAGACCACCGGTCCGCTCACCAATCATCTGTTCAAGGCCGCGCTATCGACCGGCAAGCGCGTGCGCACCGAGACCGCGATCGGCGCCGGCCACATCAGCCTGCCGTCGGTTTCGGCGATGCTCGCCAAGGAGGTCTTCGGCGCGCTCCCGGGGCGCCGCGTCGTGCTGATCGGCACCGGTGAGTCCAGTGAGCTCGCCGCCCGCGCGCTGGCCGACGCCGGCGCCGAGCTGGTGTTCGTCGCCACCCGCCGGCGTGACCGCGCGGTCAGCCTCGCCAGCCGCTTCGACGCCCGCAGCGTCGCCTTCGACGAGCTGCCCGACGCGCTGCTCGACACCGACATCCTCGTGTCGGCGACCTCCTCGCCGCACCTGCTGATCGAGGTCGAGGAGCTCCAGCAGGTCCAGGCGCAGCGCGACCGGCGGCCGCTGCTGATCATCGACCTCGCCGTCCCGCGTGATGTCGAGGCGGCCTGCGCCGGCGTCGATGGCGTCTCGCTGTTCGACGTCGACGACCTCGAGGCGGTCGTCGCGCGCAACCGTCGCGTGCGCCAGAGCGAGGCGCGCAGGGCCGACGGCATCGTCGAGCAGGAGATCCAGAGCTTCGCCACCTGGCTCGGGTCGCTCGAGGTGCTGCCGACGCTCGCCGCGCTGCGCAATCACGCGACCGCGATCGCCACCCAGGTGCTCGCCGAGAACGACGGCAAGTGGGACTCCGCCTCAGACGAGGACCTCGAGCGCGTGCAGGCGATCTCACGCGCGATCGTCAACCGTTTGCTGCACCATCCGACGCTGCGCATCAAGGAGCTGCGCGACGACCGTGTGCACGCGCGCATGGCGCTGGTCCAGGACCTGTTCGGGCTCAGCGTCGATGAGCGTCCGGCGCTGCGGGACGCGCCGGTTGAGGCCGAGGACCTCGCGGAGATCCGCAAGCTGCCTGAGCACAAGCGGTGATCCGCCTCGGGACGCGCGGTAGCGCGCTGGCGCTCGCGCAGGCCAAGCTGGTCGCCGATGCGCTCGGCGGCGAGGTCGAGCTGGTGACGATCACCACCTCCGGCGACCGCGGCGAGGCGCCCGGCGACAAGGCGCGCTGGACCTCAGCTTTGGAAGCCGCCCTGCTGGCTTCTGAGATCGACATCGCCGTCCACTCCGCCAAGGACGTGCCCGGTGAGCTGGCTGAAGGGACCGTGATCGTCGCGGTTCCCCCGCGCACGTCGGGCACGCTTGACGCTCTATGTGGCTTCGCCGATTTTGCGTCAATCGCGCCCGACGCGCGCGTGGGTACGAGCAGCATCAGGCGTACTGCGCAGCTACGTGCCGTGCGGGCGGATCTGCGGATCGTGGAGCTGCGTGGCAACGTCGACACGCGGCTGCGCAAGCTCGCGGATGGCGAGGTCGACGCGGTCGTGCTCGCCGAGGCCGGGCTCCGGCGCCTCGGCCGTGAGAGCGAGATCGGCTGCCTGCTGAGCGAGCTCGTTCCCGCCCCCGGCCAGGGCGCGCTGCTGGTCCAGGCACGCACCGGTGATGAGCGAGCCAGCGCGATCAACGATCCCGAAGCGGAGCGTTGCGTCATTTCCGAAAGGGCACTCGCGAGCCGGCTGAACGCCACATGCAACACCCCCCTTGGGGCGAGCTCGGTGCCCGCATCGGGGAATGACGTAACGCTCCGTGCCTGGGTAGGCCTCCCAGACGGCTCCCATTGGATCAGCGATGAGCTGACCGCGTCGTTTGACCAGGTCGGAGAACTGGTGGCTGAACGCATGACCGCCGCCGGGGCGCGTGAGCTGTTGGCCCAAGCCGAAGAGATGGCGGCCGCATGACCGTCTACCTTGTCGGCGCCGGCCCCGGAGATCCAGGGCTGATGACCGCCCGCTCGTTGGAGTTGATCGCTGAGGCCGACGTGATCATCCATGACCGGCTGATCCCCGCCTCGGCGCTGGACGGCGCGCGCCTCGACGCGCAGCTGATCTACGCCGGCAAGGAGGGGGGAGGCGAGCAGGTTCCGCAGACCGAGATCACGCGCCAACTGGTCGAGCACGGGCGCTCCGCCGCGACGGTAGTGCGACTCAAGGGCGGCGATCCGTTCGTGTTCGGACGCGGCGGCGAAGAGGCCGAGGCGCTGATCGAGGCCGGGATCGCGTTCGAGGTCGTTCCCGGCGTCACCGCCGGCATCTCCGCACCCGCCTACGCGGGCATCCCCGTCACCCACCGTGACGCGGCCAGCTCGGTCGCGTTCCTGACTGGCCACGAGGATCCCGACAAGCCCGAGTCGGCGCTCGACTGGAACGCGCTTGCCGCGTTCCCGGGAACGCTGATCGTCTACATGGGCGTGCGCCGGCTCGAACGGATCACAGCGCACCTGATCGAGGGTGGCCGCTCAGCCGATGAGCCCGCCGCCCTCGTCCAGAGCGGGACGCTGCCCGGGCAACGCTCGGTCCAGGGAACGCTCGCGACGATCGCGCAGATCGGCCGCGAGCAGCAGATCAAGGCACCGACGATCGCGGTCTTCGGCCCGGTCGCGGCGCTGCACGACCGCCTCGGCTGGCTCGAGCAACGGCCGCTGCACGGCGTCACGCTCGCCGTCACCCGCGCCCGCGAGCAGGCCTCGCGCCTGGCCGAGCGCCTGCGCGGGCTCGGCGCCGAGGTGATCGTCGCGCCGGTGATCAGCACCAGGGCCCTTCCCGGGCCGGCGCCCGAGCTCGACAGCTACGACCTGATCTGCTTCACCAGCCCCACCGGGGTCGAGGCGCTGTTCGAGCGGCTCGATGCCGAGGGCCTCGACACGCGCGCCTTCCCGGGGCGCGGCCGGACACGCGTCGCCGCGATCGGCCCGGCCACCGCACGCGCGCTGCGGGCTCGCGGGATCAGCACCGACGTGATGCCGGAGAAGGCCGTCGGCGAGGCATTGGCCGCGGCGCTCGGCGATGTCCCGGTCAGGCGTGCGCTGGTCGCTCGCGCCCGCGAGGCGCGCGACGTCGTCCCCGACGCGCTGCGCGAACGCGGCGCCGAGGTCGATGTGGTGGCCGTCTATGAGACCGTCGTCGAGCAGCTGAACCCCGAGCAGGCCGCCGCGGTCGCCGCCGCCGACTTCATCACCTTCACCTCCGCCTCGACGGTCCGCAACTTCCTCGCCGCCGTCGGCGGCCCTGAGGCATGGCTCGCGCGCGGGCAGTCGCGCCCGCGCACCGTGAGCATCGGCCCTGTGACCAGCGACGAGCTGCGCCGTCACGGACTCGAGCCCGACCTCGAGGCCGAGGAGCACGACATCGACGGCCTCGTCGCTGCGATCATGCGCGCGTGAGCGTCACTCCTCGCCGCACCGTCATCACGCTGCTCACCGATTACGGTGTCACAGATGAGTTCGTCGGCCTGCTGCACGGCGTGATCGCCGGTATCTGCCCGGATGCGCGGGTGATCGACCTCAGCCATGGCGTGCCGCCTCAGGACATCCGCGCCGGTGCCGCGGTGCTCGCGCACTCGCTGCGCTACATGCCGGTCGGCGTGCACGTCGCCGTGGTCGACCCGACCGTCGGCAGTGAGCGTCGCGCGGTCGCGCTGCGGCTCGCCGATGGGCGCGTGCTCGTAGGGCCTGACAACGGCCTGCTGTGGCCGGCGGCGGTGGCGGGCGGCGGCGTCGAGCAGGCGGTCGAGATCTCGGCCTCGCCGTGGTTGCTGGAGCCGGTCTCGGCGACCTTCCACGGGCGTGACATCTTCGCGCCGGTGGCAGCGAGGCTTGCCGCCGGCGAGCCGTTCGAGCTCGCCGGGCAGGGCTTCGATCGCGCCGAGCTCGTGCAGCTCGAGAGCCCCCGTGCGAGCGCAAGTAGCGGTGTGCTGCTGGCACCCGTGATCGGCGTCGACGGCTTCGGCAACGTGCAGCTCGGCGCGGTCCACGAGGACCTCGAGGGCATCGGCATCGGCTCCGGGCGCGGCGACCGCGTCGAGCTGACGCTCGCGTCCGGCGAAAGCCACCTGGGCAGCTACGCACTGACCTTCAGCGATGTCGCCGATGGCGAGCTGCTGCTGTTCGAGGACTCGACGATGCAGCTGGCTCTTGCCGTCAATCGCGGCAGGGCGGCAGATCGACTCGGCGTGCGCGCCGGAGACGATCTGCGGATCAGCGCCGCCCGCGAGCGGTGACGACCATCAACCAGGGGCGCCTCGGCACGCCGCGCGTGCACCTGCGCCGCACCGAGTCGACCAACACGGTCGCGCGCCGGCTGGCCGCGCACGGCGCGCCCCACGGGACGCTGGTCACCGCCGCCGAGCAGACGGCCGGGCGCGGCCGCCAGGGCCGCGCCTGGAGCGCGCCCGTCGGAGCGGCGCTCGTCTGCTCGTGGGTGGTTCGCGATCCCGGTCCGCTGCTGTCGCTCGCCGCGGGCGTCGCGGTCGCCGAGCTCGCCGGCGAGCGGGCATGGGTGAAGTGGCCCAACGACGTCCTGATCGACGGACGCAAGCTCGCGGGCATCCTCGTCGAGGGGCGTCCGCAGGAGCACTGGGCGGTGCTCGGAATCGGGATCAACGTGGCGCTCAGGCCCGAGCAGCTGCCCGAAGAACTGCGTGAGCGCGCCGCGACCCTGGGACTCGACGAGGCCGACCTCGAGCCCACGCTCGTGCACCTGAGCGAGATGCTCGAGCGCTGGCTGAGCGCCCCCGATGCGGAGGTACTGCACGCCGCGCGCACGCTCGATGCGCTGCACGGTAAGCCCGTCAGCTGGGAGGGCGGCAGCGGCACCGGTGCCGGCATCGACGATTGCGGCCGGCTGCTCGTCTCCCTGCCCGGCGGCGCGAGCGTCGCGCTCGACGCCGGCGAGGTCCACCTCGGCAGCGACGTGTACCGCAAGCGGCCGGCCGGCCCTACGGCATGATGTGCGGTTGTGGTCAGCCTTCGCTTCACGCTCACGCGCCCGGAAGGACTGAAGATGTGTCGTGACATCGTGACCCGTCGGCGAGCCAACCGGGCGTCGATCGCCTTCGGTGTCGTGCCGATCGCGATCGGAGTGGCATCCGCCAACCTCATCGCCATCGCGATCGGCGTCGTCTACACGGTTGGTATCGGCAGCTACATCTGGGCCGTGGTACCGGCCAACCTGTGGCGACAGCTGCCCCAACTCCACTCCGAGCAGCTCGTTGCGGTGAGCGACGAGGGAGTCACGACCGGTGAGGCGCGCGCATCGACGCGGACGGACTGGGACCACTGGTCCAAGCTGATCGAGCGATCCGGCCTCTACATGATCACGCGGGCGGGGAGTCCGGCGCGGATCGTGATACCAAGACGCGCATTCGCCTCGGCGGAGGAAGAGGACAGCTTCCGCCAGATCACCGCCCGTCACCTGCCGACTTGAGCTGGAGCGGGAGCGCATCAGCTTGAGCGCCGCCGTCAGGATCTGCGACGAATGCTGTGTCGTGAGGGTGATCGACAGGTCGCATCTGAGGTGCTGTGTCTGGTCCTGCGCCCCGCAATCGGTGCGGAAGGGGCTACTGTCGCCGGCGGGATGCCGCAATGGGACGCAGAGGTCGAGGTCGACCAACGGCTGGCGCGCACGCTGATCGGCGATGCCTATCCGATCTTGGACACAGCTTCGTTGCGCCTGCTCGGGGTCGGCTGGGATAACACGGCGTGGCTCACCGGCGAGAACATCGCGTTCCGGTTTCCGCGGCGCGAGATCGCGCTGCCCGGGATCTTGCGAGAGATGGCGCTGCTGCCTCAAATCGCGCCGCTGTTGCCGTATGCGATTCCCGATGCCGCCTACCCGGGCAAACCGAGCGAGCTGTTCCCATGGCCGTGGTTCGGAAGCCGTTTGATCCCCGGCCGTGAGATCCATGAGCGCGACCTGAAGGACGACGCCCGTGAGCGGCTCGCCCACGACCTCGGCGTATTCCTGCGCGCTCTGCACAGCATCCGCGTCCCCGATGATGCCGACCTGCAGGTCGACCCAAACGGACGTGCCGACATGTCGTCACGCGTCCCGCGCGCGCGGTCGAGCCTGCTCGAGCTCGATCCGTCCGGAGCGCTGGTCGTCCGTGCCACCCGCATCCTCGGCGCCGCAGAGAAACTCCCTCCGACCGACGATCTTGTGCTCGCGCACGGCGATCTGCACTTCCGCCACGCCCTCGTCGATGATCGCGGCGGACTCGCGGGAATCATCGACTGGGGCGACGTTTGCCTCTCGGCGGCCGGGATCGATCTGACGTTGTATTGGAGTCTGCTTCTCCCACCGGCCCGCGCCACGTTTCGCTCAGCCTACGGCGAGATCACGGACGAAACGCTGATCAGGGCGCGTGTGCTCGCACTGTCCCTGTCGGCGCTGCTCGCGCTCTATGGACGCGACCAAAAGCTGGTTGGCGTCGAGCGCGAGGCACGCCAGGGGATCGAGCGCACGCTGATCGGCTGACGTCGCCATCGGCTGTCGGTCACCCGTTGAAGGTCTTCGATCGCTGGATCTGCTGGCTGACGTACCCGCTCGACCTGGCGGGGCTGAACAGCGCGACCTTGCCGCAGGCGCCGCTCCGACGCGCGGTGCCTTCAGCCCACTTAGCCACGACCATACGCGCCTGCAGCACGCGCGGGGCAGAAGATTATCGGTCGTGGTCGCGGATTCTGGACCGGCGTCTCACGTCACCTCCTGCGCGCGAGTGGCGCGAGCCGGTTCGGACGCCGCTCGACGGTCGTCAGCCGGCCGGGTATCTCTTGACGTTGCCGAATGCGTTTTTGAAGCTGACGGACTTCGCTGCGGCCGAGAAGGTTGCGTAGACGACGTTGTCGTGGACCGGGACGATGAGCTTCTTGCCGGAGTCGAGGTTCACGGTCACGGTCTTGTTGCCGTTGGGTACGAGCCCACTGAGCGTGTTGCTAGAGCCCTCAGGGCCTGATTCGCCGGACACCCCGAACGCGCCCCAGCGCATCGTGCCTTTGATGTCGGTGCATCCGCCACCACCACCGTCCTTGGTGAGTAGCGTATGGCAGAGCCCTTCAGCGCCGGGGATCACAATCAGGACATGACCGCCTGGCAGTTGCACGGCTCGGAGTTGCGCGTTGTCGATTCCCTCAGACTGCTCGACCTGGGCGCCGAGCGACTGGCTGCGTCGCTTGAGGAATGCTCGTACGAACCTGGGCTGCGCCGACAACGGCGACGGTGATGTGTTCTTGAAGAACGCGTAATGAGCCGACAGCTGAGGTGCTATCCCGGACTTGAGCACCGTCGGGGCAAAGACCGTGCAACCGCCTCGGGAGGCGCATGTCTTTGAGTGACCCAGATCAAGGACGGGTCCGTACTGCATCTGCGAAGTGCGTGTCCCAGAGACAGTCCTAACCGACACCTTGACCGCATCAGCAGCACCAGCGACCGCGGACCCGGGCCACCACGCTTCGTACCATCCGTTCTGAACGACCGCGCTGACCCTCTGGCCGCTTGCCAGGATGAAAGTGACTGCGGTCACGCCGCTTCCGGCTCTGCCCGTGAACGCGGTCAGCGCGTCAGGCCCAGTGAGGACATGCCCGATCTCGGTGTCCAATTTCGATATCTGAAAGCGGTCTTGAGCAGCGTTCCAATGATGGATCAGCCGCGTTTCGGCTGCGTTGAGCTTCGAGACCTCACGGAGCGCAGAGGCGGTGTAAGCCTGCCGCTCTAACGAGGGGGTGGTGATCTTGCCTGCAGGTGCCGTCTCGTATAGGCGCGCCGGGTACTGAGTTGTCTGACGCATCAGCTCCTTGGATCCCCGGGTGATGCACTGCCACGGAGCATCCTCTCGGTCGAACACGATCGCCACAAAGGGGCCGCGGGATTCCGAGGTGAGCACACCCGTCGCGGGTACGTCGCCACATACCTTCCGTGCTTGGGTCAAAGGTCCGGCGCTGACGCTCGCCGGCGTTGCGGTCCATCCCGCCAGCGCCGGCGTCGGGCCTGCCGAAACCAGCACGATCGCAGCCGCGGCACCGGCTGCAACAGCCGTGGCGCTGACCCCGATCGTGGGCCAACGTCGCAAGCGGCTCTGGCGTGGATGGAAATCGTGGGCGCGGATTCGTGCGCCGCGCTCAGGAGAGATTGAGCCGGTCTTCTGTGCGTAAGCCGCGCGCAGATCTTGCTCCAACTGATTCATGGTTCACTGGTCTCCCGTTGCTCAGACGGCTCTGACATGAGTTCACGCAGACGCGCAAGTCCGCGCGAGGCGCTCGTTTTGACCGTGCCGACGCTGACGCCGATGATCTCTGCGGTCTGCGCTTCCGACAGGTCCAGGAAGTACCGAAGGCCCAGCACCGTGCGTTGCTGCGGAGATAGCCGGCCGATCTCTGCGATCAGGGCCGATCGCTCGGCAACAGCATCGATTGAGGACGCCGCTCGAGCGTCTGTGACGTCGTAGCCCGAAGGCTCGTCCGCGACCTCGCAGTGCGAACTTCTCGTTAGCTCGCCCCGTCGTCGCCTGTGGCGGGCCCGACCGTCAAGAGCAAGATTCACCAGTACTCGACGCGCATATGCGAACGGCATCTCCATGTGTTGCACGCGGGGCCAACGATTCGCGATCCGAATCAGGCAGTCCTGAACGAGATCCTCTGCCTCTGCTTCATCCCAAGTGATGAAGCAAGCGACGCGCAGAAGCTCATCGGTGCTCTCGTCAACGAAATCGTCGAAAGACGCCACTACCTACTACAACGTATGGAGCCATCAGAAAAGTTGACACGCGGGCGATCACGCCGGCCGCGCCGGCTTTACCGCTCGCGGTCATTTTGCTCCTGCTGAGCTCGAAGTCTTCCGACGGATCTCGAACAAGCCGAATCGGAAGATCAAGCCCCAGTGCTGCGTGTCCCGGATGACACCGAGCGTGGCTGAGCGTGTTCATCCAGAACTTCATCGGAATGCATTCTCCTGAAGCCGCTCCGGTCGTTTGCCTGGTCATCGGCACCGGGATCGGTATCCCGGTTGTCGTGGTGGCTCTGCTTGGGTTCGCTGTGTTCTGGCGAACCTCCTGGCGCTGGTGTTCCGTTCGGTTCCGCCCGTCACCTGCTGACGTGAGCTGGGGCCCGCAGCGCGGCCACGGAGGGGTCATATCACCTTCACCCGTTGAGGATTCAGTGCACCGCCTCGACGTAGAACCAGCGTCCACCCTCGCGCGTGAATCGGCTGTTCTCGTGCTGGCGCCCGTAGCGGCCGCGGACCGTGTCCCAGTAGTGAGCGACGAACTCGACGGTGCCCGTATCGTCGTCCGCGGTGCCACCCGTCGAGCCCTGGATCCGCAGTCGCCGCCACTGTACCGCCGGATCGAAGTCCACCGACGCCGGCCGGGTCGCCGGGTGCCACGTCGCGATCAGGTAGCCCGCGTTGCGGACTGCGAACGCGCTGTAGCGCGAGCGCATCAACTCGAGCGCCGTCGACGCCGGCGTGCCGCTGTGAAGCGGGCCGCAACACGCGGCGTAGGTCATCCCGGACCCGCACGGGCAGTCGGTCTCCATCCTGCCGCGAGTATCGCCGAGATTCGTCGATCCGCGGGAGGGGGGTGGAGCTATCGTGCCGAGCCATGGCAGGGAGTCCTTTTGACGATCGCCCCTCGGCCTCGCCACGCGAGCTGGGTGACGGCGAGCTGCTTGTCTGCGCGCTCGAGGTCGCGGCCCGCCTCGGGGATCCGAGCCCGCTCGTGATCAAACATGCTCGCGGCACGAGGTTTGACGTCAATCGCGCGGTTGGATCCGGGAAGGTGTTCGATGACACACCGTCCTGTGTGTTTGCGATGCAGGGCAATTTCCGCTGGAATCACTCACGGCCGGCGCAGTCCGGCAGGGAGCTAACCGAGCAGGACATCAGCTACCGGTACTTGACGGTCGTGCTCGACGCAAGGACCGGCAAGCTCATGGACCTGGGCGCATCCGGGCAGAAGCCGGACCTGACCGCGCTCGGTGGCGTGATCAGCGACCGTCCCGCGAAACCAGGGGGTCATGCTCGAGGTCCGCTCGACTGATGCGTAGCCCGAGTTCAGAGCTGACGCGGTGCAACGCACCGCGGTCAGTGGCCGTCGCGCGGGCCGCGCGTTATCCGGCTGATCAGTCGCTGTAGTCGTGGGCTGATCGCGCCGGGTGGTCGCGGATGAATGCTTCGGCGAGTGCGCGCAGTCCCGGCTCGAGCTCCACCCGTTTGCGGAGGTCTTCAGCCAGTTTGCGCGCCGAGACCTCCAGATCGGAGAGCGGTTCCCAAAAGGCACGGTCTACGCCGAGCACGCCGGCCAGCAGGTCCCCCCGATAGTCGGCTTCCATCAGCGCAGCCGGCTGCAGTCGCTCCAGCGCAAGCGGGACGAGCTGACGCAACGCGATCTGCTGCCCGATCATGATGCGTAGGTCGTCGACGGTGAAGTCCTTCAGCGGCTTGGTCCGCAACTCATGACACCGCTTGATCAGGAACGTGGCGTGCGGTGGCGCAGGACCCCACGCCGGTGGATCAAGAGTGTCCAGGACGCGCCTGCGCTCATCGGCAGGTATCTGACGCTCCGCGGCATGGCGTCGAAGCTCTCGGTCACGGACACGCTCACTGTCGTCCGGCTGCTCTGACAAACCCCACGACAGTTCCTGTTCGCTGTGGTGGCGGTGCAGGTCACGGCCACTGCCGTCGAGCACATCGACCGTGGCGAGCGCCAGCGCTCTGGGACCACCCATGCTGCCTCCGAGCGCCATCGCGTCTTCGGAAAACGCGTAATAGGCGCCGAGCGTGCCGATGCGAGCCAGCTCCTCATCCGACAGTGACAGCGCACGCTCGGCGAGATGATCCTCGCCGTGCGCACCCAACATCCGCGCCAGCTGTTCTCGCCGTACCGCGAACGCCATCTGCGGAGACTACCTCCGTGCGAGGGGCAGACGAACGACCACGAGGTGCAAGCGGGCCGCCGGCATCGCTTCAGACCTCGACCCCGGTTGAGGGCACGCTCGCCCGCAACTTGACCGGCGTGATCACGATCGCGGCCGAGAAGACCTCACCGAATCTCCCGGCCGTGCCGAACAGGGCACCGAGTCGCTCGGCGTACTTCTCCGCGTACTCCGGCACCGCACTCGCCGGTGGATGATCGACCACGTGCTTCGCCCTGCCTTCGACGCGAATGATGTCGCGCCCGATGTCGGTGACGTCGAGGCCCAGCGTGACCCGCGGATTGTGGGAGATGTTGCGCAGTTTCAGTTGGTTCGGCTGGCTGAAGATCAGGATCGAGTCGTCATCGCGGACCAGGAACCAGACCGGCACCGTGTCCGGTTGCCCGTTTGGTCGTACCGTCGTCAACCATGCCATCAGGTTGTGACGCAAGCGGGACTCGACGTGCCGGCGCCGATCGGGATCCAGATGCGAGGTGATCTCCATGGTCAGTCGTTCGGCGCGTAGCGGTGATGCAGGGAGAGCGGGTTCCCGTCTGGGTCAACGCAGATCGCCTGCCAGCAGACGCCGGAGTCGAACGTGTCGGTGACGAAGCGGACGCCTTTGGCCTCGAGCTGCTCGCGCGCGGCCGCCACGTCGTCGACCTGTAGCGCGATCGGCATCGCATTCGCAGAGAAGGTGCCCCCGAAGTCCTCGGTGCGCAGGATCGCGAGCGTGAGGTTGCCGGCCTGATACTCGGCGCCCGGCCGGCTCCCGTAGCGCTTGACGAACGGCAGGCCGAGCGTCTCGCCGTAGAAGGCGGTCATCGCGTCGAAGTCCTGTGCGGGGATGCAGACGAAATCCACGCCGGTGATGAGAGGTGTTGTATCGGTCATAGTCGGGGCAGCCTGGCAGATCCTGAACCGCGTCGGTTGACGGGGCCACGGCCGGGCCGGAGCGGCGGCTACAGCCGGTGGGCGTCGATCAGACGCCGCAGGAAGCGCTGTGTCGCGGCCTCGCGCGGCTCGCTGAGGATCTGCTCGGGCGACCCGTGCTCGACGATGCGGCCGTCCTCGAGGAAGCAGACCTGGTCGGCGACATCACGCGCGAACGACATCTCGTGCGTCGCCAGGATCATCGTCATCCCACCGAGCTTGAGCTCGCGGATCAGCTCGAGCACCTCGCCGACGAGCTCCGGGTCGAGCGCCGAGGTGACCTCGTCGAGCAGCAGCGCCCGCGGCCGCGTGAGCATCGCGCGAGCAATTGCGACGCGCTGCTGCTGCCCGCCGGAGAGCTTGTCGGGGTACTCGCGGGCGCGGTGCTCGAGGCCGAAGCGCGCCAACAGCTCGGTGCCGGCCTCGCGCGCCTCGGCGGCCGGCATCTTCTGGCCGCGCACGGCGCCGAGCGTGACGTTGTCAAGCACGCGCATGTGTGGGAACAGGTTGAACGATTGGAATACGAGCCCGAGCTTGCGTCGCACCGGCACCGGGTTCATGCCGGGAACGGTGATCGGTTCGCCGTCGAGGAAGATGTCGCCGTCGTCGATCTCCTCGAGCAGGTCGATGCAGCGCAGCAGCGTCGACTTACCCGACCCCGACGCGCCGATGAGGGCGACAGCCTCGTGCTCGCCGACGGTCAGATCGATGCCCTTGAGCACCTCGTTTTCGCCGTAGCACTTGGTGACGCCGCGGATCTCGAGCACCGGGGCTCCAGCGGGAGCACCGGTGGCCACAGGGCCGTGGGCTTCCACGCCGCTCATCGCGGACCCAGCGCCAGTGCCGGCCCCCGCTCACGGATCGTGCGCCACTGGAGGTGGTCGACGAACCGCGTCATCGGGATCGTCACGCACAGATACAGTGCCGCGGCGGCGAGCAGCGGGGTGTAGTTGAAGTTCTGGTCGGCGACGATCTGAGCGGCGCGGAACGCCTCGAAGACGCCGAGCGTCGAGACCAGCGCGACGTCCTTCTGCAGCGCGATGAAGTCGTTGAGCAGGGGTGGGATCACGCGTCCGACCGCCTGCGGCACGATCACGTGGCGCAGCGTCTGCGCGGGCGTGAGACCGAGCGCCAGCCCGGCGGAGCCCTGGCTCGGATGCACCGACATCAGCCCGGCGCGGAAGACCTCGGAGACGTATGCCGAGTAGTTCATCGCCAGCGCGATGCCGCCGAGCACGACCGCGCTGGTCGGCACGCCACTGAGATTCAGCGCCGGCACCGAGAACCCGATCAGGAAGATCAGCAGGATCGTCGGGATGCCGCGCATCACGTCGACGAACACGGTCGCGAGCAAGCGCACGGGGTACAACGCCGGCACCGGGAACGTGCGGATCAGGGCGATCAGCAGCCCGAGCGCGAGCACGCAGACCTCGATCACCAGGAACATCCGCACGTCGGTCCAGAAGCCCGACAGGACGCTGCCGAACGCCTTCCTGAACCAGTACTCCGAGAAGAACGATTTGCGGACGTTGGGCCATCCCGATGCCGTCACGATCCGCAGGATCAGGCCGCCGAGGATGACGACGGTTGAGACAGCGGCTATCGCGATGTGGCGGCGCCGATGCCGGCGCCGCGCCTGGGCCCGGTCCTCGCGCGTGGTGAGCGGGTACTGCGTGCTCACGGCAACGCTGGAGCTGGACCCGGTCCTACTTGAGGACCGGGACTGCCACCTTTGACGACATCCACCGCTTGGTCAGCTTCGTCAGCGTGCCGCTGGCCCTGAGCTTGGCCAGCGCCTTGTCGACGCATGGAGCCAGCGCCGAGCCCTTCTTCATCAGCAGGCCCCAGTTGTCGCCGCCGGGGGCGGTGAACTGGCCGGCGATCGTGCTGCCCTTGATCTCGGACGAGCTCAGGTAGAGCGCCGTCGCGTAATCGACGACGATCGCGTCGACGCGGTGGATCTTGAACGCCTCGACCACGTCGTTTGAGGTGTTGAACACCGACGGCTGTGAGTTCGGCTTGATCACCTGATCGACGGCGCTCAGGCTGGTGGTGCCGATCTGCACGCCGATCGACGCCTTCTTGAACGCGGCCAGCGACTTGGCGTGCGCGAGCGCTGAGTTCTTGTAGACGATGATCGCCTGCGGGTTCGTGTAGTAGGGCGTCGAGAACGTGACGGCCTGGGAGCGCGCCTTGGTGATCGAGATCTCGTTGATGTCGAAGTCGAAGCTCTTGGGTCCGGGTGCGTAGGACGAGTCGAACGCCTCGGTCACCCACTTGACCTTGCTCGTCCCGAAACCGAGTTGCTTGGCGACCGCGTAGGCGACGGCGCTCTCAAAGCCCCTGCCGTTGGCGGGCTTGTTGCCCTCGAAGTACGGCGGGTAGGCCGGGTCGTCGGTCGCGACCGTCAGCTGGCCGGCGGTGTGCAGTGCGAGCTTCGAGGTCGAGCACGACGAGGCTGCGGTGGAGGCCGACTTGGCGGCTGCGGCGGTGGGGCCACCGGCGGCGATCGCGACGCTCGCGGCGAGCATCGGCACGGCCGTGGCAAAAAGGAATTTCTTCGGCATCAGACCGCTGAATGTACAGCGGCGTGGTGCGGTTTGTGGCCCGGTTGCCTCAGCAGACGGTGAAGCGCGACTTCAGCGTCTTGCTGATCGTGACCGCCAGCTTGCGGCCGCTGCGGTGGTCGGCGCGCGCCAGCAGTTCGCTGTAATAGGCGCGGACCGTCACCTTGTGCGCTCCCGCCCTGAGCCCGCGCAGCGAGAAACGCGCCGTTGCCGGCAGCCGCCTGGATGTCTTGGCGACCTTGCCGAGCGTGAACGTGACGTGGGTGAACTTGAGCTTCACCGCATGCTTCAGCGTGTGGCGCTTGAGTGTGATGCTGAGCGTCGAGTTCGGCGCATGGCAGGCCTGGGCGGCGCTGCTGGTGGCGCCGGCGGCGCCGGGCGCCGGCGCGACGGTCAAGGTCAGCTGCTGGTTCCCGAGCGTCGACGATGTCGAGCCCGCACCGGACTTCGAGCCGCTGGGTGACGAGCCGCTGACGGTCGTCGTCGGCGGAGGCGCGGTGATGCCGCTCGCCGGTGCCAGCGCGATCCCGCTCGGCCGGCCGCCGACGCTGATCGCCGGGCCCGTGGTGCCAGAGGTGAGCGCGACCGGGGTGATCTCACCGGTGCCGAAGTCCGTGACGTAGGCGGTGCTGCCGTCGGCGGTGATCGCGACCGCGGTCGGCTGCGTGCCGGCGCCCAATGAGATCGGGGTGCCGCCGGCGCCCGTCGCGAGATCGAGTGGCGTGAGCGTACCGGCGCTGTTGCTGGCGACGTAGGCGGTAGCGCCGTCGGGCGTGATCGCGACGCCGTCGGGGGTCGCACTCGAGAGGTCGATCGGCTGACCGACCTTGCCCGTGCTCAGCGTGAACGGTGTGATCGTTCCGTCGGCCACGTTGGTGATGAAGGCGGTGATGCCACTCGGTGAGATCGCCATCGCATCCGAGTTGGCGGGGATCGTCGTCGGGTTGCCGACGTGGCCGGTGGCGAGCGTGATCGGCCATTCGCGGCCGTTGTCGGAGACCACGTAGGCGGTCTTGCCGTTGGGTGTGATCACGATCGAGGTGGGGCGATCGTTGAGCGTGATCGGCGAGCCGACCTTGCCCGTCTCGAGCGTCACCGGCACGATCGCCGAGGAGCCGTAATCCGCCACGTAGGCCATCGACCCATCGGGTGAGACGGCGACGGCGACGGGCTGTGAGCCGATCGGGATCGGGGTGCCGACGGTGCCGGTGGCCAGATCGACCTGGCTGATCGTGTCGGCCTGCTCGTCGGTCACATAGCCCAGCTGGTCGCTCGCCTGGGCGACGCCCGCCCAGACCCCGGACAGAACGAGGGTGGCGGCGACAGCGCGCAGCGTGCGAGTGTTGAGAAGTCGCCTCACCCGCCAGGTATCGGCGATCGCGGCGTTTTGCTCCCGGGACCGGGCTCGCGCCTAGTACACCTGTCGATCGTCCGGAAGGCCGTGCTTGGCGACCGGGAGCCGTTCAGCAGTCCGGGAAAGCCGCCCTGAGGCTATGCCGCGTCGCGATCGAGCTCGTCGGGCTCGTCGTCGACGTCACCGTCGGGATCGTCGTCATCGTCGTCGTCGTCCGGATCGTGGTCGAGCGCGTCGGCGGCGTCGTGATCACGGCGACCCTCGTCTACATCGTCGATGTCGTCGCGATCGCCATCGTCGTCCGCGCGATCGTCGTCGCGATCCTCATCGCCTTCACGATCGGCGTCGCGGTTGACAACGCGTGAGCGCCTGCGCCTTGGCGCCAGCTGGCGCTCGCCGTCGCGCTCCAGCGTCTCGTCGGCGACCTCGGTCTCCTCGATCGTCGCGACCGCCGTCGCGCCCGACGCGCCGGCGTCGCCCGACTTGCGCGTGCGCCGGCGGTTCTTGCTGCGGCGGCCCTTGGGGAAGTTGCGCAACAGCTCGCGCGCGAGCGCGGCGGGCTTGCGCGCCATGCGTGTGCGCGCGCTGTTGATCGCCTCGGCCGCCTCGGGCGTGTGCGCGAGCGCCGCGGCGAGCAGCGCCGCGGACAGCCGGCGGTCCTCCTTGCGCGTCGCGTGCACGAGCCGGCGCGCGTTGCGGGCGTGCGCCGCGCCGCTCGAGTTCACCAGCAGCCCCAGCAGTCGCTTGGTCTCCGGCCAGCGCTGCACGGCATACTCCTCGTGCACCTCGCGCGTGTATTCGGCCATCCGCCAGATCCAGTTGTTGGCCTGGTCGCGGCGGCCGATGCGGCGCTCGGCGAGCGCCTGCAACATGATCTTGACGCCCTCGCGGCGCTCATCGCGCGGCCAGCCGGCCATGATGTCGATCGCGGTGTCAAAGGCCTCGGCGTCGCGTGACGCCGAGATCTCCTGCAGTGCGCGCAGGCGCAGCTGCGCGCTGCGGTTGCGTTGCAGCGCGGTGACCAGGAACAGCCGCCGGAGCTCGCCCTGGCGGTCGAAGTGCAACATCGCCTTGGCGCGGCGCCAGGCGTTGGGCGCGACGCGCGCCCCTGCCAGCTGCGCCCACACGCGCTGCTCACCGTAGTCGAGATGCTCGACCGCGATCCGCCAGAGCTCGCGCTCGAAGACCTCGGCCCGCCGCTCCGGATCGGGAGTGACCGGCAGTACGCGCCGCTCGACGCGGATCCGGCGTCCGCGCCCGCGGCGCACGGGTCCGACGACGATCGCGCCGCCGCGGTAGACGTCGCGGTCGAGCAGCGAGTGCAGCGTCACCACCGGGTCGTCGTGCTTGGTGGCGGGATGCACGAAATCGACGACGATGCCCGCCTCCTTGCCCGGGTGGCGGCGCGTCACGCGCCCGACGCGCTGCTGATAGATGCGCTTGGAGGCCGTCGGTGCCAGGTGCATGCAGACCGTCGCGCGGGGGCTGTTCCAGCCCTCGGCGAGCAGCTGCGCGTTGATCAGAACGTCGATCTTGCCGGCCTCGTAGTCGGCCAGGATCTTCGCGAGCTCGCGCTTCGGGGTCTCACCGGAGACCCCCATCGCCTTCATCCCGAGCGCACGGAACGACTCGGCGACGTTGTAGGCGTGCTTGACGCCGGCGGCGTAGACGACGCCCGGAACGCCGTTGAAACGAGTCTTGTAGAGATCGGCGATCGCCAGGTTGAACGGCGTCTGGTCGAGCAGCTCGGCCAGCATCTCCTGGTCGAACTCGGTATCGACCTCGCCCCGGCGCAGCGGCACCTTGGCGATCGTGCGCACGCCCGGCCCCGGCGGGATGCGGATACAGCGCAGCGGCGCGATCACGCCGCGGCGCGCGGCCTGCGCCAGATCGAAGCGCGAGGTCTGTGTCGGGAACAGATCGGTGACGTGGCGGGCGATCAGCGCGCCGGTCGCGGTCATGCCGATCCAGATCGGCTGGTGCCACTTGCGGATCGCAGCGGAGGTCTTCTCGCCGAGCGCGGTATGCGCCTCGTCGCAGATCACGATCGTGTAGGCGCCGGAGATCTTGCCGGCGTTGCGCACGAACCACTGGTAGGTCTCGACCGTGACGGGGCCGTTGGCGGCGTCCTCGCCGATCAGCAGCGGCTTGCAGAGGCGCTCGCGGTAGCCGCGGTCCTTGAGCTCGCCGATGAACTGGTCGACGAGGTTGCGGCGGTGGGTCAGGATCAGCACACCGCCGGTGCGCGAGGCCTCGACAAAGCCGACCGCGGCGACCGTCTTGCCGGCACCGGTCGCGTGTTCGAACCAGAAGCGGCGAGCGGCACCGGGGTCATCGGCGAGCAGCTGCTCCTCGGAGATGTCCTCGTCAAGGCCGGCACCGTCGTCCTGCCAGTCGAGCGGCTCCTCGTCCTCGGGCTCAGGCTCGTCGTCCTCGGGCTCCGGTTCAGGTTCCTCATCTTCGGGCTCGTCGTCTTCCGGCTCTTCGTCCTCGGGCTCGTCCGAGTCGTCGTCGTCGTCGTCCGCGTCCGGGCCGTCGTCCTCGTCGTCCTCGTCCTCGTCGTCGGCGTCGTCCAGCTCGGCGTCGTCATCGTCGGCATCGGCGTCGAGCTCGGCCTCCATCTCGGCCGCGATCTCGGCATCGGCCTCGAGTTCCGCGAGCTCATCCTCGATCAGCTCGTCCTCGAGCTCCTCGCCGCTGTCCGCGATCTCGACACTGACGCCGGCGAGCAGCGCGGTCAGCGTGCCCGAGAGCGCGTCGACCTGATGCGCGGAGAGCACGGTGCCGTCGACGAGCTTGGGCTCCTCCTCCGACAGCACCCGTTCGAGCCCGAGCAGCAGCGAGTACTCCTGACGCCACTCGAGCGAGGGCACCTTGAGCTTCGCCTGGACCTCGACCAGCGCGGCGTCGAGCGCGCGCCGCCGGGGGGTCCCAGGCGCAAGTGCTTCCGCGGCCGTTTCGCCCTCGAAGACGAAGCGCTCACGCGTCAGTTGCTCCGCACGCTTTATCGCGGCAGAGCTCGGAAGGGGGGTGGAATCACCCATCTACGAGCAATTGAAAAAGGTAATGTGGAAGGGGAGCCGCAGGACCAGGCTTGCACGGCTCAGATGGCGCTCTCAGTACTCGTTGAGAGCTGTGAGTCAAATCTCCTCAGAGCGGTCACATCCTCTCCGCTCCGTCGAGACTTAGAGGATAACGAGTATTTAAGCAGACCGGCAGACGGATCACGATTCCGGCGTGCGAACTGGGCTTCAGCGGTCTCGCGCAATTTGCGAACACGCGCGCCCCGTGTGGCAAGCTTGAGCCTGTGGAGATGCGTCCCGCCGACCCCACGCTCGGCTTCGAGATCCGGCGCCTGCGGACTCAGAGCGAGTTCGACGCTGCGCTCGCGCTCCGCCACGAGGTCTTCTGCGTCGAGCAGGGCGTGCCGGCCAACGAGGAACGCGACGGGCGCGACCGCAGCGGGCTGCACCTGATCGCGGTTCAGGACGGCGAGCTGGTCGCGACCTGCCGGCTGGTGTTCGTCGGCAGCACCGTGCAGTTCAGCCGGCTCGCGGTGAAGCGCAGTGCCCGTCGGCAGGGGATCGCCTCGGCGATGCTGCGCGCGACCGATGCCGAGAGTCGCGCACAGGGCGCGAACCGCATCGTGCTGCACGCACAGACCTACGCCCGCTCGCTCTACGACCAGGCCGGGTACGCCCCGCGCGGGCGCGAGTTCGTCGAGGCCGACATCGAGCACATCGCGATGGAGAAGCTGCTCTGAGGGCACTGGTGCAGCGCGTGTCGCGCGCGGCTGTGATGGTCGGCGGCGAGACCGTCAGTGCGATCGGACCGGGGCTGCTCGTGCTGCTCGGGGTGACTCGGACAGACACCGAGCGTGACGCCGAGTGGCTCGCCGACAAGGTCAGGGCGCTGCGCGTCTTCGCCGACGCCGACGGCCGCATGAACGAACCGCTCGGGGAGCGCGAGCTGCTGTGCGTGAGCCAGTTCACGCTCTACGGCGACAC
>DATASU010000196.1:0-22287 GCA_036269095.1 Solirubrobacteraceae bacterium
TTCGTCAAGGCGGGCCTGCCGATCGTCGGCGACGACATCAAGTCACAGGTCGGCGCGACGATCGTGCACCGCACGCTTGCCCGGCTGTTCCACGACCGTGGCGTCAAGCTGCTGCGCACCAGCCAGCTCAACGTCGGCGGCAACATGGACTTCTACAACATGCTCGAGCGTGAGCGCCTGGAGTCCAAGAAGATCTCGAAGACCAACGCCGTGACCTCGATCATGGGTCACACGCTGCCCAAGGACGACGTCTACATCGGCCCGTCGGACTACGTGCCGTGGCTGACCGACCGCAAGTGGGCACACATCCGCCTCGAGGGTCAGGCGTTCGGCGACGTGCCGCTGCAGATGGAGACCAAGCTCGAGGTCTGGGACTCCCCGAACTCAGCCGGCATCGTGACCGACGCGGTGCGCTGCTGCAAGCTCGCGATGAACCACGGGCTCGGCGGCCAGCTCGACGGCCCCAGCTCCTACCTGATGAAGTCACCCAAGAATCAGCGTCCGGACGACGAGGCCCGTGAGTGGACCGAGGAGTTCATCGCCAAGTACTCGCGCGTGCAGGCGGCGACGGCGGACGCCTCGAAGGTCACCGTCGCGTAGCGACAAACAGTCTGGGCAAGTCCGGGGGCGGCCGATCGGCTGCCCCCGGGCGCTGCTCCAACCCCCAGATTTCTGGTGTTGAAGCTACGCGGGGGTCTGACTAGGGTGGCCTGATTCCAGACTCGGCCGCCCTTCAGCAGCTTCGCCGGTCCGCCGGCGCCGCGATCGTCCTGCTCGCATGCGCGTGCGTGCTGCCGGTGGCAGCGTCGGCCGCAACCGTGCCGGTGCCCGCCGGCGGGGTTGCGGCCGACAACACCTCGGTCAGGGCGATCTCCTGTCCGGCCGCCGGGAGCTGCGGAGCCGTCGGCACCTACACGGACTCGAGCGGCGACCAGCAGGAGTTGCTGCTGAGTCAATCGGGCGGAGCCTGGACCGCGAGCAAGGGCGACCTCTCCGCGCTGCCGGCGCCGTATGGCGGCCCGTCATTCAACGACCTCTTCATGTCCTCGATCGCGTGCCCGGCGGCCGGAGACTGCGTGGCGGTCGGAAGCACCACGGACACCAGCGAGGCCTCGGACGCGGTGATCGAGGCAGAGGCAGGCGGCCAGTGGCTTCCTGCCGCAACGGCAAATCTGCCCACCAACGCGATCACCAACGGGGTCAACGGCGGCGGCTTCCTCAACAGCATCGCCTGCACCTCGCCTGGAAACTGCGTCGCCGTCGGCACCTACGCCGACGGCTCCACCGCAGATCTGCGGCCGCTGGTAGCCACCGAGGTCAACGGAACCTGGGAGCGAGGAACCGACCCGGGCCTTCCCGGGGACGCGACAGCCAGCCCGGGAACGCAGGTCGACGCGGTGTCATGTGCGTCGGCCGGGAACTGCGCCGCCGTCGGCAACTATGACAACAGCCACGGCACCCAGGGCCTGCTGCTGACCGAGTCCGGCGGCAGTTGGACGGCCAGCGCGATGAGCACCGCCACCCTGACGGCCTATCCGGTCGCGAGCAACCCCCATGTCGATCTGAGATCCGTTTCGTGTCCGGCCGCCGGAGCGTGCGTGGCCGTTGGCTTCTACGACACCGCCAGTGGCGGATCGGCCGGAGTGGTGGCCACCGAGTCAAACGGTTCCTGGGACACCACCGCGCCCGACCTCAGCCCCCTCGGATATACGAGCGCGGATGAGCTTGATCTGGAGTCGGTCGCATGCCCGGCCGCTGCGAGTTGCAGCGCGGTCGGCTATCTCGGTACCTTCAACGGTCCCGCCGGCGTCGTCCTGCGGCAGTCCGGCGGCGCCTGGCAGCCAAGCTTCCAGGGCCCGTCCCTCGGGTCCTCCACGCAGCCGCTCAACTACACCTTCCTGCACTCGATCTCGTGCGCGACCCAGGGCATCTGCGCGATCGCCGGATTCGAGGATGACGTGACCGCTGGGGAGCCGGTCGGGGTGCTGCTGGGAGGTTCGGCAGACAGCTGGCCCTACGCCAAGCTCCCGCTCAATGCCCCCGATCCGATGGGCGAGACGGGCGACGACAGGGCAGCGGTCTCGTGCAGCACCACCGGCTACTGCGCACTCGTCGGCAGTTACGCATCGCTCGCCGACCCATCCGACACGAGTGAGCAGCAGACGCTGCTGGCATATGCACCGGGACCGAGCGCGACTGTGACGGCCGCGGGCGGGGTCGATCAGGCGGCGGTGTCGTGGGTGGCGCCTGTTGATGATGGTGGTCTGCCGGTCACGGGTTACACGGTGACCGCGAACGACCAGACCGCGCCGGCACGTGGTGGGCAGACGATCACGACGACCAGCACCGCGGTGACGTTCACCGGCCTGACGGCCGCGGACAGCTACACGTTCACGGTCACCGCCAACAGCCTGCTCGGGGTCGGGGTCGGCTCGAGCTCCACTGCGGTCACGATCGCGGCACCGGCCGCGGCCCGCTCACAGTTCACCAGGGCGCAGATCATCGCGACGCTCAAGAAGGTGCTCGCCCCGACCGGGAAGAACGCGACGATCAAGAAGATCGTCAAGAACAACGGGTTCACGTTCAAATACCGGGCGCTGGAGGCCGGCAGGCTGGTGATCGACTGGTATTACGTGACCAACAAGGAAAAGGGCAGCGGCAAGCACCGTCACAAGGTGAAGGTCAAAACGCTGGTTGCCAAGGCCAACGTCAAGATCACGGCCGCCAAGAGCTACAGCGTGAAGGTCAAGCTGACCAAGGCCGGCAGGAAACTGCTCAAGACCCACAAACGCCTCAAGCTCACCACCCAGGCCAGCTTCACCCCCAGCGGCGGCAAACCAATCACCACCACCAAAACAATCACGCTCCGGTGAGCGTCGCCAGGCGGGTCGCATAGACGGCTCTATGCTGCTCGTATGACCCGCAAGCCGGCCGCCTGGCTGCTGTCGACGGTGGTCGGGCTGATCGCACTGGCTCCGACGGCCTCGGCCGCTCAGACGAAAAAGCAGACGCAGGTCAACCCGGCGGTCGAGCTCCAGGCGCTCTCGTGCGCGTCGACCGGCAACTGCAGCGCCATCGGCGGCTATGACGACGGGCTCGGCGACAGCCAGGGACTGCTGGTCACCGAGAGCCACGGCAAGTGGCAGCAGGCGGTCGAGGCGCGGGCGCCGGCGGGCGCCGCGATCGAGCCGTTCAAGCTGTCCGACGGCGGCGGGCTCGCCAACCTCTCGTGCCCGGCGCCCGGGGACTGCACCGCGATCGGTCGCTATACCGACGCCCACCGCACCGACCATGGCGTGCTGTTCACCGAGAGCCACGGCCGTTGGGGCCGCGGCGTGCGCCTGCAGCTGCCGGCCAACGCGATCACCGCGCCCAAGCCGAAGTCGGGCGCCGTCGATCTGCTCGGTCTCGCCGGTGTGTCATGCGCCTCTGTCGGCAACTGCGTGGTGGTGGGCACCTATGAGACCAACGCCGAGGTCTGGGACCCGCTGATCGTTGCCGAGAAGAACGGCCACTGGTCACGGGCGGTCGAGGCACCGCTTCCGGCCGGCGCGCCGGTCGAGGGCCAGAACGCGGTGCTGCTGTCGGTCACCTGCAATCACGCGAATCAGTGCGCGGCCGCAGGTGAGTACGTCGATCCGTCCGGGCATCAGCAGAGCCTGCTCGCAAGCGGCAGCGGCGACAGCTGGGTCGCCGCCCCGACGCCGCCACCGCCAACCGACGCCAACTCCGATCCGAACATCATCCCCTCGTCGATCTCGTGCGCGGCGAGCGGCGAGTGCGCCGCCGTCGGGACCTACGTCAACCCGCTCCAGAATTCGCTTGGGCTGCTGCTCAACGAGACGGGCGGCCAGTGGGGTGGCGGCACCGGCGCCGCGCTCCCGGCAAACGCCGCGCCGGCGGGCACGGTTGGCGATCAGACGGTCGTGCTCTCGTCGGTCGCCTGCCCGCAGGCGGGCTCGTGCACCGCCGTCGGCTGGTATTTCAACAACGACGAGAACGGCGAGGGATTGATCGTCACCCAGGACGGCGCCGGCTGGGAGCCGGGCGTCGAGGTCACGCTTCCGACCAACGCCGTCGGCGGGCTCGAGAAGCAGTCCGCCGGGCTCGACTGGATCTCGTGTGCGTCACTGGGCAACTGCCTGGCAACCGGCGTCTACACCGACATCGGCTACAACTCGCAGGGGCTGCTGCTGTCCGAGATAAACGGCACCTGGCAGAGCGGGGTCGAGTCGCCGCTGCCGCGCAACGCCAGCGGGGTCCAGTACGCCGCCGCCGATCAGTCCGACTGCACCGGCGCGGGCGACTGCGCCGTGATCGGCCAGTACAACGACCGCCACGGCAACGTCCTCGGCTACCTGCTCAGCCAGCAGGGAGGCATCTGGGGCAAGGCCACCGAACTGCAGCTGCCGGGGGCCAACACGGCCGAGGCGAAGCTCTCGCTGCTCGCGATCCTGACGCCCGCGAAGCACAGCGCGCGGCTTGCGCAGATCCGCAGCTCGCATCACTACGACTACAGCTACCAGGCTGTCGAGGCCGGCGCCGCGGCAAGCGCCTGGTACGCCTCGGAGGCCGGCAAGCACGTGCTGATCGCGGTCGGCAGCGTCCGCGCCAAGCAGCCGGGAGCGGTCACGCTGCGCCTGCGGCTGACCGCGGCCGGCAGCAAGCTGCTGAAGACCGCCAAGCATCTGCAGCTGATCGCCGTGGCCGCGTTCAGGCCACGCGGCAAGCACGCCGTGAGCGCCGCCACGCGCTTCACGCTCAGCTGATCCGTCCAGCGGCTGCCGGCCGGGAGCGCCGGCTGCGTAGACTGCAGCCGTGCCAGAAGAGCGGCTCGCGATCGCGCAGGTGAGCCCATTCGCCTGGGAGAGCAAAACCGAGATCGGCGATTACGTGCGGCTGCTCTCGCAGGAGCTCCACCGGCGCGGACACCGGGTGCTGATCATCGCCCCGTCGAACTCGGCCGAGCTCGTGCACGAGAGCCGCAGGCTGCTGCGCGGCGGACAGTCCGGGGCGAAGGCGCTGCTCGCGCGCGCCGACGACGAACCGCTGGTGCTTGGCGTCGGCGAGGTGCTGCCGTTCTCCCCGGCGCGACGCCGAGCCGCATCGCTGCCGGTCGATGTCGCGCGCACGATCGAGGAGGCGCTGACGACGCTGCCGCTCGACCTCGTACACGTGCACGAGCCGTTCGCGCCGAGCGCCTCCAGTGCCGCGCTGCGCAACGCCCGCGCGCTCAGCGTCGGCACCTTCCACAACCCGACCGAGCGGCTGCTCTCGACGCAGTTCGGGCGGCAGCTCTCGCAGCTGCTGTTCAGCCGGCTCGACGCCCGCGTCGCCTCCTACGAGGCCACGCGCACGCTGATGGATCGCTACTTCCCCGCCGGCTACGAGGTGGTGTTGCCGGCGGCCGAGGCGCTGCAGCGGGAATCGTGGCCAGCGGGCCACGATGCCCAGGACAGAACGCACCTTCTGTTTGTCGCGGAGGAGGAGCGCGCGGCGATGCGGACCTTCCTGCGGGCGCTGCGGCTGCTGCCGGCCGACGCGAGGTGGCAGGCGACGATCTGGTCGTCGCGGCCGCTGGCGAGTTCCGCGGCACTCGGAGGGCGACTGGCGGACCGCGTGCGGTTCGTCGATGCCGATGCCGTCACGATGCGGCAGGCGCTCGCCGGCGCCGACGTGCTGGTGCTCGGCTCCGACGGCGTGATGCCGACCCCGGGCGTGCTCGTACCGGCGCTGGCCAGCGGGATCGTGCCGGTGGCGACCAGCATCCCGGTGTACGCCGAGCTGCTCGCCGACGGCGCGCGCGGCCTGCAGTACGCGGCGGCGGACCCGCAGACGCTGTCCGCCAACCTGCAGCGCCTGCTCGACGATCCGGGGCTGGCGGCCACGCTGCGCGAGCGGGCCGAGCCGTTGCGCGCGAGGCTGACGTTCACGCGCGTGGCCGACGACCTCGAGCGCATCTACGCGCGGCTCGCCGCGCGCCGCCACGATCGCCGCCCGCGCAACGCATCGGCGGCCAAGAACGTGTCCGACCGGCCGCTGATCGACGTCGATCTGCACATGCACACCGACCACTCGTATGACTGCGCGACACCGGTCGAGGTGCTGCTGGCCGAGGCGCGGGCCAAGGGCCTGGGCGCGATCGCGGTCACCGAGCACAACGAGATCTCGGGCGCGCTCGAGGCCGCGGAGAAGGCCAAGGGCATCAAGGTGATCGTCGGCGAGGAGGTCAAGACCGCCGCACAGGGTGAGGTGATCGGCCTGTTCATCAGGGAGAAGATCGCGCGCGGGATGACGCTCCAGGAGACGATCGCCGAGATCAAGCGCCAGGGCGGACTCGTGTACGTGCCGCACCCGTTCGACCGCATGCACTCGGTGCCCGACTACAAGCACCTGCTCGACGTGCTCGACGACATCGATCTGATCGAGGTCTTCAACCCGCGCGTCGCGATCTCCGAGTTCAACGAGGAGGCCGTGCGCTTCGCCGCGAAGTACCGGATGATCGCCGGCGCCGGCTCCGACGCGCATGTTCCCCAGGGCCTCGGCTCGGTACGGATCCGGATGCACGACTTCGACGGGCCCGAGCAGTTTCTCGAGTCGTTGCGGACCGCCGACATCATCCGCAACCCCGCCAGCCTGCTGTACGTGCAGGCACTCAAATTCCTGCAGACGAAGGCGCGCACACCGGCGCGGCGCGAGGCCGTGCGCGAGCGGCGCGTGCGGCGCGCCGCGCGCAAGTCCTGATGCAACGCCCGCAAGTCCTGGTGCACCGGCAAGGACAAGCGGCGGCGGCGTCCAATTCGGGGGAGGTGCCCGCAACCGACGACGAGATCCGCGAGAAGTACCTCGAGCGGGCGATACGAGAACTGAACCACCTGTCGCGTGAGCTCCAGTCCTGCGAGCAGTGCCCCCGCGGCCAGCTGATGCCGGTGCTCGGCTCCGGCCACCCGCAGGCCGAGATCATGATGGTCAAGCACAGCGCGCGCCCCTCGGAGATCGAGGAGGGCGTCGCGTTCTACGGTCGCGCCGGCAATGCGCTGATGAAGTCGCTGAAGCGTCTCAACATCGACCCGCTCGCCGTCTACGGGACGGTCTGCGTCAAGTGCCCGGTGCTCGATCCGGTGATGGCCGACCCCGAATGCGTCGGCCGCGTCGCCGAGGAGCTGACGATCGTCGCGCCGAAGATGCTCGTGGTCATGGGCCAGGACGCACTCGGCGCGATCAACGACCTCGACCTGCCGCTGCGTCGCGAGCTGACCGACGCGCCCGGCGTGGTGCAGCGCTACACGCCCTCGTGCGAGGCGCTGTACGTACCGAACATCGACGAGTCGCTCGACGAGGAGAGCGCCAAGCGCGCGTTCTGGGCGGCGTTCAAGATGCTCGGGCAGTGGTGGTCGGACCTGCCGCCCTATTGAGCTTGGTTCCCGCGTAGCGTGGCCGCGCGCGGGTAGGCAGACGGGATGAACGAGATCATCCCCGGCGTCTGGCACTGGACCACGCCCAACTCCAACATCGGCAACACGCTCGTCTCCTCCTACTGGCTCGACGAGCCCGCGGTGTTCATCGATCCGCTGCTGCCCGCGGACGCGGGCGCGGCGTGGTTCGAGTCGCGGCCGCTGCCGCCGCAGGCGATCGTGCTCAGCAACCGACACCACTACCGTGACAGCGGGCAAATTCACGAGCGCTTCGGCTGCCAGGTCCACGTACCGGCGGCGGGACTGCACGAGTTCAGCGATCGCGATCACGTCGTCGGCTACGAGCCCGGCGACGAGCTGCCCGGCGGGCTGGTGGCGTTCGTGGTCGGATCGCTGTCGCCCGACGAGCACGGACTGTTGCTCGCGCCGGCCGCCGCGATCTGGCTCGGCGACACGATCGTGCGCTCGATGACCGACCCCGAGAGTCGCATCGGCTGGGTACCGGACTCGCTGATGGACGACCCGCAGGCGACCAAGGCCGGGCTGCTCGCTGCCTTCACCCGCGTGCTCGAGCAGTACGACTTCGAGCACCTGATGCTCGCGCACGGGCTGCCGCTCGTCGGCGACGGCCGCGATCAGCTCGAGCAGCTGGTGCGCGACGGTGGGCGCAGCAGCGAGGACGCGTTCTGACGCCACGGCCGGGGCGAATCGGCCCACCGGGGCCGGCCGACCTGTTTGACTGAGCAGATGCCCGAGACGCTGACGGTCGCCTGCTGCCAGACGGTGCCGGACGTCGAGCACCCCGCGACCAGTGCCGCGCAGGCGCGATCAGCATTGCGCGCCGCGGTCGAGCTCGGGGCTCAGATCGTGGTCCTGCCCGAGCTCTGCCACAGCGGCTACGTGTTCGCCTCCGAGGGCGAGGCGCGCGCGGCCGCGGTGCCCGCCGACGGCGAGCTGCTGGCGGGCTGGGCGGCCGAGGCGGCGCGCGGCGACGCCGTTGTGATCGGCGGCTTCTGCGAGCTCGGTGATGACGGCCGCGTCTTCAACAGCGCCGCGGTCGTCGACCGTGACGGCGTGATCGCGGTTTACCGCAAGCTGCACCTGTGGAACGACGAGGCGTCGTGGTTCACCGCGGGTGAACAGCCGGCACCGGTCGTCGAGACCCGCCACGGACGCATCGGGGTCGGCGTCTGTTATGACATCGAGTTCCCGGAGCTGACGCGCGGCCTCGCGCTCGCCGGCGCCGAGCTGATCGCGCTGCCGACCAACTGGCCGCGTGAGCCCGGGGCCGTCGAGCCCGCGCCGCACCTGCTGGCACGCGCCACGGCATATTTCAGCCACGTGTACGTGGCGGTCTGCGACCGCGGCGGCGACGAGCGCGGCATCGGCTTTCAGGGTGCGAGCATCATCGCCGGACCACGCGGCACCGCGCTCGCCGCGGCCGCGCACGGGGCGACGGCCGAGACCGTGTTCGCCGGCTGTGATCTGCACGCCACCCGCGACAAGCGCACCGGCCCGCGCAACGACGCCGTCGGCGATCGGCGGCCACAGCATTACCTGTCCAACCTGTCGAACGCGGCGGCGTCCGGTGGTACAGAAGGTCACAATCGCGCGGTCAGCACTTAGCCCGCTGTTAGGATCGCGCCGCCCGTAGAGGAAGAGGAGCCTCTACCGATAGGTCACTCGAGGTCGTTCAGGAGAGGGAGGGAGCAGTGGCAGAGAACGTCGGGGGCTCCGCAGCAGAGCAGAGCACCACCCCCAAGCTATTCGTCAGGCAGTCATCCGGACTGGTCCGGAACGTGAGCGTGACGAACGCGCTCTTCTTCAACGTCGCGGCGTTCGTCGGGGTCGGGCTGACGCTCTATCCGGCGTTCTACTCGCTGGCCGATGTGACGGTGTGGAAGATCGGACCCTTCTCCGCCTACGGCTGGGCGGCGATCATCACCGGCCTCTTCTGCATCCTGCTGGCGCTGATCTTCTCGTCATTGACCTCGGTGATGCCGCGGTCCGGCGGTGATTACGTCTTCACCAGCCGCATCATCCACCCGGCGCTGGGCTGGATGGAGTCGTGGACGCTGGTGATCGCGTCGATCCTGATCATCGCGTTCGAGGTGCCGCTGGTGCTGCGCAACCTGCAGATCACCGCGCGCATCGTCGGCATCGGCGCCGGCGGCAGCTTCTTCACCGGCGCCAACAGCTGGTTCACCGACAAGACCGGCGCAATCACCGGAATGCCGGGCTTCATCGCCTGCATGGTCGTGCTGATCGGCATCGGCGTGATCTGCGTGCTGCCGACGCGCTCCTTCCATCGCGTCGTGACAGTCCTCGCCGCCTTCGGCGTCACCTGCTTCATCGCGATGTTCATCTTCGGCCTGCTGTTCACGCACAAATCCAGCTTCAACGCCAACCTGCCGAAGCTCGACGGCGGCATCAGCGCCGCCAAGCTCGTTGCCGCCGGCAAGAGCCAGGCGCTGCTCTCAACGGGCGGCCCGGGGCTGATAAGCCGGCTGTTCGAAACCGGCGCGTTCCCGCTGGTGCTGTCGGTGCTGCTGTTCCAGTACATCGGCTTCCAGTACTCGGCCTACATCGCCGGCGAGGTGCGCGGCAACGTGCGCCGCGGCGTGCTGATCGCGCTGCTCGGCGCACTGACGATCGGCGTGCTCGCCAACTCGGTCTACACCGATGTGATCTCGAGCCACTTCGGCTTCGGTGCCAACGTCACCTGGGGCAGCAACTACTGGGGCTTCGTGTCCAAGCCGGGCCTGCCGTTGGGCCAGCCTGACTCGATGCCGCTGATGGCGGCGGTGGCCAACCACAGCCTGTGGCCGCTGTGGGCGTTGATCAGCCTCGGTGGCACGGTGTTCCCGTTCCTGTTGTGCCCGGTGTACATCAACTTCCTCAGCCGCATGCAGCTGGCCTGGAGCCTCGACCGTCAGGTGCCCGAGTGGTTCGGGCAGGTCAACGAGCGGCTGCGTGCACCGCTCAACGCGATCCTGGCGACGCTGGCCCTGACCGCGCTGTTCCTGTTCTTCCAGAGCTTCAAGGATCTGCCGACGATCCTCGCGACCAGCGACCACAAGCTGAACCTCGTCAGCACCGCGTTCTTCTCGATCGCGATGGCGTTGCTCAGCTGGATCCTGCCCGGGGTCAACGCGATGGTGGTGAAGTTCAGGCGACCGGATCTGATCCGCAACGCGCCGTTCAAACGTGCGTTGCCGTGGCTCGGGCTGGGGTGGATCATCTTCCCGCTGTGGATCTACATCTTCGCGGTGATCAAGCCGATCGTGAACGGGCTCAAGGGCGGTAGCGCCCTGACCTATCTCGAGGGCCAGGGCCTGCTCGACGCGCTGCTGTTCTACATCATCGGCTTCGTGATCTACCTGGTGATGAAGTACCGCTCGCGCTCGGCCGGGGTCGACGCCAAGATGCTGTTCACCGAGCTCCCGCCCGACTGAGTTCGCCAGCCAGGATGGCCACACGCATCTACATCGCAAGCGACCTCCACGCCGCGGAGAAGGCGTGGAGGAAGTACATCAACGCGATCAAGGCGAACGTCTACAAGGCCGACGTCGCGCTGCTCGCCGGCGATCTGACCGGCAAGGCGATCGTTCCGATCATCGAACGGGACGGCGCCTACGAGACCGAGCTGCTGGGCGTGCACCGCAGGGCCAAGGACACCGAGGAGCTGGCGGTGCTCGAGCGCGACATCGCCGACATCGGCTTCTACTCGTTCGTGACCAGCGGCGCCGAGGCCGAGCGGCTGTCGGGCGATGAGCACGCCCGTGAGCAGCTGCTCGAGCGGCTGATGATCGAGCGCGTCCACGCCTGGATGGCACTCGCGACCGAGCGGCTGGCGGACTCGAGCACGCCGCTCTACCTGATCCCCGGCAACGACGACGAGTTCACGATCGACGATGCGCTGAACGCGCCGGGCTACGGCCCGGTCAACAGCGACGGCAAGGTGCTCGACATCCCCGGTGACCTGCAGCTGCTGTCGAGCGGCTGGTCGAACAACACTCCCTGGGCGACGCCGCGCGAGGAAACCGAGGAGCAGCTGTTCGCACGGCTCGACGCGCTCGCCCAGCAGGTGCGCGACCCGCGCCGCGCGATCTTCATGATCCACGTGCCACCACACGACTCGGGGCTCGACGAGGCGCCGCTGCTCGACGAGAACCTGCGCCCGACGATCTCAGCGGGCGATGTGCTGCGCGGCCCGGTCGGCTCGACGGCGGTGCGCCAGATCATCGAGAAGTACCAGCCGGCGCTCTCGGTCCACGGCCACATCCACGAGTCCGGTGGCGAGCGGCGAATCGGTGACACGCTCGCGATCAATCCCGGCAGCGAGGCCAATCACGGGATCCTGCGCGGCTACCTGATCGACATCGGCAAGAAGGGCGTCGAGCTGGCCCAGCGGGTCGAGGGGTAGCCGTCAGGCGCAGAAGCGCATCGCCGCGACCGCGAGGCCCTTGGCGCACGCGACCAGCCCGGCGACCGGGACGTACTCGTCGATCATGTGCGCGACGCTGACGCCGTCGGCGTCGAAGCCGGGCGGGCCGTAGCCGATCGACGGGATCCCGGCCAGCTGCGTGAGCGTGGCGCCGTCGTACCAGGAGTCGAGCCCGCTGATCCGCCCCGGGTTGCCGGTGTCGGCGGTCGCGGCGGTCATCGTCGCGACGATCGGGTCGGACTCGGGGATGTCCATCGGCATCACCGCGTTGGGCCACCAATCGAAGCGCGGCGGATGCGCGGCGAGCCAGTCGTCGCGGGCGGCGCAGTCGCGCACGATCCACTGCTCGACCTCGCGCCGGACGTCCGCGCCCCAGCCGTGCGCGTCGGCCTGGGCGGCGACGAACATCGTCGCGATCGTCAGCTCGCAGCTGGCGGGGTAGGTCACCGGCCACTCGCCGGCGCGCGCCATCGTGGCGAGCAGGCTCGGGGGCGAGACATGCGGATGGTCGTACTCGCGGCGGCCGGCCCACTCCTGGCGCAGCGCCTCGATCGAGGCCAGCACGACGGCGGCCTTGTCGATCGCGTTGACGGCGCCGCCACGCTGCCAGTGCGGCTGGCGCACCTCGGCGTGGCCGGGACGGCCGGGCACGCTGATCACCCCGTACTCCGAGCCGCGGCAGGCGATCCAGGTGTCAAACCCGGTCGGTTCGGTGACGATGCCGGCGTCGGCCGCGATCCCGTGCTGCACGAGCGCGCTACCGCCGGCGCCCGAGGACTCCTCGTCGGTGTTGGTGGCGACCAGCAGGTCGCCACGCAGCGGCACGCCGAGCTCGGCGAGCACCTCGGCCGCGAGCACCATCGCCGCGATCCCGCCCTTCATGTCGCAGGCGCCGCGGCCGTAGAGCCTGCCGTCGCGCAGCTCCGCGACGAACGGATCACTGGCCCACTGCGCGCGCGGTTCGGCCGAGACGACGTCGATGTGCCCGTTGAAGACGAGCGAGCGGCCGCCGCCGGTGCCGCGCAGCGTCGCGATCAGCTGCGGGCGCCCGGCGAAATCGAGCCCGGGTGGAACCAGCGGACGCCCGGCCATCGCCTCGGCATCGGGCTCGAACAGGTCGACCTCGGCGCCGCTGCGGTTCGCGAGGCGGTCGGCGAGGTGGCGCTGGAGTCCGGCCTCCTCGCGCGGCGGATCTCCCGGGTTGCGGGCGGTCGTGTCGAAGCCGATCAGGGTCGAGGCGAGCTCGACCAGGTCCTGTTCGCGCTCGGCCACGCGCGCGCAGACTCGCTGTTCCTCGGGACTGAGACTCATGGCTCGCCACCCTATACGGTCGCCGCGCGCGGCGGCCGCGGATCGTGAGGCTCTAACCTTGACCGCGAATGGGAGTCGACGCGACGCCAGAGGCGATTGGGGACCCGGCGATGGTCGCGGCCGCACGCCGGATCGGCGAGGCGGCCGCCTCCAGCGGCGTCGACGTGCGGCTGCTCGGCGGAATCGCCATCTGGGTCCGCGCCTCCGAGGCGATGCGGGAGGCGCTCGGCCGTGAGTACGCGGACATCGATCTGGTCACGACCAGGAAGCAGGCCAAGGGCCTGCGCGAGCTGCTCGAGCGGCTCGAATACGTGCCGGACAAGATGTTCAACGCGACCCAGGGCGACACGCGCCTCTACTACCACTCGCCCGACGGCGGATATCACGTCGACGTGTTCGTCGAGAAGTTCGTGATGTCGCACGAGCTCGACCTCGGCAAGCGCCTGACGACCGAGGCGGTGACGCTGCCGGCGGCCGAGCTGCTGCTGACCAAGCTGCAGATCGCAGAGCTCAATCACAAGGACGCCGCGGACACGGCGATGCTGCTGGCCGACCACGAGCCCGGTGATGCCGACGGTCCGGGGGTGTTGAACCTCGGCCACGTGGCCGAGCTCTGCGCATCCGACTGGGGGCTCTACACGACGGTCACCGACAACCTCGGGAAGACCGTGTCGCTGCTCGACGGGATCCTCCCCGCGGGCGAGCATCGCCAGCGGGTGCAGGAGCGTGCGCAGCGAGTCCTGAGCGAGCTCGAGGCCGCGCCGAAGTCGGGCGGTTGGCGCCGCCGCGCCAAGGTCGGGCGCCGCATGCGCTGGTATCAGACACCCGACGAAGCCGACCGCTAACCGCTCACCAGCCGGTCGTCAGGACCTCGTCGAGCATCGCCACGAAGAAGTCGGCGGCGGCCGCGTCGAGACACAGCGGCGGCTTGATCTTGAGCACGTTCAGGTGATCGCCGGTCGGCTGCATGATCACGCCAAGCTCGAGCAACCGGTCGCAGATCGCCTCGGTCTCCTCGGTCGCGGGCTCGAGCGTCTGGCGGTCGCGCACGAACTCGACCCCGAGGTAGAGGCCCGCGCCATGGACCGCGCCGATCAGGCTGTGGCGGTCCGCGAGCTTGAGCAGATCGTGCTTGAGCCGAGCGCCGGTGACGCGTGCGTTCTCCTGCAGCCGCTCGTCGCGGAGCACGTCGAGCACGGCCAGGCCGACGACGCTCGATACCGGACTGCCGCCGGTCGACGAGAAGAAGTAGCCGCCGCTGCGGTAGCGCTCGGCGGTGTCGCGGCTGGTGATCACCGCACCGAGCGGATAGCCGTTGCCCATCGCCTTGGCAACGGCGACGATGTCGGGCACCACGCCCTGCTGCTCGAACCCCCAGAGCCACTCGCCGAGGCGGCCATAGCCGACCTGCACCTCGTCGGCGATCGCCAGGCCGCCGTGGCGGCGAACCGCCGCGTAGACGTCCTGCAGGTACCCATCCGGCAGTTTGAGCCCGCCGGCGTTGCCGTAGAAGGCCTCGGCGATAAAGGCCGCGGGCGGATTCCCGGAGGCGGCGAGCGCGTCGATCCGTGCAACCGCCTCGCCGGCGTAGAGCCCGGCGTGCTCACCGCGGTGGCGGCCGCGGAAGTCATTGGCTGCGTCGACGGTGTGCACCCAGGTGGGCCGCGTCTGCAGGGCGTTGGGGTTGTCGGCGATCGAGGTCGAGACGGCATCGGAAAGGTAGGTCCAGCCGTGGTAGGCCTCGCGCATCGCGACGACGTCGGTGCGGCCGGTCGCGGCGAGCGCCAGGCGCAGCGCGAGGTCGACCGCCTCCGAGCCGCTGTTGACCAGGAACACGCTGTCGAGCGGCTCCGGCAGCAGCTCGGCGAGCCTGCCCGCGAACTCGGCGACGGCGGCGTAGTGGAAGCGCGAGTTGGTGTTGAGCCGCTTGAGCTGGCGCGCCACGGCGGCCTGCACGCGTGGGTGTGCGTGACCGAGGATCGTGACGTTGTTGACCATGTCGAGGTAGACACGGGCATCGACGTCGGCGAGATGGTGGCGCCAGCCGCGCTCGATCCGTGGCGGGTTGACGTAGTAGTGCTCCTGGACCGACGCGAGCGACTGCTCGCGTTCCACGATCAGCTCGTCGTGCTGGGTGGCCGGGGCCTGCTCGAGCAGCAGCAGTGATGCCGCGTCGGCGGTCAGCGGCAGCCATCCGGCGGCGTACTCGGGGCGGACCCACGCCGGGACCTCGTGCTGCCCCGCGGGCGTGATCTGGATCAGGATGCGCGAACCGGCGGGGGCGGTCGCGAACGCAGTGTCACTCGGGTTGGCGCCCTCGAGCATCAGCGTCAGCTCCGCGTTCTCCAGTACGACGAGCCCGCGCGTGATCGCGTGGCGTTCCCGGGCCACGGCGCCGAGAGCTCGGTCTCGTCCTTGAACCACACCTCGGTCACCGTCGGCACGGTCGGCTGGGACAGCTGGGCGAGCGGCTTCGCGCGAGTCAGCTGCGGCAGCGCGTGCGGCAACGCGACGGCGTCACTGTGCACGAGCTCGCGCTCGATCAGCCGCGGCGCGGCATCACGATCGAGCCAGGCGCCGTCATCGATCAGATCCGACCGGGTCGAGAGATCGAGGCGCGACGGTGCGTGATCGACGAGCGCCGCAGCCGATCGCGGCAGCCGCGTCGGCGCGACGGTCTCGCCGACGGCGGCGCGGATCAGATTGGTCATCACCGCCGCCGGCACCGAGGTCGCGCGACTGAACAGCTCGAGCTCGTGCGCGAGTCCCGTCGACGCGTGCGTGTGATCGCCGTCGAGCGCGACCTGCTGGTGGCTCGAGACGGTCAGCACGGCTCCGCGGATCACCACCAGCGGCCACAGCGCATCGAGCTCCGCGGACGTAAGCTGCCGGACCCGCTGGAAGGCGGTGACCGCGGGCAGCAGCGAGTGCGGCTCCGCACCGGGATGGTGCAGCAGCGAGCCGATCGTGGTCGCGAGCTCGGCCACGCGCCACGAGACCGACAGGTCGCCGAGGTCGATCACGCCATCGGGCAGCGCGATGCCGTGCGGAGCGGTGGTCAGCACGTTCTCATCGGTGAGATCGAAGTGCCCGGGCTGAAGCGGCAGCGCGTCGGCGGCGAGGCTGGTCAGCGTCCGCGCCGCCGCGGCGGTCGCGCTCTCCAGCCGTTCACGCAGCTCGCCGTCGGGGATCTGGTCGAGCAGCAACTCGACCACACGTGCGCCGTTGCGCAGGTCCCACTGCAGCACCCGCTCGAGTCCGGGGTGATCGAACTCCGCGAGCGCCAGACTGACGCGCGCGGCGAGGTTGCCGAAGGCGGCGATCACGACCGGCGATAGGTAGCCGCGCGCCAGCAGCGTCTCGCCGCTCAGGTAGCTGACGACGTGTGCGACCAGCGGCCCCTCCGAGGTGTCGGCGACATCGAACATCGGCGCGCCCGTGGTGTCGCTGAGCGTGGTCGCGACCCGGACGTCGGGCAGCCGCCGCGCCAGCAGCTCGCCGGCGGCGATCTGGGCTTCGATCTCCTGCACGCCGACCGCTGGGTTGGCGAGCTTGAGCACGCCGAGCGGCTGGTCGCCGTCGCGCGCGCGCAGCAGGAAGTTCTGATCCTGCTGGCTGCCGAGGATGTGCGCGGTGGCATCGAGGCCGAAGCGCGAGCCGGCGATCCACACCGCCTCCTCGACGCCGACGCGCGGCGCCGGGAGCGCGCCACGCGCGAAGAAGTCAACGCCGCCAGCTGAGCTATCCGCCATGGAGCAGGTCAGGTTGCCGGGGAGCGGATGGTCAGATAGTCAGAACGATCTTGCCGAGCTTGCCCCCGGCGGCGAACGTGTCGTAGGCCTCGGCGGCCTGCTCCAGGGGGAACGTCCCGTGCACCGGGACGCACAGCGCACCGCTGGCGAACAACGGCAGCACGTGGCGCTCGACGGCGCGGGCGGCGAGCGCCTTCTCCTCGAGCGAGCGCCCGCGCAGGGTCGAGCCGTGGATGCGGCCGCGGCGTGCCATCAGCAGCCCGATCGGGAACTCGTTGACGACCCCGCCGGCACCGGTGCCGATCACGCTGATGCGCCCGCCGGTGCGCAGCGCGCGCAGGTTGTTCTGCATGTTCGGCGCGCCGACGAGCTCGAGGATCACGTCGAATGGCCCCTCGTCGACGAAGTCCTCCGGTGACAGCACGGTCGCGCCCAGCGATGCGACCGTGTCGCGATGCTTGGGGTTGCGCACCGTCGCCGACACGCGTGCACCGGCGGCACGCCCGAGCTGCACCGCGGCGCTGCCGACGCCACCGGCGCCGCCGTGGACCAGCAGGCGCTCACCGGCGAGCAGCTGGCACTGCGTGAACAGCGCGTCGTGAGCCGTGGTGAAGACCTCCGGCAGGCCACCGGCGGCGGGCCAGTCGAGCTTTGACGGCACCGGCATCAGCATCCGTTCGTGGACGACCACGAGCTCGGCCTGGCCGGCGCCGGCGATCAGTGCCATCACCTGCTCTCCCACCGCGAAGCGGTCGGCGCCGGGGCCGTTGGCCCGCACCTCGCCGGCGAACTCCATCCCCGGCATGTCGGCGGGGACGCCGGCGGGCGGTGGATAGTGGCCCTCGCGCTGCAGGATGTCGGCGTTGTTGACGCCGGCGGCGCGCACCGCGACCAGCACCTCGTGCGAGCCCGGTTCCGGGTCGGGGCGCTCCTCGATGAGGATTGCGCCGTCCTTGATCACGACCGCACGCATGTCGGCAGACTATCTACCCGGAATCGCCCGGTGCCGCGCCCCGCGCTGTCGCGATCAGCCGGAGCGGCGCTGCAACTGCGCAACGCACTCGATGTGCGGGGTCTGGGGGAACATGTCGACCGGCCGCACCTTGGTCAGCTCGTAGCCGGCCTCGACCAGCTGCGCGGCGTTCGGCGCGAGCGTCGTCGGGTTGCAGGAGACGTAGACGATCCGCTTCGGCGAGGCCTCGATGATGCGCCGCACGACCTTCTGTGAGAGCCCGGCGCGCGGCGGGTCGACGACCAGCACGTCGGGGCGTCCGGCCTCCTCGACGAGCTCACGCAGCGCCAGGCGCACGTCGCCGGCGAAGAAGTGGAAGTTGTCGATCTCGTTGCGTCGCGCATTGGCGATCGCGTCGGCGATCGCCTCTTCGATGATCTCGAGCCCCCAGAGCTCGGCGACGCGGGGCGCCATCAGCAGCCCGATCGTGCCGATCCCGCAGTAGAGGTCGTACAGGCGCTCGAAGCCCTTGAGCTCCGCGTACTCGATCGCCAGCGCGTAGAGGCGCTCGGCCATCTCGGTGTTGGTCTGGAAGAAGGCCTCCCCGGAGATGCTGATCGAGAGGCCGCCGAGCTGCTCCTCGAGCCGCTCGACGCCCGCGAGCAACGCGGTCTCGCCGCCGGCGGTGGTCTCGGCGACGCTCCTGAGCTTGGTCCACAGCAGGCCGTTGGCGGTGGCTGTCGCCGCCGCCAGTCCCTCTTCGTCGAGCTTGCCGGGGGAGGTGACCAGGCGCACCTGGATCTCACCGCTGCGGCGGCCCTCGCGCACGACGAGGTTGCGCAGGAAGCCTTCATTGGTGCGGCGGTCGTAGGGCTCGAGCCCCTGGGCGCGACACCAGTTGACGACCTCCTCGCGCGCCTGGTTGCCCTTCTCGGAGGCGAGCAGGCAGTCGGTCACCTCGACGATCTCCTCCCAGCGGCCGGGGGCGTGGAAGCCGCAGATCAGGCGCCCGCTCTGATCCTTGCCGAACGAGTACTCGAGCTTGTTGCGGTAGCGCCACTCCTCAAGCGCCGGGACGATCGGCTCGAGCGTGTAGCCGTCGAGCTTGCCGATGCGGCGCAGCGCATCGTCGACCTGCTCGGTCTTGATCTCGAGCTGCTTGGCGTAGGGGATCACCTGCCAGGGCGCACCCGGGTGCTGCGCGACGGGCTCGATGCGGTCGGGGCTCGGGGTGACGACCTCAAGCACGCGCGCCTCGGCGTAGGCGCGTTTGGACTTGCCGACCTCGACACGCACGGTGTCGCCGGGGATGCCGCCCTGGACGAAGACGACGTAGCCCTCATGGCGCGCGACGCCGGCGCCGCCGTAGGCGAGCGTGTCGACGGTGAGGGTGAGCTCGTCGCCGCGGCGGGGACGGGTGGTGGCTGTCTGGTCCATGGCTTAGGTGAGGGTAGATGGCGCTGAGCGCTTTGGTGAGGGGCTTGAAGCAGCGGCGAAAGCCCCGAGGGCTAAGCGCAGAGCAGCTCGAGCAGCGCCTTCTGGGCGTGGCGGCGGTTCTCCGCCTGATCCCAGATGCGCTGACGCTCACCGTAGAGCACCGCGTCGGTGATCTCCTCGCCGGGATGGGCCGGCAGGCAGTGCAGGGCGATCGCGCCCGGCGCAGCGGCCGCGAGCAACTCGTCGTTGAGCTGGTAGGGGCGCAGTGCCTCGACGCGGGCGGCGGCGGTATCGGGTACGTCGTTCATGCTCACCCAGACGTCTGTGTAGACCGCGTTGGCGTCCTTCACGGCCTCGTAGGGGTCGTGCGTGAGCTCGGCGTTGGCGACGGGCTCGAGCTGGTAGCCATCGGGGGCCGCGATGCTGACGCTGACGCCGGCCATCGCGCCGATGATCGCCAGCGAGCGCGCGACGTTGTTGCCGTCGCCGACGTAGGCGAGCTTCAGTTTGCTCAGGTGGCCGAAGTTCTCCTTGAGCGTCAGCAGATCGGCGAACGCCTGGCAGGGATGGTGGTCGCGCGTGAGCATGTTGATCACCGGCACGGTCGCGTGCTCGGCGAGCTCCTGCACGAGCTCGTCGGGTCCGGTGCGGATGCCGATCGCGGCGACGTTTCTGCTGAGGACGTAGGCGGTGTCCCTGATCGACTCACCGCGCGCCAGCTGCGTGTCCTCGGTCCTGAGGATCATCGGGTGGCCGCCGAGCTCGACGATGCCCGTCTCGAAGCTCACGCGCGTGCGCGTCGAATGGCGCTGGAAGATCAGCGCGACGGTGCGGTCCTTGAGCGGCTTCGCGTCGTACGGGTTCGCCTTCATCCAGGCCGCGCGCTCGATGAGCTCGAGCAACTGGTCGCTGGTGAGCTCTTCGCCCGTGAGGCAGTCAGATGGTCGCAAGTTCCGCAGTTTACGTGGTGGTTGTGGGTCGCAGGGGGGTCAACGAAGGGTTCTCAACTCCTCTATTGCGTAATGACGAACCAAACTCACAGGGAACGAATTGCCGAAGTCGCCGCCAAGCAAGCCCGGCATGATCTGCTGGAGCCAGCTGCGGTGGCTTGGGATCGCAACCTCGACGATCGTCGGCTGGGAATGCGGCGGCTATCTCAAGCGCTCCCTGCCCAGCGTCTTTTCGGTTGGCCATGATGCGCCGAGCTGGGAGGCGCGCCTTTGGGCGGCTGTGCTCTACGCCGGCCCGGGCGCGATGCTCAGCCACGGCACCGCGGCGCGCTGGCTGGGGCTGATCGATTTCGCGCCGTCCGCGATTCAAGTGACCACACCGCGCCAGAAGCACTCGCTTGAGGGCGTGAAGGTCTACGGCCGCCGACCGGCGACCGAGCGACACCTCCACAAGGGCATCCCCGCCACATCGATCCCCAGAACGATGGTCGACCTCGCCGCGACCGCCGACGCGCGTGCGGTCCACCGCGCGCTCGGCCAGCTCGACTTCCAGCAGCTGCTCGATGTCGACGCGCTGCTCGCCGCGTGTGGGCGCGGCCGCCAGGGCGCCGCGGCACTGCGGGAGGCGATCGACGCCTATGACCCGCGACGCAAGTACGCCAACCGCCGCCTCGAGGAAGACTTCTATTCGCTCTGTGACCAGCGCGGGCTGCCGCTACCTCTGCTCAACCTCTACGTCCACGACATCAAGTGCGATGCCTACTGGCCAGACCAGGGTCTCGTCGTCGAACTCGATGGCAGGGCGGGGCATTCGAGTCCCGCGCAGCTGCGGCGCGACCGGCGCAACGACATGGCCCTGCGA
The DNA here is from genome assembly GCA_036269095.1 of Solirubrobacteraceae bacterium. Taxonomy (GTDB): domain Bacteria; phylum Actinomycetota; class Thermoleophilia; order Solirubrobacterales; family Solirubrobacteraceae; genus Palsa-465. The sequence continues at coordinate 21,127 of DATASU010000196.1, forward strand.
GGCCACGGGCTGACGGTGCTCCGCTACGACTGGGACCTCGTGCATGAGCAGCCGGCCGGCGTCTGCCGCGACGTTCTGCCGATGCTCGAGCGGCTGATCGCCGAACGGCGCGGCAGGGCGGGTTAGGCCGGTTGGCGGCTAGGCCAGCTCGTCGGCGTTGCGCCGCACCAGCTCGACGATCTCCGGCGGCGCGTTGCGCACCGACCCGCCCTTGAACGGCGGTTGCGGGTCGTACTCGATGCCCAGCTGGATTCCCTGGGCGATCTCGGGACCGGCGATCTCAGCGGCGAGCAACAATGCCATGTCGATGCCGGCCGATACACCGGCGGCGGTGATGATCTTGCCCTCGCGGACGATGCGCTCGTCGACCGGGGTGACGCCGTAGGGGCGCAGCAGGTCGTACTGAAGCCAGTGGGTCGTGGCCTTGAGACCATTGAGAATCCCGGCGGCGGCGAGCAGCAGTGAGCCAGTGCAAACGGAGGCGGTCCAGGTCGAGTGCTCGTGCGCGTGGCGCAGCCAGTCGAGCATCTGCGCGTCGTTCACCAGCGGGCGCGTGCCGGAGCCGCCGGGAACGACGATCACGTCGGGCTCAGGCAGGTCGGACAGTGCGCGGTCGGCGGTCAGCGCGAGCATCCCGTTCTCGGTGCGCTTCGGCCCTGGCTCGTGCGCCACGAACGTGACGGTGGCGCCGGGGAGGCGTGAGAGCACCTCATACGGCCCGATCGCGTCGAGCGCCGTGATCCTGTCGAAGATCGGTATCGCGATGTCCATGGTCGAGCCAGTGTCGCGCACATGGGCCACCGAGAGAGATCAGCAGACCTTGAACTTCACCGTGATCGTCTTCGAGACGGCCTTCGACTTCTTGTGCTTGCGCGCCAGCTTGTAGTGGACGACCACCTTGAGCTTGTCGGTGCGGTGCGGCTTGAGATGCCTGAGCTTGATCGTCACCTTGGCGGTCAGCCGCCTGGCCGTGTGCTTGTCCTTGCCGCCGACGGTGAAAGTCGCCAGCTTGAACTTGAGCTTGGGCTTCCTCGAGCGCTTGATCTTCCTGGAGCTGAGCGTGGCTTTGATGCTCTTGCCGGCTGCCGTGCAGACGTTCAGCGACGGGCTGACGAGCGTGATCTGTTGGTTGTCGAACTTGACCTTGGTTGTCTTGGTCTT